>CAZOLW010000049.1:1955-35183 GCA_964580775.1 uncultured Chitinophagaceae bacterium | reverse complement strand
AATGTTTACATTTTCCTTTGCTTCAATAGCCTGGTGTAAACCATCGCTGTAACGGCGGCCATCAAGAATACGGCCTGTTTGTTCATCAACAATTTTCACCTGTCCATCAAGTACAACATATTCAATATCTTTTTCAAACAGGGTATATGCTTTCAGCATCTGCAATACTGTATGGATACGGTCTGCTTTGGCTGAATATTCAGATAAGAACGCTTCTTTCTTTTGCAATTTTTCAGCCGAAGGCATTTCACTTTTATCCAGTGTTGCCAATGAAGTACTGATATCCGGCATAACAAAGAAGTTAGGATCCTCGTTGTTGTTGGTCAACATGGTCAACCCTTTGTCTGTGAGGTCAACCGAATTACTTTTTTCATCAATATGAAACAGTAACCCTTCATCTACTTTCGGCATTTCCTTTTGCTGATCAGAGAGATAATAATTTTCTGCTTTCTGCAATTTCACTTTAACGCCCGGTTCACTTAAGTATTTGATCAACGGACCATACTTTGGTAAAGCTCTCCATGCACGCATCAATGCCAAGCCGCCAGTTTTTGGATCATCATCACCATCCGCAATTGATTTCTTTGCCTCATTTAAATATTGCTGAGCCAATCGTTTCTGTTCATCGATCAGCTTTTCAATACGTGGTTTCATATTCTGAAACTGCTGCTCATTGCTCCCTGTTCCAACAGGACCTGCAATGATCAATGGCGTACGGGCTTCATCAATTAAGATACTATCCACTTCATCCACCATAGCAAAATGCAGTTTGCGCTGCACTTTTTCGGTTGTGTTTACCACCATGTTATCACGGAGATAGTCAAAACCAAATTCATTATTGGTGCCATATATAATATCAGCCATGTATGCTTTTCTTCGCTCATCACTGTTTGGCTGATGCTTATCAATACAATCAACGGTTAATCCTAAAAATTCAAAAATGGTTCCGTTCCACTCACTGTCACGGCGTGCCAGGTAATCATTCACTGTTACAAGATGCACACCTTCACCAGCCAACGCATTTAAGTAGGCAGGCAGGGTTGATACCAGCGTTTTACCTTCACCGGTAGCCATCTCTGCAATCTTTCCCTGGTGTAATACACTGCCACCAATTAACTGTACATCATAATGCACCATGTTCCAGATAACTTCCGAACCGCCGGCTATCCATGCTTTTTTGTAAAATACCTGATCACCTTCAATACGCATGTGCGGTCTTTTAATCACCAGATCCTTATCAAGCTGAGTGGCAGTTGCCTTTAATTCTTCATTGTTGGTAAACCGTCGGGCTGTTTCTTTCACTACAGCAAATGCTTCTGGATGAATTGTTTCCAGTACTTCTTCAATTTTTTTGTCCCGCTCTTTTTTCAGCTTATCAATTTGCTGATAGGTGGTATCTTTTTCCTGGATCTCATCTTCGGTAAAGGCTTCGGCCCTCACATTGAGATCAGCAATTTCTTTATCTATATCAGCAAGGTGCTGCTGAATACGCTGCCGGAACTCAACTGTTTTGTTCCTCAGTTCATCGTTTGTTAATGTTTGATATTGCTGAAAGTATTGATTGGTTTTCTCAACAACCGGCTGGAGTTTAACAACATCTTTCTCGCTTTTGCTGCCACCAAAAATCTTCGATAAGAATCCTAACATAATATTCTATTAATGAGTCAATTATTTGGTTTGATCCTGAACCTTGTCAAATACAATGCAAAGTTTGCATTAAAGCCAATTTGACAGAGCGTTCCTGTTTTTACAGGGCGACAAAGGTAATGAAACAGAAAGACAGTTATTGCCCGTTACCTGCTTACTTTACGAGCCTATGTGCTGTTAATCAAATCACAATAAGACCTGTTCTTACTGATTTACCCTGCTATACGGATACCCTCCAGCCATTGAACCTATAGTTTTGCCACTTATAAAGTATGAATTTAACCAAGCAAGCATTTTAACGCTTTAACGTCTATAATTTAACACATTTGATAAAAATTAATTAACGAAAATATTCGTATTTCGTGACTCAAACAGGTTTATGAAGAAAATACTACTTATCACACTTGGTTTTTTTGCATCGTTTCAACTAATGGCTCAAACCAAAAACATTACCGGCAGAGTAACCGATTCATCAGGGGAAAAGGGATTAGACAAAGCGACCGTAAAGCTGGTTGAAAAAGCAGCCCCAAAGGACACAATCCGTACACTTACAAACGCAAAAGGTGAATTTGGTTTTGAAAAAATCCCCGGCTCAGGCTACTATATTATTATCAGCTATATGGGATACAAGCCCATGGCTAAAGAGTTTTTCAAGCCATCTGTAGGTGTTGCCAGTATCGATCTTGGTGACCTTGTGTTGGCCAACGACTATAAAGACCTGGCAGAAATTATAATCGAAGCCCCTGCTGTAACTATGAAAGAAGATACGGTTGAATACCGAGCAGGTGCATTCGCCACCAAACCCAATGCAACAACAGAAGATCTCTTAAAAAAACTACCCGGTGTGCAGGTTGACAGGCAGGGCAATATAACTGCACAGGGGAAAGCGGTTACACGAGTTAAAGTAAACGGTAAAGACTTCTTCTCCGGAGATCCTAAAACAGCCACTAAAGAAATTCCGGCTGATATGATTGATAAAGTACAGGTGGTGGATGATTATGGCGATCAGTCGAATGCATCCGGCATTCGTGATGGAGATCCTGAAAAAGTGATCAACCTTCAGTTGAAAAAAGATAAGAATCAAGGTATTTTCGGCCGTGCCCAGGCTGGCTATGGTACAGATGACCGGTATATTGTGGCAGCAGCCATTAACAAGTTTAATAACAACAAACAGCTCTCCCTTATTCTCAACAGTAATAATAATAACACATCAACATTCCGCTCAGATGGCGGAGGTGGAGGAGGACAAGGTGGAAATAACAACCAAACCGGCATTACCAATCTAAACTCTGCAGGCCTGAATTACCGTACAGATTTTGGCAAGAGAAACAGCTTTTACGGAAGCTATACTTATACAGACAGAAATACACTTACAGAATCTTTTACATCAAACCAGCAAATAAAAGAACCGATTCTTACTAATTCCAATCAACTGTCAAGAAACAAAAGTGGTACACACAGAGCATTTGGCAACCTGGAGCTTTGGATTGACTCATTCAACTATATCAAAATTAACCCCAGCTTTTCCTATGCAGATGGCAATACAAACACATCCAGCACTTCTGATGTTTTTACTTCTAAAATTCAGAGCAGGGCAGACAGTAACCGATCAACATCCGTTTCAAACCGGCCTAATTTCAGCACTTCCGTTTTGTATAATCACCGATTTCAGAAAAGAGGAAGAAATTTTTCGTTCAGGGGTGAGTTGAGTTTATCGGGAAGTGAATCAGATCAGCTGAAAAATAACCTGACACATTTTTATGATATCAACGGTATAAAGGTTTATGATTCCTTACAATTAAGAAATACCGTACAGGATAATAACAACAGGGGAATTAATGCCAGATTCACCTATACAGAACCGCTTAGTTCCGAAAGATTCCTTGACCTGAGTTATAATTTTAACCACAATTTTGCAGGCAATGATAAAAGGGTTTTGTCTAAAACCCCGGCAACAGGTAACGGGTATATATTTGTGGATTCTTTGAGTAACAATTATGAAAACAGTTTCGATTACAACCGCTTCAGTGCAGCTGTCAGAACTATAAAAAAGAAATATAATTATACGATCGGGGTCTTGTTCCAACCGGTTATACTGAACCGTTACGATGTTTCAAAAGACAGCACTTTAAGACCCATCAAAAACCTTAACTGGTTTCCTGTTGCCCGTTTTGTGTACAACTTCACCAGAACAAAAACACTCAATTTCAATTACAGCGGAAGTGCCCGGCAGCCAAGTTTCGACCAGTTACAGCCTGTACTGGAAGAAAGCAGCCTGATCAACAAATCAATCGGTAACCCTTTGCTGAAGCCTTCCACCTCACACACAATCAATACAAGCTTTAATAATTTTAACTTCAGTTCAGGCCGTATTTTCTTAGTGAACCTGTCATTCAATACGGTGGATAATCAGATTGTAAATAAACTCACAACTTTTAAAGATTCGTCTGACAGAATAACCGGCACATTGACAAGCCCTTTAAATGTGGATGGATATTACAATACAAATCTGTTTTTCAATTTTTCAAAGCCTTTTAAAAACAGGAAGTATGTTATCAGCACCAGGAGTATGGTGAACTATAATAACAATGTGGGTATTTCAAATACTATTAAAACAGTCGGAAATACGAAGACTATCTCCCCTGATATTAAAAATATTGGTCACAACTGGAACTGGACACAGGGGTTTGATTTTGAATACAACCTCAAATGGCTTGAAATGAGAACCGGTGCCAGTTATAATCTCAACTATACAGACTATTCGAAAACACCATTAATTAACCGTTTACATTCCATCATACTGAGCAATGACGGACGGATCGATTTCGGAGCCGGCTTTATCATGCGCTGGGATTTTGACTACTACATTTATGAAGGTCTCACATCCTCTTCACAGAAAAACATAGCTATGCTGAATGCTTCCCTTGAAAAGGAAATTTTTAAAAAGAAGAACGTCATCCTGAAACTGTCGGGATATGACATCTTTAAAGAGTACACTAATATCAGCAGAAGCGTGACAGATAACTACGTGAACGATACCCAAACCAATGGACTTACCCAGTACTTTATGTTCAGCTTTACATACAGGTTCAACAAGTTTAAAGGCCAGGCACCCCAACAGCAAAACAATAATTTCAGGAGAATGGGTGGTAATAACATGATGAGAGGAGAAAACCACGATTAAGCAACACGATCCTTTTTCAATAGAAAAGCAGTCCAAAAACGGACTGCTTTTCTATTTCCGGTCTGCCCGGATATCACCATTCAGTCAGGTGATTGCAGATGATCAGGGCAGAATTTATCAGCTGTTTTTCCTTTTCCACAATTTCAAAAGCCCCTGCCCTTTTTCATCCTCTTTCCTTTACCTTTGCGGCCGGAAAAACAAGTTTAAAGTTTCAGGTTTAAGGTCAGCAGGTTTCCGATTTAACAGCCAACTTTAAACGTTTCAACCGTTCAACGTTAAACGACAAAGAAATGCCCGGACAATTAAAAGAGGTACGTAACAGGATCAAAAGTGTTCAGAGTACACAGCAAATTACCAAGGCCATGAAAATGGTGAGTGCGGCCAAACTGCGTAAAGCGCAGGATGCCATCATTCAAATGCGTCCTTATGCGCAGAAGCTGCAGGAAATGCTGAGCAATATTGTGAGCAACAGCGATGGCAGTGTGAGCATGAAACTGGCCGATGAGCGTCCGGTAAATAAAGTGCTGATCCTTCTTGTTACCAGCGACCGTGGATTGTGCGGTGGTTACAATGCCAACCTGGTTAAGCTGGCCAAGCAAACCATTACAGATCATTATGCAGAACAGGCCCGCAAGGGAAATGTGGAAGTTTGGGGTATTGGTAAAAAAGGTGTGGAGGCTATGTTACGGGCAAATTATAAAACAAGCGATACCTACAGAGATATTTTCCACCGTCTTTCTTTTGAAACGGTACAACAGGCATCAGCCGCTGCAATGGAAGCATTTGTGAAAGGCGACTATGATGTGGTGGAACTAATCTACAGCCAGTTTAAAAATGCAGCTACGCAGCAGTTCAAAGCTGAACGTTTTCTTCCCATTCCTAAAGTGGTTAGTACGGCATCTGCAAGTAAAACAAAAGCTGATTTTATTTTTGAACCGGGCAAGGAAGAACTGATTACTGAATTAATGCCCAAGATCCTCAATACACAATTATTCAAAGCAGTGCTGGATGCAAACGCATCTGAGCATGGTGCAAGGATGACAGCAATGGATAAGGCAAGTGATAACGCCAATGAATTATTGCGTTCACTCCGTATCAGCTATAACCGTGCACGCCAGGCGGCCATTACAACTGAATTAACTGAGATTGTAAGTGGCGCAGCAGCGTTGAATGGATAAGCCCCAACCCTAAAGGGAGTAAGGCAAGAGTAAACAATTTGAGAGTTGTAACTGATTTTCAAATTTTCAAATTTTCAAATTTTCTGATGGAACTAAGTGTAATCATACCACATATTGAAGCGCTCATCTTTACCGCTGAGCGGCCATTAACAACCTTAGAGTTGTGTGATATGGTGAATAATGCACTTGGTTTTATTGAAGACAGGGCATCGCTTGATCAAACAGAAGCTGCCATCAGTGCCATCCGTGAAAAATACAATTCAGAATTTTATTCGTTTGAAGTAAGAGAAAGTGGTGGCGGCTGGCAATTTCTTACAAAGAAAGAATTTCATAAAACAGTTGCACAGATCAATGGCGATAAATTCCTGAAACGTCTCAGCACTGCAGCATTGGAAACACTTTCCATTATTGCTTACAAGCAACCCATCACCAAAGGTGAAATGGAAGCTATTCGTGGTGTGAGTTGTGATTATGCTGTTCAGAAGCTATTAGAAAAAGAATTGATTTCTATCATCGGCCGTAACGAAAAACTTCCCGGTCATCCATTGGTATATGCCACTTCCAGAACCTTTATGGATTATTTCGGCATCAATTCTCCGGAGGATTTACCAAAGATTAGAGAAATTATATCCAGTGAATTGGTTGAACCAACCGGTGTAATGAGTGATTTTCTCCAGGTAGCGGGTGATGAGGAAGAAGAATTATCATCAGAAGCTTTGATTGTAACAGAAGAAGGCGATTTAATTGAACAGGAAGTTACAGATGAAGAAACTGCTTCAACTGAAGACGCTGCTATTGAAGATATCATTTTGAAAGATGTTGTACTTCTTGAAGAAGAAACAATGGAAGATTCCGAAACAGAAGAAGAGCCTTCTGCAACCGAAGAAGACTTCAGCAATGAAGAGGAAGTGGAAGAAGAACAGAAAAAGGATGATGAAGAAAATACATAATCTTTACTGATAAAAATATTCAAAGC
The DNA here is from genome assembly GCA_964580775.1 of uncultured Chitinophagaceae bacterium. Lineage (GTDB taxonomy): Bacteria > Bacteroidota > Bacteroidia > Chitinophagales > Chitinophagaceae > Lacibacter. The sequence continues at coordinate 28,198 of CAZOLW010000049.1, read as the reverse complement.
CGCTAATGCGGCTTTTTTTATTAGTCTGGCCGCTTTATCGGTCAGGCCGCCTGGGGCGGCCAGACTGTATCACAAATTCAATTAATTTCGCAGCTCACTCAATCGAAACATGACTCCATCTTTAGCAAACGATCAACTGGTACAAATTGCAGAACAGTTTGGCACTCCCGTATATGTATATCATGCAGAAAAAATAAAAAGTCAGTATGAAAAATTAGTGTCGGCTTTTTCTGTACTTGATACAAAGATTTGGTATGCAAGTAAAGCATTGACTAATATCAATATTCTCCGTTACATCAAAAGCATTGGATGCAATATCGACTGCAGCAGCATCAATGAAGTGAAGATGGCCCTGCATGCTGGTTTTGATCCCAACAATATTTTGTACACCAGCAATGGTATTGCTTTTGCAGAAATTGAAGAAGCTGTTGCAGCAGGCGTTAACATCAACATTGACAGTTTGTCGAACCTGGAAAAGTTTGGAAAGAAATACGGACACAGCTATCCTGTTGGTGTACGTCTCCGGCCGAATATTTTAGCAGGCGGCAATATAAAAATATCAACAGGTCATAATAAAAGTAAATTCGGAATACCTGTTGAACAGATTCCTGAACTGGAAGCAATTGTAAAGCAGCACAACATTTTCATCCGCACCTTACATATTCATACCGGAAGTGAAATTAAAGATGCGGATGTATTTGTAAAAGGCATTGAAGTATTATTCGATTTGATTCCTCATTTTCCTGAACTGGAAGTAATTGATCTCGGCGGTGGTTTCAAAGTGCCTTATCGTCCTGAAGAAAAAGAAACCAATGTTGCTTTACTTGGACAAAAACTGAAGCAGGCTTTTGATGCACATCCATTAGCCGATCATAAAAAACTCCAGGTATGGTTTGAACCCGGAAAGTTTTTAGTGAGCGAATGCGGTTACCTGGTTTCACAGGTAAATGTGATGAAAGAAAATGGCGAAGTGGATATTGCCGGAGTGGATACGGGTCTGAATCATCTGATTCGCCCGATGATGTATGATGCTTATCATCATATCAAAAATATTTCCAACCCAACCGGTGAAGAAAAGAAATACATGATCACCGGTTATATCTGCGAAACAGATACGTTTGCTACCGATCGTTTAATCAACGAAATCAGGGAAGGCGATTACCTTGTTTTCTATAATGCAGGTGCTTATGGTTTTGAAATGAGCAGCAACTACAACTCAAGATATAAACCGGCTGAAGTACTGGTAAAAGATGGACAGTTTCATCTTATCCGTAGAAGAGATGAGTTTAACGACCTGTTGAAAAAACAGATTGAAGTGATGTAAATCATTTCAGCTTCACACATATTTCCGGTTTCTTAACTGAGCAGGAGTCGATTCGTTTTGAAGAGCCCAGCTCTCAAAACATTCATTTTTCTTTTACTTTTCAGGCCAAGGGTCTTATCTCATATTTCGTACCTTGCCCATCCTGTCGTTTTAACGACTGCTTTCAAAAATAAATACATATGAACAAAGACGATCTACGGGCTCAACAGGCCCTCGAGTATCATGCAAAAGGAAGACCGGGAAAGATTGAAGTTATTTCTACTAAAGAAGCAAAAACTCAACGGGATTTATCGTTGGCATATTCGCCGGGTGTAGCAGTACCCTGCATGCAGATTCATCATAACCCTGAAGATGTCTATAAATACACAGCCAAAGGAAACCTCGTGGCGGTAATCAGTAACGGTACAGCCGTATTAGGCCTTGGTGATATTGGACCTGAAGCAGGTAAACCGGTGATGGAAGGAAAAGCGGTACTGTTTAAAATCTTTGCCGATATTGACGTGTTTGATATTGAACTCAATGAAAAAGATCCTGAGAAAATCATCCAGATTGTAAAAGCACTGGAGCCTACTTTTGGCGGTGTCAACTTAGAAGATATCAAAGCACCTGAATGTTTCATTATTGAACAAAGGCTGAAAGAGGAATTGAAAATTCCCATCATGCACGATGATCAGCATGGTACAGCCATCATCAGCTCTGCTGCTTTATTAAATGCTTTGGAAATACAGGGAAAGAAAATTGACAAAGTAAAATTCGTGGTGAATGGTGCCGGTGCCGCTGCCATGGGTTGTGTATTATTATATCAATCACTGGGCGCAAAGCCGGAAAACTTTTTAATGTTCGACAGCAAAGGTGTGATCCATACCGGCAGAACAAATCTGGATGATAATAAAAAACGTTTTGCTGTAACGGTGAAGGATCCGGATATGACACTGGCGGATGCCATGAAAAATGCGGATGTATTTATCGGCTTAAGTGTGGCGAATGTAATTACCGGTGAAATGATAAAGACCATGGCGAAGAAACCAATTGTATTTGCCATGGCAAACCCTGATCCTGAAATCGGTTACGAAGAAGCAGTTGCTGCACGTAATGATGTAATTATGGCAACAGGCCGCAGCGATTATCCCAACCAGGTAAACAATGTACTCGGCTTCCCTTATATCTTTCGTGGCGCATTAGATGTTCGTGCCACCAAGATTAACGAAGCCATGAAACTGGCTGCAGTAAAAGCTTTGGCTGAATTAGCCAAGACTCCTGTACCGGATATTGTAAACATGGCCTATAATGAAAAGAGCATTTCATTCGGTCAAACCTATATTATTCCCAAACCGCTTGATCCAAGATTATTGAGTTATGTAGCACCTGCAGTTGCAAAAGCAGCAATGGAAAGCGGTGTGGCACAAAATCCAATTACGAATTGGGAAGAATATGAATTGCAGCTCAACAAACGTTTAGGATTAGATAACCAGCTGATGCGTGCTATCGGTAACAAAGCAAGAAAAGAACCGAAGCGTGTTGTATTTGCAGATGCGGAAAATGTAAAAGTGCTGAAAGCTGCACAACTGGCATTTGAAGAAGGAATTGCATATCCAATTTTATTGGGTGATGAAAAAAATATCCGTGATATGGCCGAAGTTAATGGTGTTGACCTGGAAGGTATTCCTGTACTTGATCCAAAAGCCAAAGATCTGCATGAGAAACGTCATGAATTCGGACTGCAGTTATTTTTAAAACGTCAGCGTAAAGGATTAAACCGTTATGAAGCCAATAAGGCCATGAAAGAGCGTACACATTTTGGCTGTATGATGGTGGAAACCGGTGAAGCGGATGCTATGATCAGCGGATTGAGCAGAAAATATGCAGATACAATCCGTCCCGCATTACAGATCATTGGCAAAGATGATGACGTGAAAAAAATTGCCGGCATGTATATCATGCTCACCAAGCGTGGACCATTGTTCTTAGCTGATGCAACCGTCAACTTTAATCCAAGAGCAGATGAACTGGCTGATATTGCTCAGCTCGTAGCTAAAGAAGTAAGGACCTTTGGTATTACGCCACGTATTGCCATGCTGAGTTATAGCAACTTTGGCAGCAGTGATTCAACTGAAGCAAGATTGGTTGCAAAAGCAAGAGAGATTGTGAAAGAAAGAGAGCCGGGCTTGGTTTGCGATGGAGAAGTACAACCCATTGTTGCGTTCAATAAAGAAATTTTGAAAGAGAACTATCCATTCAGCGAGTTAGTGAATGGCGAGCCGAATATTCTCATCTTCCCGAACCTTGCAAGCAGCAATATTGCGTATAACCTGCTGCAGGAAGTAGGCGATGCAGATGCCATCGGGCCAATCTTACTGGGCTTAAAGAAGCCGGTTCATATTTTGCAGCTGGGAAGTTCTGTACGTTCCATTTTCAACATGGTGCTGATTGCAGTCGTAGATGCACAAATGAAAGGAAAAGGCAATACAGAAGAAGTGGTGAAAAAATCACCCCTCTGGAAGCGTTTTAAGAAAGTGAACCACGAAATCTGAAGCTGACTGAATGCGGTTATGGTTTCTTCCTGACGATTAGTATCTTCACAAACAAAGAGACAATAATCGATTACTGATAATAATTATGAATTTTTTTACATCACTTGGCCGTTACCTTATCATGATTAAAGGCATGTTCTCCAAACCGGAGAATCACCGCCTGTACTGGAAAGAGCTGATGCACCAGTGCAATGAAATTGGTGTACGTTCTGTAGGAATTGTTGCCATTATTGCTGTTTTTCTTGGTGCGGTAACAACTGTACAAACAGCTTACCAGTTAATCACACCGCTCATTCCAAAAACAGTGATCGCTGTTATTGTAAGAGATAACATCATTCTTGAACTGGCACCCACATTGATTTGCGTAGTACTGGCAGGTGTGGTGGGCAGTCGAATTGCAAGTGAGTTGGGTAATATGCGCATCAGTGAGCAAATTGATGCACTGGAAATCATGGGCATCAATACCAAAGCCTATCTCATCATGCCAAAAATCCTGGCTGCTTTGATTGTGGTTCCCTGTCTGGTTGTACTGGCAGCAGTATTGGGTATCTGGGGTGGAAGAATGGCAGGGGAATTATCAGGTATTCTTCCTGCTGATATTTATAATGATGGATTACTCGAAGATTTCATTCCTTACAATGTGTTTTTTGCAATGAGTAAAACGTATACCTATGCCTTCATCATTTCAAGTATCCCTGCTTATTACGGATATCATGTGGAAGGTGGTTCATTGGAAATAGGAAGGGCAAGTACCAAATCAGTAATTGTAAGTTGTATTTTAATTTTATTGGCCGATTACGCATTGGCAGCTATATTATTATAACAGCATGATCGAAATTAAAAATATACACAAGGGTTTTGGCGACAAAACAGTGATCGAAGATGTTTCTGCAACGTTGGAAACAGGCAAATGCAATCTCATCATTGGCGCAAGTGGAAGCGGCAAAACCGTATTAATGAAATGCCTTGTTGGTTTATTTGAACCCGACAGCGGCGATGTATTGTATGATGGTGAAAGCTTCACAAGTATGAATGAAGAAGGCCGCAAACAATTACGTCAGCAGATTGGCATGCTGTTCCAGGGTTCTGCATTGTTTGATTCCATGACTGTAGAACAGAATGTAATGTTTCCTTTAGACATGTTTACCAAACTGTCTGCAAAAGAAAAACATGAAAAAGTAAATGCAGTACTGGCAAGAGTAAATCTTACCGGTGCCAATGCAAAATTCCCGGCAGAGATCAGCGGTGGTATGAAAAAACGTGTGGGTATTGCAAGGGCAATTGTACTCAATCCGAAATTTTTGTTTTGTGATGAGCCGAACTCAGGTCTCGATCCAAAAACATCTTTAGTCATTGATAAACTCATTAAAGAAATTACCATCGAGTTCGGCATGACGACAATTGTAAACACACACGACATGAACAGTGTAATGGAAATCGGCGATAAGATTATTTTTATGCACCAGGGCCGCAAAGAATGGGAAGGCAGCAATCATGATATCATCTTCAGTAAAAACGAAGAGCTCAATAATTTCATCTTTGCTTCTGAGTTTTTACAGGATGCAAAAGACATGCGGATGCTGGAAGCAAAGGGAAAAATCAGTGACGACAGGGATATGGATGCGATGATGAAGTAGGCCCCTCCCGGCCTCCCCGGAAGGGGAGGAGAAAAGACAGAAGCCTGATTAAATTATGCCTGATGAATTATAAATCATTATTATTTATTTGCTGTTGTCTGTTTGTACTCCCTATACTTGCGCATGAATTCTGGTTACAACCTCAGCAATATTTATTCAGTTCAGGCGATGAAGTAAATATCCGTTTTAAAGTGGGCGAAGATTTTACCGGTGATAACTGGAAAGGAAACGATGAACGTATACAGGAATTAAAACTGTACTATGCAGATGTTACAGACAATCTTAAAACTGCACTCTGTTCCGATGAAGGCGATTCTGTTCAGTTCTCTTTGTTTGAAGAAGGTACGGCCATGGTTATATTCAACAGTGTAAATTCCTATAACGAACTGGAAGCAGCGAAGTTCAATGATTATCTGTTAGAAGATGGTTTAACCTCAGCCATTGATTACCGGAAAGAACATAACGAAACCGATTCAATGGGTCGTGAATTTTATCAGCGTTCTGTAAAAACCATTGTACAGGTAGGAACTAAGAAAACAGACATCTGTAAAAAACAAACCTCACTTCCGTTAGATATCATTCCGCTTTCCCATCCCTATACCATCAGCAACAATCAACTCATGAAAGTGAAAATATTGTTTAAAGGTCAGCCTCTTGCCAATGCTAAAATGCGGGTGTGGAATAAAATGCCCGATGCTGTAACCGATACTTCTTTTCTCAGCGATGCCAATGGCGAAATCAGTTTTCCGGTAACAACCAGCGGCGAATGGATGGTTAGCTCTGTACACATGATTCATCTGGATGCAGACCCAAAAGGAGACACGATAACTATCGGGTGGCAAAGCTATTGGGGAAGTGTTACCTGGGGTTATACAGGTAAAAGCAGCACCAGCAGCAGAAGCAGGTAAATGGAGTTATAAGTAATAAGTTATAGGTTGTAAGCAGTAGCCAAAACAAGTCCTGACTTATCACTTAAAACCTAAAACTTAAAACGGTTATCCCCTATCTTTGCGCAACTTTTAAAGCTGTAATATGAGTATTCTCGTTAATAAAAATTCCAAAGTAATTGTTCAGGGTTTTACCGGAACAGAAGGCACTTTCCATGCAACCCAAATGATTGAATACGGTACCAACCTTGTTGGTGGTGTTACACCCGGTAAAGGCGGAACAACCCATCTCGACAAACCCGTTTTTAATACAGTGGAAGAAGCTGTACAGAAAGCAGGTGCCAATGTGAGTATCATTTTTGTGCCGCCTGCATTTGCTGCCGATGCCATTATGGAAGCTGCTGCTGCCGGTATTGAACTGGTGGTTTGTATTACTGAAGGTATTCCCGTGCAGGACATGGTAAAGGCAAAACATTATTTAGCAGGAACCAATACAAGACTCATCGGACCTAACTGCCCTGGTGTAATTACTGCAGGTGAATGTAAAGTAGGCATCATGCCCGGCTTTGTATTCATTCCCGGACGTATCGGTATTGTTTCAAAAAGCGGAACACTTACTTACGAAGCTGCCGACCAGGTTGCTAAAGCAGGTTTGGGTGTTAGTACTGCAGTTGGTATTGGTGGCGACCCCATCATTGGTACAACTACCAAAGAAGCGCTCGAATTATTTATGAATGATGATGCAACTGATGCTGTGGTAATGATTGGTGAAATTGGTGGTGGTATGGAAGCAGAAGCTGCACGCTGGTACAAAGCAAATCCAAAGAAACCCGTGGTTGGTTTTATTGCCGGACAAACAGCACCTCCCGGCCGCCGTATGGGACATGCCGGTGCTATCATTGGTGGTGCAGAAGATACAGCTGCTGCAAAAATGCAGATCATGACTGAATGCGGAATTCATGTAGTAGCAAGCCCCGCTGATATTGGCAAAACCATGGCAGCAGTATTGAAGAAATAATACATTACTTTTTTATAAAAAAGGGAAGCGTGGGCTTCCCTTTTTTTATACGCTCTATTGTATTTGTTCTCCCCGATTATTAATTTGTATTGAAACAACCATCATGAGAAAGATAATACCCCTTGCAGTTTCTTTATGTTTCCTCCTGGTGCTTTCGGCGGAAAGCAGCTCACCCATTCCTGATATATCTTCAAACAACTTAGTTCATTTACTTGTTCAACCGCAGAAAAAGATCGTTTCCGCCAAACCAGTTCAAACAAAACGGAGTCTTAAAGAACGGTTATTACTGAAATGGTATAAGAAAAAGAACAGCCGTACAATTTCAGAAGATGAGCAGAAGAAAAAAATTATATTGCTTGGCAAACTTTCGCTTTGGGGAGCAATAGCAGCTGTCGTTCTTGTAGTTGTTCCATTGGGCTTTTTTCTTTCCGCACTTCTTTTTCCAACTTCGTTGATCTTTGGAATAATAAGTTTAAATAGAAGAAAAAAGTTAGAAGATAAATCCGGGGTTAGTAAGTGGCCTGCTCTAATTGGAATCATTTTAAGCTCACTTGTCATTCTTTTTTTGGGCTCGTATTTATTATTTTATGCAATTTCTGGTAGTGATTAATTTGAGACATAAAAATAAAAACCCCGCCAATCGGCGGGGTTCCTGTTCATAATCAATAGATGTTCTTACTGAATGTATTCGCTTCGATACAGAATGAAAATTTTCTTTAACCTGTTAACATCAAAGACAGCATCAATGCCTGAATCGTTGCTTCATCAGGCAGAAAACCCGCAAATATTTTTTGCAGTTCCACCCGGAGCTTTATAACCGGCCCCATTGCCCGTTTCGGAATGAATACTCCCAAAGATTCGTTAAAGGAAATATTGCTGTCATCCTTCAGGTATGGCATACCTCAGAGGTATACCATACCTATCCGACTTTTCTCCCTCGTCGAAATGACAATATTTATGTAATTCATTCTTTCTTTGCATCCCATCATCGAAGTAATTTTTTACCTTACAAAAAATCGTAGTCATGTTGATGAAACGCCTCTTACTTGTTAACCTTTTACTCCTTTCTTTCAGTACCATGTTACAAGCGCAACCGAAATTCAATTATACCAGTGCCTGGAAAAAAGTGGACGAACTGGTCAATAAAAAGGGCTTGACAGAATCTGCTTTAAAAGAAGTAAAGACCATTTATGAAGCAGCCAAAAAAGAAAAGAATAACGGGCAGCTGATTAAAGCATTGGTGTTCCGTGTAAACCTGCAGCAATTAAAAGAAGAAGATGCTGATATAAAAGCCATTAAAGAAATCGAAAAAGAGATCAGCATTGCTGCTGAACCGGTAAAATCTATTCTCAGCAATTTCACAGCTGAAGCTTATTGGCAATATGTGCAGAACAACCGCTGGAAGTTCTACGACCGTACCAATACTACAGCCTTTGTAAAAGATGACCTGGAAACATGGACCATCGATGATTTTCATAAAAAAATATCAGCGCTTTATTTAGCGTCTATTCAAAACGAAAAACTGTTGCAGCAAACAAAGCTGTATGAGTTTGATCCCATCATCAGCAAAGGAAATATGCGTCACCTGCGTCCAACCTTGTTTGATCTGCTGGCAAACCGTGCCATTGCTTATTTTGAAAATGATGAACGCAGTATTACCAAACCGGCTGATGCATTTGAAATCAGCACCGCTTCAGCATTCGACCCTGCTGCAGATTTCATTACAAGAAAGTTCGTAACTGCTGATTCGCTTTCATTGCAGCATAAAGCTTTACTGCTTTATCAGAAACTGATTGTCTTTCACATCAACGATACAAAGAATGATGCTTTGGTTGATGTTGATCTGCATCGTATCCAATTTGTAAACCGTTACTCTACTCATCCAACAAAGAATGAGTTGTACAGGTTAAGTCTGAATCATTTGCTCAGTCAGTATAACAATCAACCCGTAGTTGCACAGGCAGCTTACCTGCTGGCACAGGACTATGCAGACTATGCAACAACGTATGATTTCAAAAAACATAAAGCTGATGATGCAACTAATCCAAGGTATTACTATCAGAAAGCAGCAGCACTCTGCAAACTGTTCATCAATCAAAAAGAAGAAAGTGAAGGAAAGGCGAATTGCAGCAGCCTGTTAAACCAGATTGAGAACAAAGACATTTCCATTATTTCAGAAAAAGTAAATATTCCCGGCAAACCCTTCCGTTCATTACTCAGCTACAGAAACATCAATAAAGCCTATTTCAGGATTGTGAAGATGGATAAGAAAGCCTTTGAAGAATTACAGAACCGCAACTGGGAAGATGAGTACTGGAAAAAGTTAACCGCATTGCCTGCTGTGCAGAATTTCAACTATGCTTTACCTGCCAGCGACGATCATCAAGCACACAGTACGGAAATTAAAGTAAGTCAGTTACCCGTTGGCACTTACATGCTGCTGGCAAGCGGAGATGCGAATTTTACTTTAAGCAAAAATATTTTAGCTGCACAGTTCTTTCATGTAAGCAATATTGCATGGATGCACAGCGGCGACGAGTTCTTTGTGGTGAACCGTGAAAGCGGTCAGCCTTTGGCAAAAGCAAACATTATTTTATGGGAACAGAAATATAATTACGATCAAAGCAAAAATGTTTATACGAAGGCTGCTACTTATACAAGCAATGCGAATGGAAATTTCCGTGTTACAAAAACACCTGACAACAATGTCTACAGCCGCACACTGGAAATACAGTATGAAAAAGATGTGCTGCATTTAGATGACAGGGCTTATGCCTATGTATACCGTGGAAAGAAAGAAGAGATTGATGAAGCAAAAAACCGTCGTACATTTTTCTTTACAGACCGTTCTATTTACCGTCCCGGACAAACTGTTTACTTCAAAGGAATTGTAACCACAAGAGATGCAGTAACCGGGAAACCAAAAGTGGTGGAAGGACTGAAAGCAAAGATCATGTTGTATGATGCCAATAGTGAAAAGATCGATTCCATTACTGTAACCTGCAGTGAATACGGTTCTTATTCAGGCAAGTTTGTTTTGCCAACGGGAAGAATGAATGGCAGTTTCCGTTTGGAAGAAAATGTAACTGGTGGCTCTGCAAACTTCTCTGTAGAAGAATACAAGCGTCCGAAATTTTATGTAGAATATCAACCGGTGAAAGAAAGCTACCGTGTAAATGACAATATCAAAATCATTGGTAATGCAAAAGCCTATGCCGGAAATAATATTGATGGCGCATTGGTAAAGTATCGTGTAGTAAGGCAACCCCGTTTGCTCTATCCCTGGCTCTGCTGGAAATGGGGATGGCCGCAAATGCAGGAACAGGAAATTGCACATGGTGAAATAAAAACAAAAGAGGATGGCACATTTGAGATTGTATTCACAGCCATACCTGATAAAGAGGTACGGAAAGAATTAGATCCTGTTTTTGATTATAAAATTATTGCTGATGTTACCGATCTCAACGGTGAAACAAGAAGCGGTGAAACTACTGTAAGTGTTGCCTATAAATCTTTGCAGCTACAGATCACTTTGCCCCAAGGCGAAATGATGGTGACCGACAGCTTGAAGTTCATCAACATTGCTACACAAAACATGATGGGTGAATTTGTAAAGAGTAATGTAACTGTGAGCATTCACAAACTCAATGCGCCAACCCGGTTAATCAGGGATCGTTACTGGAATCAACCCGATCAGTTTGTAATGAATGAAAAAGAATATCTCAGCGATTTTCCCAATGATGAATACAATAATGAAACAGAAAAAGAAAGCTGGACCAGGCTGGAGAAAGTGTATGATAAGAAAGACAGTTCAACAGCAAATTCCAAATTCCAAATAACAAATTCCAAATTTGAACCCGGCTGGTATTTGATTGAAGCGATTACCAAAGACAAAGACGGCAATGAAGTAAAGAATCAAACCTATATTCAGCTGGTTGATGGTAAAACAAAAAATACCATCTCACCGGAATATGTTTGGCAACTTCCTGCAGCTGCTACAGCTGAACCGGGAACATCAGCTAATCTTTCTTTCGGCAGCAGTGCAAATGATGTGTACCTCGTACAGATTGATCCGAAAGATGATCTGAGCAATCTCCGTTACTATCAGCTCAGCAATGAGCAGAAACAGATCACTGTTCCCGTTACAGAAAAAGAACGGGGTGGTTTTGGTTACAGTTATTCGTTTGTAAAACATAACCGTTTCTTCAGCTTTACACGCTACGTGTCTGTACCATGGAGCAATAAAGAACTCAGCATCAGTTATGAAACCTTCCGTGATAAAACCTTACCCGGCAGTGAAGAACAATGGAAAGTAAAGATCAGCGGATACAAAGGCGATAAAGTAGCTGCTGAATTATTAACCAGCATGTATGATGCATCATTAGATCAGTTTCAACCGCATAGCTGGTACAAACCTGATTTGTTTCCTGTAAACTATATGAACAATACATGGAGCGGTGCTGGGTTTTCCAAAATCAATTCATGGGATAAAGAATGGGTAGTACAGAATTGGAAAGCGTTTGATAAAAGATATGACGAGTTGATTGGATTTGAGAATAATTCTCCAAGACACATGAAGATGATGAGAAGTGAAGCTAAGGCAATGGCAGCACCTGCTGCAAAGAATGAAGTCATTTTAGTAAGTGATATTCATCAAGATGGAATAAAAGACTCTGAAGTAGTTGCCCCCCCTAAACCGTCTCCAGATGGAAAAGAAAAAGAATCTCAATCAACAGGTGACATCCAAATCCGTAAAAATTTCAACGAAACCGCTTTCTTCTTTCCTGATTTAAAAACAGATGAAGATGGGAATATCAGTTTCAGTTTTACCATGCCCGAAGCATTAACAAAATGGAAATGGTTATTGCTGGCACATACAAAAGATCTGTCGCTGGGTGTTTCAGAAAAATCCATCATCACACAAAAAGAACTGATGGTACAAACCTTTGCTCCACGTTTTCTTCGTGAAGGTGACCGTTTTGAATTCAGTGCCAAGATTACCAATCTCACTGATAAAGAAATTACCGGACAAAGTAGTTTGCAGTTATTCAACACATCTACCATGCAGCCGGTTGATGGCTGGTTCCAGAATACATTTCCTGTGCAGCATTTCACTGTTGCAGCCGGACAAAGCACTGTGGTGAAATTCAGAACTGATGTTCCTTATAATTTCAATGAAGCACTCACCTACCGCATCATTGCCAAAGGTGCTCCTGCCGGTGGTATGGTAAAAGCTGTGAGCGATGGTGAAGAAGCAACCATTCCTGTACTCACCAACCGCATGCTGGTAACAGAAACATTACCATTGCCCATGCGTGGTGATGGTACAAAGAATTTTGTGTTCACGAAGTTGCTGAACTCCTCCCCTTCTGGGGGAGGTCGGGAGGGGGCCTCAGAAAGTTTAACGCAGCATAAATTCACGATTGAGTTTACCAGCAATCCCGTTTGGTATGCGGTGCAGGCATTGCCTTACCTGATGGAGTATCCTTACGAATGTGCAGAACAGACATGGAACCGTTTTTATGCCAATGCGCTTGCTTCGCATATCACCACCAAACTTCCTCGTATTAAAACTGTGTTTGATAAATGGAAAATCAGCAGTGCGGCTGCTTTGCAAAGCAACCTGCAGAAGAATGAAGAATTGAAATCAGTGCTGCTGCAGGAAACTCCATGGGTATTGCAGGCAAAGAATGAAGAAGAGCAGAAGAAAAACATTGCATTGCTGTTTGATATGGTTCGCATGAGCAGTGAGTTAACTAAAACGCTTGCACAGTTGCAGGGCATGCAATCGAGTAACGGCGGCTTTGTATGGTTCAAGGGCGGACCTGATGACCGTTACATCACCCAATACATTGTAACAGGAATCGGTCATTTGAAAAAGCTCAACGCTTTACCAAAAGAACAGGAGAAAGCGATCAATGGAATTCTTGCAAAAGCAATTCCTTATCTCGATAAAAAAATCAAAGAAGATTATGACAACCTGCTGAAATATAAAATCAACCTGAAGAGTTACAATGCAGGTCTTGTGCAGATTCAGTATCTGTACATGCGGAGTTTCTTCAAAGATGTTCCTGTTGCAGCAGCTAATAAAACTGCATACGATTACTATTACAAACAAACACAGCAGTACTGGATTAAAGAAGGCAGGTATATGCAGGGAATGATTGCTTTGTCGTTACACCGAAGCAAAGATGTGAAGACTTCAACTGCTATTTTAAAGTCCTTAAAAGAAAATGCCTTGCAGAGTGAAGAGATGGGCATGTACTGGAAGGAATTCAATGCCGGTTATTACTGGTACCAGGCTCCTGTTTCAGCACAGGCGATGATGATTGAAGTATTCAGTGATGTAAGCAATGATGAGAAAGCGGTTGCTGATTTAAAAACATGGCTGTTGAAACAAAAACAAACACAGAACTGGAAAACAACCATTGCAACAGCTGAAGCCTGCTATGCATTATTATTACAGGGTGGTGAGTGGATTGCAACAGAACCTGTAGTTGAAATAAAAGCAGGTGATCAGCTGTTTACTCCATCAACTGAATCAACCGAAATTGGTACAGGCTATTTTAAACGCAGCATTGAAGCAAGCTTTGTAAAACCATCGATGGGAAATATCCAGGTAACAGTAAGCAAGAGTAACAATCAACCTTCCTGGGGAAGTGCGTACTGGCAGTATTTTGAAAATCTCGATAAGATCACTGCAAGTGAAACACCATTGAAATTAAAGAAGCAATACTTTGTTGAGCGCAACTCTGCAAACGGGCCTGTTCTTACACCGGTGAATGAAGGTGATGTGTTGAAAGTGGGTGATAAAATAAAAGTACGCATTGAATTGCGTGTTGACCGCAACATGGAATATGTGCACATGAAAGATATGCGTCCAAGTTGTATGGAACCCGTGAATGTAATCAGTGAATATAAATGGCAGGGCGGTTTGGGTTATTACGAAAGCACCAAAGATGCCAGTACCAACTTTTTCTTTGGCTGGTTAAACAAAGGAACTTATGTGTTTGAATATCCGCTGTTCATTACACATGCCGGTAATTACAGCAGCGGGATTACCAGTATTCAATGTATGTATGCGCCTGAGTTTACAAGTCATAGTGAGGGAGTTAGGGTGAAGGTTGGGGAATAAAAATTTATAGTTAGAATTATTTTACCATAATTGCACATAACATTACATAGAAGGAAAATGAATAAACACATTAAAAAGAAATTTCTACATGAAATAGAAATATCAGAAGAAATTTCAAAACTTTTGAAGGAGAAAGCATCGGGCTATTCTGTAACAGAGATGAGTCAACTTAAAAGTATACCAAAAGAAATGACTCCTTTTCTTACAACAGTGGATAATAAATTTTTTAAAGCATTTGCATTTAAATATCAAGGCAGATTAAAACTCATACCTGAGCCTGATCCAATTTTGGTTTATTTTAATGCTGCTTATATGCATTTCATTCAAATTGAAAAAAAGAAAACAGAAATCTTTGATCGTTTATCAGAGGAAGCTATGACTGAAGTAATGATCAAGGAGCTTTATGATTATTTTGGAACCACAAGCACCTTTGTAATCCTACTATTTACTGCACTTGAAGCTTTAGTAAACAGATGCATTACATTAGGATTTGTTTACACTAAAGTAACGCCTAAAAAAAATGAATCGTATTCAAAAAAGCAAATCGAAAGATATCTTTCGTTTGATGAAAAGATTAAAATAGTATTGCCTGAAGCTACAAGAAAGGATTTCTCAAAACAACACCCTGTTAAATACCAGCATATTGAAAATTTAAAAGAATTCAGAGACTGGATAATGCACACTAAAGAAGCTGAAGGCGAATCAACTTACGATTACTTATATAAGAAAGCACTCACATTCAATTACAATGACACAATAGATGCTGTCAAAGATTTTTGCAATTATTATACAAAACCAAATTTTATTGAGGACTGTGATTGCTCGCAAAATTGGTAATAAAATAAATTAAGTATACACAAAAGGCTTTGGTTGTACAACCAAAGCCTTTTTATATTTTTCTATCAACTACTATTACAACATCTTCAACACTTCCTCTCCCATTGCATCGGTTCCCAAAATATTTGCAGCTGCAGTTTGAGCATCTGCAATATCTCTTGTACGGAAACCTGCTTTCAGTACAGCATCAACAGCAGCAATCACTGCGTCTAAAATCCCGAAACAATTTCTAAAAAATTGAAGGAAATAAATTTTTAATTGTAAATTAGACAATTATTTAATGGGCACGTTTTCTTTGAGTAAACAGGTTCACTCAATTTTGCCGAACGATTATTTAATGAGTTCATATAAAAACATGAAATGAAGAAGTGCTTTTTTGGAATTGCTGTCCTGCTGGTCTTTCTTGCTTTAAGTTGCAAAAAGCCATCTTCACCGGGTGCGGTAGAAGTCCCTCCTGTCGTCACTCCTCCTCCGGTTGTAAATCCCTTTCCCGGACCAACTTACTCAGACAATTACACTTCCATTTCGTCATGGTCAAATCGCTTTCAATGGAATTTAGCCAACGTACATGACCCAACAGTAGAAAAGTGCGGTGAATATTATTACATGTATCAAACTGATGCATCATACGGAAATGTACATGATGGATATGGGCATTTTCCTTTCAGAAGATCTAAAGATTTGATTAACTGGGAATTTATGGGCATGGCTATGACAACAGCGCCTGCATGGGTAAAAGATTCGCTCAACAATAAGCGGGCGAGAATGAACCCTGCACTGCCGGCTATAACAAACCCAAACTACGGATACTGGGCACCCTGCATTAGAAAAGTGGGAAACAAATACCGGTTTTATTACAGCATTGTTGTTACCGATCCTATTGTGGGGAATGATAACACTACTTCCTGGACTGAGCGTGCATTTATTGGTCTGGCAGAATCGGATGATCTTGCAACAAATATCTGGGTTGATAAAGGAATGGTTGTATGCTCCGAACCTGATGGTGTAAGAACTTATACCAGGTATGGCGGTAATGACTGGAATGCCTACTTTAAATTCAATGCAATTGATCCAAGTTTTGTAATAACACCAGGCGGAGAACACTGGCTGGTGTATGGTTCCTGGCATTCAGGCATTGCTGCTTTGCAACTTAATCCTGTTACCGGCAAACCTGATAAGCTTGAAACAATCAGCGATTATGGTGTTCGTATTGCAGGCCGTGGCAATGTAAATACAAACCGATGGCAGGCATTGGAGGGGCCTGAAATAATTTACAATGAAACTACCGGCTACTACTACCTGTTTTTAGCTTATGATGAATTATCAGTTGCATATAATACCCGGGTTGCACGCTCAACAACTATTACAGGCCCATATACAACTATCAGCGGAACTAATATCAGTACCGGAGCCGAATGCTGGCCCATGCTCACACATCCTTATATGTTTAACAACCATACAGGCTGGGTAGGCATTTCCCATTGTGCCGTATTTCAGGACCCCGATACGAAAGATTGGTATTTCAGTTCACAGGGCCGTTTACCCAAAGATGTGCCCGGTATTAATGTTTCAAATGCTGTAATGATGGGTCATATAAGAAGCATCAAATGGACTGAAGACGGCTGGCCCGTGCTAATGCCGGAACGATATGCAGCAGTTCCAAAATCGGGCATTAATGAAAAAACATTGGCCGGAACATGGGAGCAGATTACAATGAACTATCAATATCAAACCATACAAAAATCTGCTTCATTAGTTTTATCGGCTGATAAAAAAGTAAATGGAGCTGTTACCGGAACCTGGTCCTACGACAGCAGCAAAAGCATTCTCACAATGAATGGAAACAAATTTATTGTTGCAGATTCCTGGGATTGGGAAGCATCACCCAGAAAACTTACCATTACTTTTTCAGGCCTAACCTCAACCGGCATCCCGGTTTGGGGAAAGAAAACATTTTAATTACTTATATCCGAAACTATTACAATCTCTTCAACACTTCCTCTCCCATTGCATCAGTTCCCAAAATATTTGCAGCTGCAGTTTGAGCATCTGCAATATCTCTTGTACGGAAACCTGCTTTCAATACAGCATCAACAGCTGCAATCACTGCTTCTGATTCTGCTTTCATACCAAAAGAAATATCGAGCAGCAGAGCAGCAGATAAAATAGAAGCCAATGGATTGGCAACACCTTTGCCGGTAATATCATGTGCAGAACCATGAATGGGTTCATAGACACCTGTACCATCACCAATAGAAGCACTGGCCAGCATTCCCATTGAACCGGCAATCTGTGAAGCTTCATCTGTTAAGATATCACCAAACAGATTCGCTGTTACCACCACATCAAAACGTCGAGGATCTTTAATCAGCATCATTGCTGTTGAATCAACAAACTGGTGTTCCACTTCCACATCAGGATATTCCAGCGCCACTTTCTGCACCACTTCTCTCCACAGTCTTGATGTTTCTAACACATTTGCTTTATCAACAGAACATAATTTCTTTCTTCTTGTACGGGCTGCATCAAATGCTTTGCGTGCAATACGATCCACTTCATAACGACTGTATTCTGCAAGATCATAAGCGGTATCACCATTGTTCTTTCTTCCTTTTTCGCCGAAATAAATATCACCGGTTAATTCACGGAAGAATAAAATATCTGCACCTTTTAATATCTCGGGCTTAATGCTTGATGCACCGAGTAACTCATCAAACAATTTAATGGGACGGAGATTGGCATACAATCCCAACTCTTTCCGCATCTTCAGCAAACCCTGTTCAGGTCTTACTTTGGCAGAAGGATCATTATCATATTTCGGATGACCAACAGCTCCAAACAGCACTGCATCTGAGTTACGCATTTTTTCAAGCGATTCATCCGGCAATGGATTCCCTGTTGCTTCAATGGCCACATGACCGATCAATGCTTCATCATACGTAAATGTATGCCCGAACTTTGCAGCTATTTTATCCAGTACTTTTTTACCTACTGCTGTTACTTCCTGTCCTATTCCGTCGCCCGGAACGATCAAAATTTTCTTAGTAGCCATTTCTGTGTTTGTTTATTCTGCAAGGCATCGAGGCAACAAGGCATCAAGTCCTGCGTGTATTTAATTAATTTTCTTTATCAGTGCCAACAGCATCAGTTCTATTTCTTTTGATGCATTAAACAATCTTGTAAACAGTTCAGCAGAAAGATATTTTAAATTCGCTGCAATTTCGATTTGAGTTAATAATTCAAAGATTGAACCTGCTGCGATATGTAAAAACCGTTTGTAATCTCCGGTTGAATTTCTTCCATAACCTTCTGCAATATTACTGGGAATAGAGACAGCACTTCTTCTTACCTGGCTTGTCAATCCATACAATTCCTCAGATGGGAATGATTTAGTAGCAGCATAAATCTCTGTAACCAGTGTCATTGATTTTTGCCAAACAATCAAATCTCTATATGAATTGATATTTCCCATTTAATATTCTATACACTTAATCTGCTGCCTTTCCACTCGTTGCCTCCCGCCTCTGACTTTGCCTCTCCCCTAAATACTATTCAACATCTTCAACGTAGCCTTAATCGCCGAAACGGTCTGATCACTATCCAATCCTCTTGTCTTAAATTCTTTACTGTCATGACTCCATGTAATGATTGTTTCGCACAACGCATCACTCTTACCACCCGGAGGAATACGAACGGCGTAATCTGTGAGCATGGGCAGTTCAATTTTTTTCTGTTTGTATATTTTCTTCAATGCATTCATGAACGCATCGTACTGTCCATCGCCCTGTGCATGTTCTTCAAACAGTTCTCCGTTTACCGAAACTTTTAATGTAACGGAGGGGTTCAGATCTTTTGAATGGGTGAGTACATAATTTTCGATCTTCACTTTTTCTTCAATGGCATTGCTGTCCAATATATCTGAGATAATATAGGGAAGATCAGCCTGCGTTACTACTTCTTTACGGTCACCGAGCTCAATGATGCGTTGTGTAACTTTCTTTAAATCTTCATCAGAAAGCAGGATACCTAACTGCTGCAAATTATTTTCAATATTTGCCTTTCCGCTCATTTTACCCAATGCATATTTCCGCTGACGGCCGAAACGTTCCGGCATCAGGTCGCTGAAATACAATTTATTCTTCTTATCGCCATCTGCATGAATACCGGCTGTTTGTGTAAATACATTTTCACCCACAACAGGTTTGTTTACAGGAATGCGGAAACCGGAAAATGTTTCCACAAGTTTACTTACACTGTACAATGATTTTTCAGCAACCGATGTTTTTACTTCCGGCATAAAATCATTGAGCACTGCAATAGCACTTGCCAGCGGAGCATTCCCTGCACGTTCGCCCATTCCGTTTACAGTAAGATGTAAACCATGGGCACCCGCTTTCACTGCTTCCAGTACATTGGCAGTGCCAAGATCGTAATCATTATGTGCATGAAAATCGAAATGAATCTTTGGATAACGCTGTACAATTTCTGAAACAAATGCAAATACTTCGGAGGGAATCAATACACCCAATGTATCGGGCAGCATGATCCGCTTCACCGGTTGGGTTGAAAGAAAATCCAAATATTGAAATACATACTCTCGTGAATGACGCATGCCATTGCTCCAGTCTTCCAGATAAACATTGCAGTCAATGCCTTTCTTTTTGCCGAGTTTGATCACTTCAGCTATTTCAGCAAAATGCTGTTCAGGTTTTTTCTTGAGCTGATGTGTAAGATGATTGAGTGAGCCCTTGGTTAACAGGTTCATCACTTTCGCTCCTGCCTTGATCATCCAGTCAACAGAAATTGCGCCATCAACAAAAGTGAGCACTTCCACTTTCTGCAGCAGACCATTTGCTTTTGCCCACTTGGTAATTTTCTTTACGGCATCAAATTCACCTTCTGACACACGGGCCGAAGCAATTTCAATCCGATCAACTTTTAGTTCAGTTAATAAAAGTTTAGCAATGGTTAATTTTTCAATGGCTGAAAAGGAAACACCACTTGTCTGCTCACCATCACGGAGTGTAGTATCCATGATTTCAATGTACCGTTGTTGCTTAGGCATGATCGTTTGTTGAATTGCTTGGAATGCTTAGTATAAACTCTTTTCTGCAAATGACTGAATCTCTTCTTTCATTGCCTGCAGGTAATCAATATCATCAAAACCATTCGTGAGGTTATGTTTTTTATAACCGTTAATATCAAATGATTCTTTCTCACCTGTTGCCAGGATGGTGATGGTTTGATCGGGAAGATTTATTTCGAGTTGAGCAGTAGGGTCTGCTTCAATCGCTTTGAATATTTTAGTCAAAAAATCTTCTGTTACCTGTACAGGTAAAATTCCAACGTTAATGGAATTGCCTTTAAAGATATCAGCAAAAAAACTTGATACCACGCAACGGAATCCATAATCATAAATGGCCCATGCTGCATGTTCACGGCTACTGCCGCTGCCGAAGTTTTTTCCACCCACTAATATTTTACCTGAATAGATGGGGTTGTTTAATACGAAATCTTTTTTCGGCGTTTCATCTGTATTGTATCTCCAGTCACGGAACAGGTTATCACCAAAACCTTTGCGTTCAGTTGCTTTTAAAAAACGTGCAGGAATGATCTGATCAGTATCTACATTTTCAATCGGCATGGGAACCGCTGAACTGGTGAGTACTGTAAATTTATCGTAAGCCATGTTTCTAAGTTTGTAGTTTAAAGTTTGTAGTTATTGAGCCTCCGCTATTTTTCCCTTAAAAATTTTCTTCGACTCTCTTTCTCTTTGCCTCTGCCGCCTCCTTGTTGCCTTTTTCCTGCCTCTGCCTTTCCCTCGTTGCCTTTCTTACAACAACTCTCTCGGATCAGTCACAACTCCTGTTACCGCTGCTGCTGCTGCCACCAATGGACTTGCCAGCATTGTTCTTGCACCGGGCCCCTGACGACCTTCAAAGTTTCTGTTACTTGTACTCACTGCATATTTACCGGCAGGAATTTTATCATCATTCATAGCCAGGCATGCAGAGCATCCGGGTTGACGTAACTGAAAACCTGCTGCAGTTAAAATATCAAGAATGCCTTCATCTTTAATCTGCTGTTCCACCACATGCGAACCGGGAACAATCCATGCAGTAATATGATCGGCTTTTTTTCTTCCTTTAACGATTGATGCAAATGCCCGGAAATCTTCAATACGTCCATTGGTGCAACTGCCCACAAAAACATAATCTACCTTTTTACCAATCATCGCATCCTCTTCATGAAAGCCCATGTAGTTGAGTGATTTTTCATAACTCGCATTTCCGCTTACAGTATCTTTTGATACAGGGATATGCTGGCTGATGCCCATGCCCATTCCGGGGTTGGTACCGAACGTAATCATTGGTTCAATATCAGCTGCATCATAATTGTATTCAATATCAAATATTGCATCCGCATCTGTCTTCAATGTTTTCCAGTAAGCAAGTGCTTTATCCCATGCTTCACCCTTTGGTGCTTTATCTTTTCCTTTAATATAGTTGAAGGTTGTTTCATCAGGTGCAATCATACCGCCACGTGCACCCATTTCAATACTCATATTACAAACCGTCATTCTACCCTCCATGCTCAGGTTCTCAAACACATCACCGGCAAATTCAACAAAGTAACCGGTAGCGCCTGCTGCTGTTAATTTAGAAATGATATAGAGTACCACATCTTTCGCTGTAACAGCTTTTCCTAACTGGCCATTTACATTGATGCGCATTTTCTTTGGCTTGGGCTGCATAATGCATTGTGAAGCCAGTACCATTTCCACTTCAGATGTACCGATGCCAAATGCAATGGCACCGAATGCTCCGTGTGTAGATGTATGAGAATCGCCGCAAACAATCGTCATACCCGGAAGGGTAATTCCGTTTTCCGGACCAACCACATGAACGATCCCGTTCTTTGGATTGCCCAGTCCCCAATGCGAAATACCGTACTTGGCAGAGTTGGTTTCCAACGCTTTCAACTGGTTGGCTGAAAGTGGATCCTGCACAGGTAAATGCTGGTTGATGGTGGGAGTATTGTGATCGGCTGTGGCAAATGTTTTGTTGGCAAACATTACTTTCAGGTGCCTGCTTTCAAGTCCGCCAAAAGCAACCGGACTTGTTACTTCGTGAATAAAATGACGGTCGATAAAAAACACATCAGGACCATCTTCAATTTTTCGAACCACATGGGAGTCCCACACTTTGTCAAACAACGTACTGGCAGAATTGCTCATTATTCATTTTTTTAGTAGAAATGCAAATTTCTTAAAATTCAGTCAAACAGCTTTCATTTAATTGGTGTTTCTTTCAGTGTTTTGCCCGATTATTGAAACTATTTTGGTTATTAACTAACTGTCATTTGTTTAATTGGGGTGAATTGGGGACATTATGAGGATTAACTAAATGAAGGTGCAAAAAGGAGGATGCTTAAGAAAGATGTCCGTTGATTGAAAAATACAATTATAAGTTGTTGCGTATATTTAGATATAGCTTAATGAAATATGAAAATAAAAAAGGTAAAATTGGGGCAGTATATTTTTGAAACCAAAAACCTAGATGGCCCAACGCAAGAATTTCTAGATGAAACAGCTCCATTAATTGGTTATTTAGTTCATAGCTTTAATACCCTAGAGGAAGAATTGAATTCTAAAGTATGCAGCCTGATTAATGATAGGGCAGATGAACCTGGCTTACTAGTTATTTATAAAATGAATTATTCTGCAAAAGTTGACTTACTTGATAGATACTTAACAAGCATGCAATCTGCTGCAGAGAAGAAAATACCTTTTTTTGATGCTTTTGTTATTGAGTTAAAAGAGTTAGGAAGACTTCGAAATGCTGTAATTCACGCAGATTGGGAAACTTCCGATTTTGAAGGGTATACATTTACAAAGCATAAGGTTGGTACAAAAGGAATGGAGCAAG
This sequence comes from uncultured Chitinophagaceae bacterium, assembly GCA_964580775.1. GTDB lineage: Bacteria > Bacteroidota > Bacteroidia > Chitinophagales > Chitinophagaceae > Lacibacter. The sequence goes on along the minus strand of CAZOLW010000049.1, from coordinate 4,901 downwards.
AATATATTCAGTTTACGCCAGATTCATTGAGTGAAATAACTCTTAGAATTCAAAATGCATATTTAGCATTTGAATCCTTTGACTTCGAAAGAGAAAAACTTTTCAGTTAAAATCGTTCTTTTCTTATCGGTTGGTATCCCTACCAACCGAAACTAAAAAGACTATCACCTGAGTGCGTTTCTTTATTTTTAAAAGGTAAAGATGAATTCAGCATTTTAACTATTCTGATAAATAACAATTTGATTTGGTGAAATACAAACCGTTAAAAAAAGTTTCGGCTCCTACAATGCGTATTCTCGTAATAATCATATCAATTTTTACATATATTGGATGCCAGGATTCAGATAAGAAAACAGTTGTTTTATATAAACCCGATCCATGCTTAAATATCCCAAAAGAAATAGACAGCATCATTACTTTTGGTTCCGTAGATTTAAACAGTCACTGGAAAGACTTCGATAGTACTGTTAAATTTCTTGAAAGCAAAGGTGATTTAAAACAAACTATTGTAAAAGACCGTATTAAAATTGATAATTGGAAAGATTATTATTTACGTTTCCCGATTGACACTTGTAACCATCAATTAATTATAAAGAATTTTATTTTAAAAAATGTAACCGCCCACGCCTCGGTTCGTGGCACACGAACCGAAATGCAGCATAAAATGTTTTCATTAGCTTTAACAACCTGTGCATCGCAAATCACACAATACAACAAATAAAATATACTTCTTAACGGCTACTATACATAAATGGCAGCCTTTACTGCAGGTCGATGAAAATAAACGCCTCATTACAGGTTATTTAAAAAAGTTAAGCTTTGAAGGATATATTACCGTTTATGCTTTTGTAATCATGCCCAATCATATACATATTATCTGGCAGCAAAATAAATTAAATGGCAAAGAAACACCACAAGGCAGTTTCTTAAAATATACTGCTCACGAATTTTTAAAAGGCCTTAAGAAACAAGGATTGTCATATCTCTATGAGGTAAATGCAGCAAACAAAAAACATGAAGTCTGGCAAAGAGACTCATTAAGTGTTGAAATTTACAGCAGGCTTGTGGCATCTCAAAAACTTGATTATATTCATTTTAATCCTGTAAGTAAAAAGTGGAGTTTAGCAAAAGATGATTTAGGTTATTACTGGAGCAGTGCAAGATTTTATGAAACAGGAATTGATGAATTTGGTTTCTTAAATAATTTATACAAGGTATTTGATGGTGATTAATAATTATGTTTCGTGTGCCACGAACCAAGGCGTGTGGTTAAGTAAAACTAAACATTTCATACTATGAACTTATTATATTTTGCATTAGCTCCATTGATCTTTATAGCATTATTTAAGCGAATAAAAGAGGTTTTGTCGGCTATTAAAGAGAAAAACAGCGATAAAATAAAGATAGAGATACTATTTTTAAGCCTAACTATTGTGACATCCATATTCATTATCATTAATGTTGAGTCCATAAAAAAATGATATTGAATTAATAATAAAAAAAATGTGGATTTTCTCAGGCTAAGAAGGTGTTTTCATAGTTAAAGCTGCCTTGCTTTTTAGTAGGGCAGCTTTTTATGTATCAGTGCAAATGCCGGCTTTAAAGATTACTTCTGCCAACAAGGGGCATTCTTTCCCTGACGAGTCAAAACAATAAATAAGAATCTTCTCAGGCGTAGTGTCGGATGGGTTATGTGTGATGGCTTTGTGGTACTCGCCGTACTACGGAGCAGAAAACAACATTACAGCTATCAAAAACGGCGAGTCCTGCAACCTGCGCACAAAATCCAGTACAGAGACATCGCCTGAGAATATCTTTTAAGCAGCAGAACCTGTATATTTATTCTCCCTAATTTAGCTTGAATCATCGAAATAACTTCTTTATGTCTTCTTATAAACTCTATCCTTTTCTTGCTTTATTGATTGGATGTACGCTTTCACTCACTGTTACAGCCCAAACAAAATCAATTCCGTTCAGTGATTCTCATATACGTTATGAAGGCAGGGTTGGTTACAAATCGGACGCAGCAGAACTTTCCTGGTCGGGCACATCGGTTACTGTTTATTTTAAAGGCAGAACCCTTTCAGCCGTTTTAAAAGATGCAGATACGGCCAACTATTACAATGTGATCATTGACGATAACAGGATTTTCAAAATCCATACCGATACTGCAAAGAAAACATACCTGCTTGCATCCGGACTGAGCAATAAAACACACAAGGTTCAACTCTTTAAACGCAGTGAATGGGCTATGGGTAAAACCTGGTTCTACGGATTTGAAATATCAGCAAAAACAAAACTGTTACCGCCACCTGCGCTGCCCAACAGGAAAATTGAATTCTATGGCAACTCCATTACCTGCGGTTATGCCATGGAAGATTCAAGCGGTAACGATTCATGGCATGGATATTTTGAGAACAATTATCTGACCTATGCCGCACTTACTGCAAGACATTTTAATGCACAATATCATTGTATAGCTAAAAGTGGTATCGGTATTATGTTGAGCTGGTTTCCTTTGATTATGCCTGAAATGTATGATCGTCTGGATGCAACTGATCCAAATTCAAAATGGGATTTTAAACAGTATACGCCCGACATTGTTGTAATCAACCTGTTTCAAAATGATTCATGGATTATTAAAATGCCCAACCATGAAGAGTTTAAACACAGGTTTGGTAAAACTGCACCTGATGAGCAATTTATAATTGACTCCTATAAAAATTTTGTACAAACAATCAGAAGTAAATATCCCAACGCATCGATTATTTGTGCGCTGGGAAATATGGATGCAACAAGAAAGGGATCAGCATGGCCCGGATATATTGAGAAAGCAGTGGCTGCCATCAACGATCCAAAAATTTATACTCATTTTTTTGAATACAAAAACACAGGCGGTCATCCCAAAACCAACGAACAGCAGGCAATGGCAAACAGCCTGATTGA
>CAZOLW010000049.1:0-1855 GCA_964580775.1 uncultured Chitinophagaceae bacterium | reverse complement strand
CAGGCGGTCATCCCAAAACCAACGAACAGCAGGCAATGGCAAACAGCCTGATTGAATTTATTGATCAGAAAATAAAATGGTAAACTAAAATAACTATCATGGCACAGGCTGGATACTCAGGAACTCCTCTTGCAAAAAAGCTTGGCATCAAAGAAGGTTCTAAACTGCGGTTAGTAAACCAACCGGATTATTATTTTAAGCTGTTTACAGATCTGCCTGAACAGGTACAATTTCTCACTTATAAAAAAAGCAGCAAAGACATTGTTCATTATTTCACAAAAGAAAAAAAGGATCTGCTGAAAGATATCACTGCTTTACGGAATGAAATTTTTCCTGATGGCATGATCTGGATCTCCTGGCCAAAAAAAGCATCTAAAATGGCAACCGATATTACGGAAGATGTCATCAGGGAAATTGCTTTAAGTAACGGGTTGGTTGATGTAAAAGTTTGTGCAGTGGATGAAATATGGTCGGGGTTAAAACTGGTTGTTCCTGTAAAAGACAGGAAGAGCAGCCGCTGAGAATCAGTATTCATCTCCGCCTCTAAATCTCTCAGCCATCAAAGCTGTAATCATAGTAAATTAGCTGTCTCTAAAATTACTTCTCATGCATAAAAGAATCCTCTTCTTATTCTTCCTGGTTCCGCTGTTCAGTACTGCACAAAATAAAATGACTCCCGAACTGCTGTGGAAACTCGGCCGGGTTTCAGCACTCGGCATCAGTAAGGATGGCAAGTATATTGTGTATTCGGTAAACACACCGAATGCAGAAACCAACAAAGGCAGCCGTAAGTCTTATACACTGCCAATAACAGGTGGCAACCCAACAGAAGTAAGCAGTACCGACAATCTGCTGAATGACAAAAATATTTCTCCCGATGGGAAATATATGCTGAGCAATAAAGAAGTAAAAATTAAACAAATCAGTGGCAGTGATTATTATCCTGCACTCAGCAAATCGAACGTATATATTTTTAACGATCTCAACAACCGTCATTGGGATACATGGGAAGATGGAAGTTTTGATCATGTGTTTGTAACACCTGTTGGTAAACCCGAAGCAGCCAAAGACATTATGCCCGATGAACCTTATGACGCACCTACCAAACCATTTGGCGGTGATGAAGATTATGTATGGAGACCTGATGGAAAAGCTGTCGTGTATGTGAGTAAGAAAAAATATGGCAAGGCTTATGCCATCAGCACCAACAGTGACCTGTATGAATACAATATTGAAACTGGTACAACCAAAAACTTAACAGAAAGCAATAAAGGGTATGATCTCAATCCATCCTTCAGCAGCAATGGCACTCTGGCATGGCTGCAAATGAAACGGGAAGGTTATGAATCCGACAAACAGGATCTTATTGCTTCAACAGGATTGGGTACAGTGAACTTAACGCATCACCGTGATGATATTCATGTAGAAGGTTTTCGCTGGAGCGATGACGGAAAAAATATTTTCTTCTTTGCTCCCATCAATGGAACACTGCAATTGTTCAGTGTAGATTATACAGGTGCGACGATGAAGTTGCCCGATATTAAACAGATCACCAAAGGTGATTTTGATATTACCGGTATTGTTGGACAAAGTGGTAATACACTGATCGTATCCAGAACAGATATGAATCATGCAGCTGAATTATTTTCTGTTGATCTCAGCAACGGAACAATGAAACAGCTCACACATGTAAATGATGAAGTGTACAATACAATCGGTCTCTGCAAAACAGAACGCCGCTGGGTGGCTACCACTGATGGAAAGAAGATGCTGGTATGGGTCATCTATCCGCCCAACTTCGATGCAAGTAAAAAATATCCGACACTGCTTTATTGTCAGGGCGGACCGCAATCTG
>CAZOLW010000048.1:0-37997 GCA_964580775.1 uncultured Chitinophagaceae bacterium | reverse complement strand
TATTCAGGCATTAACGCCAAATGCAATGGCGGAAAAATTTGATATGAGCCGGCAGGCAGTATCAAAACATATTAAAGTATTACAGGAATGCGAATTGATTAAACCTGAGCAGAGTGGCAGAGAAATTTATTATCACTTTAATCCAAAGAAGATGCAGGAGTTTGACAAGTGGTTAGCCCAGTTCAGGAAAATGTGGGAAACTCAATTTAATCAACTTGACAAAGTATTATCAACCATTAAAAAACAGAAAAAATGACAAACAATTTGCTATTTGATTTTACCGTTGACAAAGCAGCGAAAACGGTATTCATAACAAGAGAATTTGATGCTGACCTTTCGCTGGTATGGGATGCATTTACCAAAGCAGAAATCCTTGACCAATGGGTGGCACCTAAACCCTGGACATCAAAAACAAAATTTATGGATTTTAAAGTTGGCGGACGAAGATTTTATGCGATGGTAAGTCCGGAAGGACAGGAGCGTTGGGCAATTCAGAAATACACGTCCATTAGCCCAAAAACCAATTTCAAACTATTTAATGCTTTTGCAGACAAAGATGAAAACCCTGAATTGCCGGGTTCTGATTGGGATTACACTTTTAGCGAACAAGACGGGAAGACAAAAGCAAGCATTATTATTTATAATGAATCCCTTGCCCGTTTGGAGAAGATGATTGAAATGGGTTTCACAGAAGGATTTAAGATGTCAATGAACAATTTGGAAAATCTCCTGGCAACTTTATCGTAAAAATGATTTTCGTTTTCAAAACATCTGTCAAAACTAAAATGCAGGCAAAAAAGCTCAAGCCGCATATTGATAAAATACTGCCAAACGCAAAATGGAATTTTGATCTCGAAGACATCGATAAAATTTTGCGTATTGAAAGCAGGGAAAATATCGTTTTGAGTATAATTGATTTGCTGCAAATTCATAACTACAGCTGCGAAGAATTAGAGTAAAAACATCTGGGTAAACAAATAAGAAAGTAAGCAATTTAGATCCGGGGTCGGGATGAGCAGCATTTATGGTTTAAAAAAATTATAACCAGACGCCGGGGCGACTGATTACTTGGAGTAAAGATAAAACAGGATTTAAAAAAGCAATTTAAGTCACCCGTAATTTTATAGTTAATGAACGTGCAGGAACAAATCAAACAGTATATTACCAGCCAACCTGAACCAAAACGTGGTGACATGCAAGCGTTGCACCGCATCATTCTGCAGGTAATGCCGGTATGTAAATTATGGTTCCTGGATGGTAAAGACAGTGAAAATAGAACGGTTTCTAATCCTAATATTGGATATGGATTTTACACTATAAAATATGCTGATGGAATAACCAGGGAGTTTTATCAAATTGGTTTGAGCGCAAACAAAACCGGAATCTCTGTCTACATCCTTGGTATAAAAGATAAGAGATACTTAGCCCAGACATATGGGAAAAAAATAGGCAAGGCAAGCGTGACCGGGTATTGCATTAAGTTCAAAACTCTAAAAGATATAAACATTGATATACTTCAAGCAGCAATACGATATGGGATTGAGGCTACGAATGAATAAGATGAGCTGATGAAATGATTAAAAAAATATTCCCTTCTGGCTCAGGTCTCTGACCTGTTGCCAATTAGTCACTAAGTCAACAACAGAAAACAGCTGTAACACAAGTAACAGAAATGGACATGTCGGGAGACCTGCCAGTAAATGAATGGATGATTGGACTTAGTCCTCTGCTGAGAAAAAAAACTAATAGAGCAGGCAATCATTTAAATTCGAATCTAAATGGGAACGAAAACATTTAACGTTATTACCTCCCTGTCAATGGCAGTAACCATACTGGCAGCATTGCTCAGCATTACTGGTATTGTAATCACTGGTTTTTATCCCGGGATTATTGTGTTATTGTTCATGCCTTTCATTCCAATTGCTTCTAAGGTTTACGCTAAAAATATTCTTGGCAAGTCCAATAATTTTCAGAAAAATTATCACACAACGCTCACAATTATTAATTTGCTGGTAATACTAATCGTGTTATGGATGACCTTTGTAATTGTGATTGATCGTGTTTTTCCTAACATATGATAATGTTGATTTTTCAGGTGGCACATTTCTTCTCGGCATTCTATGTCTCCGGTAAATACAGAGGCCATTAGAAAGACGTTGTTGAGAAAAACAACCTGACAGCGCTAAGGACATCAGGTGATCCAACAGAACACCTGATGCCCTTGTGGAATTGCTACTATCCACTATGAAAAGGCAAATCCAGGTAAGCACCGCCCGGCAACTTCATGAAATGAAACTGTGATATAGAATACCGCTTTTTAATTAACGGATTCAGAATTGAAGATTTTATCCTGTTTGGACATTTCATTTTCAATGAACCACTGTCCATTGATGTAATGCCACTGGGTCAAATAGGTTCCTGTTGCAATCGGTACAGAATTAACAGCAATTGCCCAAACACCTCTGTCGACAGCAATAGAATCGAAGATTATTTTTTTTATTGATTTAACTGTTATAAACCTGAATCCCTGGTCAAATAATTGCCGGTTATACCTGTTGATTTCTTTTCTGCCAAAGATGGTTGGCTCACTGGGCATCATACAGGCATTATCCCCATACAGTAACCCTATTGAATCAATTTGACCGGAATTGAACCATTGCATAAATTGTAAATTAGAACTGGCCTGTTCAAATTTCTGACGTATATGCTCTTTACTTTGCTGAGCTCTTACATTAGCGCAATAAAATGAAAGCAATACTGTAATAAGAATAACCGGAACGGATAGAATTGATAACTTTTTCATTGTGTCTGTTTTTAAATTAAATAAATACAATAGATATTTATAAAATTGCCCGAACCGTTTAATTATCCAGCAGCGAAATTCAGTTAGCAGGCTGCCGGTCTTCAATAAATCATCCGGATTGTATTCAAGTGCGGCAAAAATTATTTTTATCGTGTAACTTCTTGGGGTTACCTCGCCGCATTCTATCCGCTGCAATGTCCGCACACTTAAATTGCATTTTTCAACTAACTCTTCCTGTGTTAAATTTTTGGCTTTCCTGAGTTCTGCAATCTTTTTGCCTAAATCCGGTTGCTTCATGATCATTGAAATTTAACGCAAGGTCATACCTAAGCAGTCACAATCCAAGAAATATCATTGAATTTGTCCCGTCATTTAAACGTCATTAGCCCGCCAATTTCATAACCTCCGGCGCAGGTGTTCCGCAACATCACCTGATGCCATTTTGTTTTTCCCCGATCCGATAGTTATGGGATGTACAGGGGCATTTGAAATACAACTCTTCGGCATTTATTTTACAGGCAAAGCACTAAGCCGATTCAATCAGAGCAGGTTTAACACTCACAGGTGACCCGCAGTAACGAAACAGCTGCGCAAGAAGCTTCGCTATTGGTCTATCACAACACAGAACCCAGCCATTTTATCCTGATACTTTCACATTGTTTTAGTAGTCTTTTGATGACCAGACACGTCTATGGTACACAAATTGAATTGTATATATGTAATTAAAAACAAAGGAGGCATTATGAAAATGAGATGGAACAGTTGGATGTTTTTACCTGTATTGCTATTACTCATCGTTAGTTGCGAACCCGCTGCACATATAGAAAAGGATCAATCAGTTGACTTCAGTGGTTATAAAACCTTTGAATGGGTAGATAAAGAAGATTATAACGGCAAAAACCGCAATAACCTTACTGAATCGAATATACGGAACGCAGTTAATAAAGAGCTCAACAAAACAGGATGGAGCGAAACAAAACGCCGTCCGGATATCCTGTTAAGTTATGATCTCCTGGTTGAACGTTCAACCGTGGAAAGTACGAATCCTGTTTATACACAGCCGACTTCCAGGATGGTGTACAGTCCCTATTACAGACGCTTTTTTTTGGTGAACTATCCATCGCAATTTGCAGGATATGACCGGGATGTGCGATCCATTAAAGAAGGCACCATTACGTTAACCATGATTGAAGCAAAGAGTGGTAAAATAGTTTGGCAGGGATGGGCAACTGATGAAATAAGCAACCGCAATCTTACTTCAAAAGAAATAGATGCAGTTGTACGATCGATCTTTAAAAAAGCCGATCTGGCAAAAAGGTAATACAAACACAGACCCCTTTCCGGCAGGAAAGGGGTTTTTTATTGCTGTGAAGTAAACTTGAAAACTATGCATAATTTAAACTAATGAGTTACAAGATGTATTTATTTTAACTGTTGTATCTTATAGCATAAATCAGTGTGTAGTGCTAAATAAAATAAAGCAGACCTTTGTTGTAATCATTTTTGTATCAGGGTTATTGGGCTGTTCCAATAATTCAGGTGAGTACGAATACATAAAAATACTATCCATATGTAAGACAGACACAGTTACGAATTTAAACAAAGGATTAAAACTGTATAATTACCTGTACTATAATCCGGGAAACGATTCTGCTGCTTTCAGATTTGTTCAATCTACGGACCCCGAAATTTTTAATACATACAGTGGTTTTTTCAGAAAGAAAGAATATGCCGATACTTTAGCACTGTTAATTTCATTACTTAAGCATCATAAAAATGGGTTTCTTCCACAGATGATTGAGGGTGATGCTTCCTATGACGGACCCCACTTATATGTTGAGTATTCCGATTCAAAAGGGAAGCATTACAATGGTTTTATTATTGACGACAATGATACACTTTCAATTCTAAGCCACTTCTTTCATCGCTTAGAAAAATTACCTTGGGAAAAAGTAAAAATAAATAATAAAAAGATTGACGAAACTATCGAGGTGGTAAATGTTTTAAAAGGAATTGGAAGGTATGACAGTATTGTTAAGCCTTATGTTCAATTACCTTGCAGAACAGGAATTGAACTGGATAAACTGTATGGAAGCTGGCGAACAATTGGTGACAAAAATAATGATGCCACATTCAATTATTTGATTACAAAAATTGACAGCACAGGAACCTGGATAGTAGATGGAGTTAATAATGGCAAAACTGACAGAAAATATACAGGAAAAATTAAATCAATTAAGAATTATAAAATACAAGTTGAAAGTGAATACGGACTGACTACTTTGGAAATCCTGAATTTAACAGATAACTGCTTTGAGTACAGACATAAGGATAGTAAGCATGCCTGGCGGCTAGACCGAATGAAATAATTTCCTGCCCAACAACGTACTTCCAGCAGATAAAGTTGCAGTTTAGCATAATGCCGATATAGTTGACACAATATGCCTTCAATTTGTTGTAACTCCGCCTTTAAAATCTTGAAAGTTAACATCATCTTTACGAAGAATTTAATCATTCATAAAACAAGCTAAATACAACATGAATTATGAATACCGATCATTCAATGAAACTTGACATCTATGTCAATTATCCGGGACATTGCGAAAAAGCATTCCGGTTTTACGAGCAGCATCTTGGCGGAAAAATAAATATGATGATGGATCATCAGCAACCACCTGCCAATTTCCCGAAAGAATGGGAAAAACCAATTCTTCATGCAATCATAGAGATAGGCAGTACCATGGTGAGGGGCGCTGATATTCCCGGTGCCGAACTTATGCGCAGTGTTTATCTTACACTCAGACTTGATACGCCGGAGAAAGCAGAACAGATCTATAACCTGCTTTCCAGTGATGGCGAAATTTTTATGAAGATGGAAAAGACTTTCTTCGCAAATCGCTTTGCCATGCTGCGTGATAAATTTGGAACCTTATGGATGCTTCTGAATGAAAGTTAGGAATTTCCGTTTGCGCAAACGTTTCGCCTGGCCTTACAATAGGAATACCATATATCGTCCATGAGGCAAAGCGGAATGATTGTGCTGTAAAAGGAGAAAATAGTTAGGACAAGGAGGCGACAGCAACAGCAAAACACTTATTTTGGTTACCGAAATACTTATTATTATGAATCGTATATACCTGTTATTGATTTTCAGTTTGCTGATCATTCCATTTCTTACCAAAGCTCAATCAACAAGTAACCTTTTTAACGGAAAGGACTTAAATGGCTGGTATGCGTATGAACCGGAATCGGGGAAACATAAGAATGCCCGGGAAGTATTTAAAGTTGATCAGCAGATGATACGTTTATATGGAGCTAAAGCCGGTTACCTGATGAGTGAGCAATCGTTTCATAATTTTCGGTTAACGGTTGAGTTTAGATGGAATACTGATTCAAGTTTTACCAGGAAAAATAATAGTAAAAACAGTGGTGTCATGTACCTGGTTCCATCAGCAACTCCTGATACATTATGGCCAAAGGGTATACAGTTTCAGATTAAAGAAGGGGCTACCGGCGATTTTGTTTTGCTGCAGGAAGTTACGCTGCAAATCAATGGAACAATAACAGTACCGGGCAGAAGTGTTGTAGCTGCACGTTTTGAAAATGCACAGAAACCTGGTGGTGAATGGAACAGCATCGTTATTACCTCCGTAAATGGAAGAGTGAAACAGGAGCTGAATGGTAAACTGGTGAATGAAGGAATTGAAGCTTCCGTTTCAGAAGGACGGATTTTATTGCAATATGAAGGCTATCCGATAGATTTCCGAAAAGTTGTAATTGAGAAATTATAATTGTTCTTCACTGCAGGTGTTTCGCTCATGTTGATCCCAGCCAACATGGAAAGAAGAAAAATAAGCGGGAACGCCAACAACAGCAAGCCAAATAAGAAGGTAAAATTTAGTACTTCAGGGCAAGCTACAAATCAATGGTACTACGGCGGGTCGTGGCAGTATTTTAGAAATGGAAACCAAGTCTTTCCTTCCCGGCAACTTCTCCCCTTAGCCTTATACCGTTGGCCGGGACATTTGCTGAGAGAAATGCCCCAGAAGAGAACAGGTTGCTAAGTTGTATTTCTCTACACAGTTATTAGCCAAAACTGCACAGTTATTAAATAGCTTGCCGATCTTTTTCATTTGCGGAGATGTTTTCCTGTTACTGCAGCAATATCTTCCTGGTTGTTATTTCATTGTCTGTCAATCATAACAGGGTTCTTTATGTATTCTGCTGAAGTGATGAGTTAACGGTAACGTACAGTAGCAACCAAATACATGAAATAAAACGCATTTACTTTGTTTGTACCTTTCAGGGCTGTAAACGCTGGGTATATGTTCCAGGTTTTACAGTTAATTATTACTTTATGAAAAAGTATCTGCTTGCTGTACTCCTCTGTGCTTCCTCTTCAGTATTCAGTCAAACTTTAACCAATACCTTACTTGGTTACCAGGAACCTTCCACCATGATAAGGGCGCATGCAACCGATGAAAACGGTAATATCTACTTTGCCGGTGTTTTCCGAGGAGCACTTGTTGTCAATAATCAAACTCTTGTTACAGGCAATGGCGGGGATGATATTTTTTTGGTGAAAACAAATGCTGACGGGAAAGTTACCTGGTTTAAAAAATTCGGGGGAATTGGTAATGACGGCATGTCCATTTCCAATATGAAATACTTCAAAGGGGCATTGTATTTAGCAGGGATCATTACTTACCCGGCCGGTATTGGGGCTGTGCATATTGAACCTTACGGAACCGACATACCTGCAACCTGCATCACTAAAATTGATACGGAAGAAGGTACGGTGATTTGGGCAAAGCGAACCAATCTCGGTTCTGCTAATTTATCAGCAGCAGGGAATATTATACAGCTTTCAGGTATTCATATTGCACCAAGAGGTGATCTTTATTTTGAACAGCAGCGTCTTATTGATTCGGTGAATGTGGGTATATCGAAATCTGTTTTTTTATACATTGACAGCAACGGCAACTTTCAACATTATAAAACCATTTCTCAAAAAGTAATGCAAAGCAATGGTACCGTTGAAGTAATGACGCAGCTGCCTTCTGTTGTGTTAACAGAAAACGGGAGCCTGTTTTTTATGATCAAATCATCCGCTGCCAGCGGTGGAGGTTATTTCACTTTCAGGGACAGTACGGTAAGTTTTGCACCCAATGCTTCAGGTTGCTACCTGTTTAAAACCGATACTTCTTTTCAGCATATTGAATACAGGTGTTTGAGTGCCAGTTCAAATTTTTTACTCAGCAATGGTTCTCTGCAGGGAGTTCTTTCGTTTTCACCGGCACAGGATTCTATTTACCTCATTGCAAATTCACCAGCGAATATTTATTACACGCTTGATGGATTTAATGTTGCCCTGCAGGAAAAAAATGTATTGCTTGTTTTAGACAGCAGTTTAGTAACAGCAAGAGTAAAACTGCTGAACAGTACAAAGGTTGGAACAGCCAGTTCAAGGCTGAGTTTAAATAATGTTTATTCGTACCGGGGTTCGCTTTATTACACCGGTACATTGAAAGGGGTGAATGAAGCGCCACCTATTGCTGCTATCCCCCGGCAAACAGTGACTGCTGATTTGTATTGCGGTTTTACTGATACGGTTGATTTGAATGGCCCCAGCAGAAGTTTCTTAGTGAAGAGCAGTCTTGATTTTGAACAGAAAAATATCCGCTGGCTGGGTAGCAGTATTGGATATGAAGGATCGGGAATCAGTATTGCTGGCTTTCTTGCCAACAGGGGGAAAATAGTTTTTTCAAATTTACAGGATGATATATGGAACCCCTGGTTTGCTGATACATCGCTCAATATTATTTCGGGCAGTATGCGGGCCAATAGTGACAGGGGAGAAGCAACAAAGTTTATAAAATATTTCAGTGATGGTTCTTTAATGGTGGTGGGTACAGCAAAAGGTAAAACAGCACTGGATACTTCTTCGGCCGGTATTGTATCTTCTATAAACAGGAACGATGTGTTCTTTGTACGCCTGGGAAAGCAGAATGAGGCAGTATGGTATAAGCGTTTGTTCAGCAGTTTCAGGACTGTAATACCAAAGAAAATTGTTGTAAAAAATGATAAGGCTTATGTGATGCTTATTTTCAGCAACCCTGCTAACAGTACAGGGTATAATTATGTAAAGCTCGATACATCGCTTACGATGGTGAGCAGTTCGAATTATTATGCTTTGCTCATCATTGATAAAAACGGAACTTCCCGGTTATTAAATATGAGTGAGACTCCCATTGGTGTGGTGAGTAATTTTGATGTGTACAACGATGGTTACCTGGCTGTGATGAATGATTACGGATCAACCATTGCTTTGCAGTTGCCGGGTTTGGTTTATCCTGCCAATAACGGGTTTTATATTGCAAAGATGGACAGTACCGGCCAGGTGATAACAGCATTGAAATATTATCCTGCCAGCAATGTTCAGTTCCCGAGGCCATTGGATATTTTTATTAATAAAGACGGGAAATCAGTTACTGCATTGTCAATGTATCCTTTCCCTGCCAATACACCCTCTTTTAAATTAGCAGTTACCAATGCATCAAATTATAAAGACACCCTGCTGGTAAACAATCCCATGCCATTTAACACAAATGGCAAATCATACTATGTCATGTTCAGAACAACTTTTGATCAGCGAAAGTATCTGTCTATTGCAGGGCCTGTAAACGGTTCCACATCAAGCAGTACTTTCAGTGCCATGCTGAATGATCAATTGTATATACCTGTTTACAGGGGAGGTATTGCTGATTCCTTTTATCTCAACAGCTCCGCCATTATATCCGATTCTTTGCTGTCGCTGAATATTATTTTGGGCATCGATTCATCAGGAAACTATCTGACCCACAAAAAATTCAGGATAAGTAACAATGGAGTATCACCTTCATTCAGTGTGCAAAGGCTGAGTACAGCAGGTAATTTTATTTATGCATCGGGTGTGCAGATGTCATCGACTCTTATTGATACCATTTCGCTGATGTATGCAGGGAATGCTGATGCATTAACCGTGAAGTTTGATGCCGGTCTTATTGCAAAGCGTGCTTTCCGTTTGTCTTCTATTTACAGCGAAACGATGAGTGATTGCGATGTGCTGAACGATTCGCTGATGAGTTTTGCCTATACAGCACAAAGCACACCCATACTCAGTAATAACAGGGTGGCCGGCAGGTTAACAGGTGAGGAGTATACTGATCTTGATGAAAATGCTTATGTGGGTTCGGCACATTTAGAGACTATCATTACAGGAATTCCACAGGATGTTATCGTAACAGAAACGATCAGGGTATATCCTAACCCAGCCGATCAACGGTTTATCCGTCTCAGTTTGGGAGATGAAGCTCCCGGTGCTTATCAATGGTATTTATATGATATGCAGGGACAGTTACTGGAGAATGAAACGTTTAACTGGAGAAAGGGTGAACAGTTGCCGGTTTATTTCCATTCGGCATTGAGTGCAGGCAGTTATTTATTTGTTGTAAAATCAATCAATGGCCGCAGGCAAAAAACAGTGAAGTTGATTGTGAGATAGGGAAGTCTGTAATAAACTATTTATAGTAAACAACTGTTGCCGGCAAAGGAAATACGAATTCTATTTTTGTACTAAACCAGATACCTGTCAGCAATTATTTATCAGCAAACAATTGCAATTATGAAAACAATAAAACACATTTTTACTGCATTTCTGTTTCTCACAGGTTGTCAAATTTCTTTTGCTCAGAACGCTGAATTACTTGAATCTGTACCGGCCACGAAAGAGGAGTTTATCAGCACTGAAAAAAGAGTAATTGCTACTGTCAACTGGCTGGAAAATACCCCACTGGATCTGGATGCAGATAAACGTCAAAAACAAAATGCTCTTTTAATAGGATGGCTTACAAATTCACCAACAGTAACACTTGAAATAAATGCAAGTGTGTTAACCTTTACAAAAAAGAATACGCAAATGATTGTTTTGTTTATGGGAGGCTGGGCAAAATACTCTTTAGAAAATAACTATTCAACTGATGCTGTAAAGTGTAATATGGCAGGAATCCGCAGTGCTATGAATGTATACAAAAAAGGGGTTGCCATAAAAAAAGATAAAGAAATGGAAAAATTAATTGCATTGGATGAGAAAGGGGAGCTTGAAAAATGGGTAGTAGAGAAATTGGCCAAAAAATAATATGCTTTAATTACTTTTCCCGGTCGGTACAGAAATCATTGATGCATTTAACTTAAAGTAACACTGTTTAATTATCATTATGAAAAAACTGCTTTTATTCCTTACAATCGTTGGAATTACTTTATCAGCTTCCGGACAAAAGCAAAAGCTTGGATTCAATCTTAAGGCGGGGGAGACTTACTATCATTTACTGGAAACTGCAAGCCTTATTAAGCAGGAAGTTAACGGGCAACAGATGAACATTGATATAAGTATGTCGTTGAAAATTGCTTACAGGATCATCAATGTAAGAGATAGTATTTACGACATGAAGGTGAGCTACCAGCGACTTGAAATGACAATGAACCTGCCAAACGGAAAAAAGGAATTTGATTCAGAAAATAGTAATGAGAATGATGTTTTTTCAACTATACTCAGCGCAATGACGGGGAAAGAATTCACCGTACAGATGAGCAGGGTTGGTAAAATATTATCAGTACAAAACCTTGACTCTGTTTTTGGGAACCTGTTTGACCAGTTTCCTCAACTGGCAGCAGAACAGGTACAGCAAATGAAAGCACAATTGAAGCAGGCATATGGAGAAAAAGCTTTTAAAGGAAGTTTTGAAATGGTTACTGCTATTTACTCCAATGCTGCTGTTGAAAAGGGCAGTACCTGGCAAATTACCACCCATCTTGAATCGGGAATGGCTGCCACCTTACAAACCACTTTTGAATGGAAGGAAAAAACAGAAGCTTATCATTTAATTATTGGCAGCGGAATAATTAAAACACTCGACAAAGATGCTTATACCGAGATCAGCGGGATGCCCATTAAGTATGATTTAGCTGGAACAATGAATTCTGTTCTTAAAGTTGATCCTAAAACAGGCTGGATGATAGAGGCGAAGATTAATCAGTTGATTACAGGAAGTGCAGAAATAAAAGATAATCCGCAATTGCCAGGTGGAATGACTATTCCAATGGTATTGGAATCGAAAATGGATTACAGTTCAAAATAAAACGTTGTGCATCATACAGCAAATTTTTAAACCTTCAAACTGAAGATTGTGAAACTCAAACTATCCGCTTTTAGAAAACCTGTTTTTTTATTCCCGTTTTTGCTCCTGCTTTTCAGCTGCACCTTTACCTCAACAGCTCCCAAAATACCTGAGTTTACGAATGGCATGGACAGTGTTGTAACAGGTATTCAGAAGATCACCAGCATTCAGAAATATGAGCTTTCAGGTTCTCAATCAACAACAGATGGGAAAGTGACATCTGTACTTTCAATAACGCTGATCAATACGGGAAATGCACCCAGCGATCAGGAAATGGAACAATACGGCAGGACAGGACTTCAGGTTGCTCAGCTATTAAAGCATGCACTGAAAAACCAGAATGCCTACGATCTGTATAAAGTGATTTTTATCTCTGAGCAGAAGAAAGGTGTGATAACTGAAAGCAGTTCTTCTGCATATACTTACAAAGCGGGTGAACTGTAATGGAAGGGAAAACTAAATGATTTACTGATCAGGCAATGAAGAAAATTCTATTCTAAACTGCAGGTATAAGTAAATATGTTAGTTGACTGTAACGCCCGCAACAGCAACCTGCAGTAATTCTAACTAACTTTAGCATTCTGGCCAGAGGTTCTAAAATATCCCGCCTCCGGCAATACCTCAACGTTAAGCGTTAGTACGTTTCAAATTTTAAGAAAATGAAGAAGCAACTTTTTATCACAGTACTCTTAGCTCAAATCCTGTTACTATACATAACTCCGGGTGCAGCTCAAAATAATGTTGCTCCTCAGTGGAGCAAAGGTGTTGTGTGGTATCAAATATTTCCTGAAAGATTCAGCAACGGCGACCCGGGTAACGACCCGAAAGTAAATGACCAAAACGGAGCATATCCTTTTGACGACACATCTGCATTCCAGATTCATCCGTGGACAAGTGACTGGTATCAACTGCAACCTTACGAACAGAAAAATGGAAAAAACATTTATTATAATATTCAACGAAGAAGGTATGGGGGTGATTTGCAGGGGGTACTAAACAAACTCGACTATATACAATCGCTGGGCGTAAATGCGATCTATATGACGCCCATCTTCTGGTCTCCCTCATCCCATAAATATGATGCATTGTGTTATCATCATGTTGATCCAACTTTTGGACCCGATCCCGAAGGAGATATCAAAATGATGAAGAACGAAAATCCTTTGAAGCCGGAAAGCTGGGTATGGACAAAGGCTGATTTACTTGCATTAAAACTGATTGAAGAAGTGCACAAACGAAAGATGTACATCATCTTTGATGGAGTGTTTAACCATATAGGTGTAAAGAGTTTTGCCTTTGAGGATGTGGTGAAAAACCAGCAGGCATCTGCCTACAAAGATTGGTTCGATATTAAAAGCTGGCGGGATAGTGCAACAGGTACAAAGTTCGAATACAAAGGATGGTTTGGTGTAAAAACACTGCCTGAATTGAAAGAAGACAGTGCCGGCATTGTTGCAGGACCGAAGCAATACATTTTTAATTCCACTATGCGCTGGATGAACCCGATGAACAAAGGAGTTGCTCATGGTATTGATGGCTGGCGACTGGATGTGGCTTATGATGTTGGTCACCCTTTTTGGAAAGATTGGCGCAAGTGGGTTCGCAGCATAAATCCAACTGCTTATTTAACGGCCGAGTTGGTCGATCCTATTGAAAAGACCAGGCCTTATTTAAAGGGTGATGAATTTGATGCTACGATGAATTACAATTTTGCTTTTATCCTGCATGATTTTTTTGTGCAGGATACAAGTGCTTCAACAGTTACCGGGTTTGACCGTAAGCTGAATGAATTGCGGGAAGCTTTTGGTGAAGACGTGGCTTTCAATATGCAAAACCTGATGAACAGTCATGATGCAACCCGTCTTGCAAGCGCCGTTGCGAATCCAGATGGTAAAAAGTTTGGTAACTGGGGTCAATATTTTAACTGGAGCCAAAAGAGCAACAACAGAAATTATAATGCACAGAAACCAACACCCGAACAAAGAAAAAAACAAAAACTGATTATAGCATTTCAAATGCTTTACTTAGGCTCACCGATGTTTTTTTATGGTGATGAAGCGGGGATGTGGGGAGCCAACGATCCTGACTGCCGCAAACCAATGCTGTGGCCAGATAAGAAGTATGATGCGGAAACATTTAATCCGGATCAAAATAAACACAAGCCGGATGAGGTGCAATTTGATCAGGATTTATTTGATTGGTACAAAAAGTTCATCGGTTTACGTCAGCAGTACAAGTCCATTAAGCTTGGCAGCTACTATACGCTGGCAATAGATGATGAAAAAAAGATGTACGCATTCAGTCGTAAACTTGGCAAAGAAGAAGTGATTGTTATCATTAACCGAAGCAACAAACCGTTGTTATTCACAGATCCGGCATTGAAAAAGCAGAAGTATAAAAATCTATTAACACAGCAATCAGTCGTTAGGCAAATTAAGGTGAACGCTATGGATGTGGTTGTGCTGGGTAATAAATAGGTTTGAGCAATGACAGGGTGGGGTAGAAACGTTTACTGATTTTGAAAAAAAAATTGTGTGCAAATGTTTATGAAGCGTTTGCACACAGATACATAAAAACATCATTGACGTAATAACCATCCGGACTGACGAAGATTAAATAACTGGCTTTTAATTACAATATATTTTTGAGCCTGCATGTTACAGCATAAATTTATGTGTAAGAGCGCAATGCCATCCGCACAGGAAAAGTCCCATCGCCGTTTGAAGGTGGCTCCCGCTCTTTTTCCGCCAAAGATTGCGCTCTTGCGATCCATCCTCACATGAAGCATAAACTATTCATATAAATAAAAGAAGAAATAAAATGAAAATTTTAATAACCGGTGGCACGAATGGAATGGGAAAAGGAGTGGCAAAAGTATTGGCTGGAGTTGATAACCAAATTCATGAAGTTATCCTGCTGTGCAGATCTAAAGAACTTGGAGAGTCTGTAATCAAAGAAATTGAAAACTCCACCATGAATAAAAAAGTGTCAATTATTTTGTGTGACCTTGCTAAACTCAGTGATGTTCAGAATGCAATCAACGAGATTCAAAGTAAACATAAGTTTCTGGATGGTATATTCATAAATGCCGGTTTAGGTTATGCTGCCAAACGGGTAGAAACGGAGGATGGAATGGATTCACATTTCCAGGTCAATTATTTATCTCAGTTTATGTTGACTTTAAATTTATTGAACTTACTGGAAAACGCTGAGAATGGCGGAAGAATCATTTTCAATGTCACGAAAGGAGGTAAAATACACTGGGATGATATGCAAATGAAAAATGGGTGGAGTTATGAAAATGGCATTCATCAGGCCATGGTTGCTAAAAGAATGTTCCTGGTTAAGTTACATAATTTGTACAGAAACGTAAAAGGTTCAAAACTATCCTTTATTGGTTTTCAAATATCCAAAACAGTGTGGAGCAATCAGATTAATATTATTCCTGTTTTCATGAAAATAATGGCAACTGTAATGAAGTATTTGGGGACATTTATTTCAATTGAGAAATGCGGGGTTATAATGTCTCCTTTGTTCACTGAACAGCAAAAAGAAAGCCTGAAGAAATCAGGGAAATTTATAACATGGAAGAAAAATGAGTTTATTGAGATGAATGAAGATGAAATTGTTTTGAATCAGGAAATTCAAGACAGGCTATGGTCTGCCAGCCTGCAACTATGCAAGGACGAAAAAACCACTCGAATTGCAGAGAACCTTTATCATTATGCAAAATAATTTAAGTTTTATCCGGAATTGACTGAAAAGATAAAAAAGTATGACACAAGGGCGCTTTCCCGAAAGAATGCGTCTTTTCAATCGTCCAGGCATCAATCCTGATAGCTATCGGGAGACGACAAAAAAATAAGTAATAAAAGCAAACTTAAGTTATGACAGAAGAACAAAAATCATTGCCAAAATGGATACTTATCGTATCAGGATTTTTTTGCATTACTGGAAATTATGGTAAGTGTATCATTATGTTTTTCGCCGCAATCGGTTCTGGAGACGGTTGATCTTAACGCAAAAGGCGTTGACTACATCATTTATATGTGGGCTGCCCGGCAATTTGCCCTTGGTTTTATCTTTGGTTTTGCGACTTTTAAGAAATCAATTCCTATGCTGACAATAGCCTATATTTTCTTTTTAGTAATGATGGTTGGCGACTTGTTGATTGGAATTTCACAAAAAGAAAATTTACTGATCATTGCTTCTTTGGTGATGTGTATAATTTCTTCTGCAATGATCATTGCAATAAATAAGAGAAAATAGCAGTTGCATTATTAGCAAGACAATCTGATTTTAGAAACCGGTTAGAAAAAACCGTAAAAAAGAAACGGACGACATTGACGATAATACTACTTGCCAGTTCGTTAATGTAAGAGTTCACTTTTAAGACAACAATAACTGACAAAAATAAATTTACAACAACGAAAAAAGTAACAGGAACAGGCGGTATTTTCTTCAAATGCAAAGACCTAAAAGCAGTCAACTAATGGTATAAAACACATCTTTGGTTTGATACAAGCCCCTATGAAACAAGCTTTGAATGGCTGGAGATTGATCCCGCACCGGACGGGTCTAAGAAAGGACTTACCCAGTGGAATCCTTTTGCACAAAACACAACCTATTTTGAGCCTTCTGCAAAAGACTTTATGATTAACTACAGAGTAGAGAATTTAGAAGCCTTGGTGGAAGAATTAAGAAAGGAAAACGTAACTATCCTGGACAAAATTGAGGCATATGATTATGGAAAGTTTGTTCATATTTCAGACGTTGAAGAAAATAAAATTCAATTGTGGGAGCCTGCCTGAAAATAGCAGGCAGATGAACAAATAAGCACTGGCCTGGGAAAATGCAAAACACCATAGCGTTGATAAGAGGCTTGTTGACGAAATAGCAATCGGCCTTTTTATTCGGGTGACAAGCTTTGTGATACCTTTTAACAACCTCAACAACTGAACATTTACTTTAAATAAGAACTTTTATATCTTTAAGAGTAAACTTCAGCGCATGCCATCACCCAACTACAGTTATGATAAAAGACGGTTTGAGACTTTTATTGATGCAGTCATTGCCATTATTCTTACTATTTTAGTTTTAGAATTGCGTGTACCTGAAACAGAACATTCCAATAGCCTTAATACAAAACAACAGGTTGCAACGCTGCTTCCCTCATTCATCAGTTATATAGGTTCCTTTCTTTTAATTGCAGGTATCTGGATTGATCATCATGTTCTTTTTCTGAATCTCCAAAAACTTACAAAGAGATACATTTTACTGAACATGATTTTTATTCTGTTACTTTCAATTGTTCCCTTCACAACAGCTTTCGCAGGCATTCATCACCGAGATCCATTTGCGGTAGCATTGCTTTTTATGAATTACTTCATCATGAACCTGTTTTTCGGAAACCTGTATTGGTATGCAAATAAAAAGAGGTTACTGACGCCTGAATTCTGGAAAGACACTAAAGTAACAGGGAAACTTTCATTGATTGGTATTATAGGTTTAATGATTGCTGTTCCGCTTGCCTATGTAAATACCTATTTATCGTTTGCATTAGGGATCATCATTTTTACAGGTCAATTATTAAAAAGGAGGTAACGCAGCTGTTAATGCCCGGCTTTTGAATTCATACAAACAGGTAATAAAAAGAGTAATATAGATCACTGAAAAAACTTCGCTCATGCTGTCCCCGCCAACGTGAGAAGAATAATAACAGTTAGTTAGCTGAGATGTAAATAACAGAAATAAAATCATCATGCTATTTAAATCATCAATCATAGTCATATTTTTATTGTGCGTAGAGGGAATACATGCTCAAATAGTCACTCAAAACACAACAGGCAATCAGAATGGTTTCTATTATTCGTTCTGGAATGACAGCAGCAGCGGTAAAGCAACAATGACCTTAAAATCTAATGGCAGATATAAAACCAGGTGGACTGACATTGGAAATTTCACTGCAGGCAAAGGGTGGTCAACGGGTAAGGAAGACAGAGTAATCTGTTATTCCGGAAAATTCAACGGAGGCAGTAATGGTTTCCTGGCGTTGTACGGATGGACAAAGGATTCTCTGATAGAATATTATGTTGTTGAAAATTATGGAGAGTGGATACCACCGGGGGCTGCTTCAATGGGTACTTTTGAGTCTAACGGGGGTACTTATAACATTTTTAAGACCCTACGGATTAATCAGCCTTCTATAGTTGGAACAGCAACCTTTTATCAATACTGGAGTGTGCGTACCACAAAGAGAATCAATGGAACAGTAACATTTGCAAATCATGTTGCGGCGTGGAAAAGCAAAGGAATGTTTTTAGGAAAAATATGGGACTATCAAATTATGGAAACAGAAGGATATAAAAGCAGTGGATATTCTGATATAAAAGTAAGTGACTGTACTTCAAAAGCACATGAATGAGTTGTGTTTTTTTGCTATTGTGGGTGGGTACAGTAACAACTGCAAAGGGTATGTTCCTGCAGGCAACTTTGAACATTGGTTCTTATCTTCAATAAATATTTTAAGCAACAGCAACCGGGGAGGGCGGATACTGACCCTGCACCTGCACCAAGCTCCACCAACAGGTTGCACATCACGTAAGCTATGCAAAAAATACTTTCAGTATTTATTTTAACAGCGTTTTCAGGTTTGCTTTTCGGGCAAACGAATTATGAAAAGTTTCAGGCATTATTTAAGCAGAACGACACGGTAAAAATTAAAAACCTGTTATCTGAATGGGAACAATCTAATTCCAATGACCCTGAGTTCTACACTTCTGCTTTTAACTTCTATTTTTCGCAGAGTAAACAGGAAACAATTTTAATTGGTCCTCAACAGGGAAAGAAAGAAAGTTTGCAACTGACCGACAGTACAGGTAAGGTTGCCGCTTATTTAAGTGCAGATTTGAGTTATAACCCCGACAAATTAATCACGGCATTTATATACATTAACAAAGGAATTGAAAAGTTTCCCAGCCGGCTTGATATGCGGTTTGGAAAATGCTATGCATTTGAACAGATGACAGATTACGGCAACTTCACAAAAGAAGTGATCAAAACGGTTGAATACTCGGTAACTGTAAATAATAACTGGCTCTGGACGGAAAACAAAAAAGTGGATGATAGCGAAGCGTTTATGTTACGGGCAATACAGGACTATTTAAAACAGCTGTATGATACGGAAGATGATTTGCTGCTTGAAAATATGAAACAAATTGGTGAGGTTACTATTCAGCATTATCCAAACAACGTTGAAATACTTTCAACAACTGCAGTGGCTAATATGCTCACAAAAAACTATGATAAGGCCATTGAATATTTAAAACATGCGGAGAAAATAAATCCAAAAGATTTTATTGTTCTCAACAATATTGCACAGGGTTATAAGATGAAGGGAGATAAAATCAATGCGATTAAATATTTTGAACTGGCGGAAAAATATGGAGACGCAAGGGCAAAGGAAGATGCAAGACAAAATATCCGGGAATTAAAACAGTAAGAAAAGCTACTCCCTCTGGCCCAAGTGTTCCGCAGAATAACCTGATGCCGTTTGGTTCTTCCGGATGATATCCGGCATTTGAAAATCAACTGTTCGGTATTCATTTCACAAGAGCAGCCTACAGAAATACATTCAGAATTTCTAACGCAACCCGTTCTTACAGACGGCGACCCGATTGCTCAGTTAAAATCTGCAAAGGAAAAATTACCGGATCAGCATTTCCCGCAGGCTGCTCATGCTGCCTGTTGATGACAATAGTCATTGTTTCTGAGTACTAAACTATTTTCCTTTGCTGCTTTAAGGCATTCAATAAAATGGCACGCAAAAGTTTACTTAGTTGCGGTATTCTCGCAATGCTGTGGTATGTAGCCATCAACATCTTTGTTCCCACGCAATACCCGGGCTATGACAGCGTTTCGCTAACAGTAAGTGAACTGTCGGCAATAGATGCACCTACCCGGCCACTTTGGTTTGTACTCTGCATTTTCTATTCTCTCTTTTTTATCGCTTTCGGGTTTGGTATCTTGTCATCTGCCAAAGGAAACCGGAAACTGCAGGTGGTAGCAGCCGTTATTCTTTTCGATGCAGTTTTGGGATTCTTCTGGCCGCCAATGCACAAACGGGAGATCATTGCTGCAGGAGGAGGAACACTTACAGACACACTCCATCTTGTGTGGGCTTTTGTCCATCTTTTACTGATGCTGCTGATGATCGGCTTTGGAGCAGCAGCATTCGGGAAAGGTTTCCGGATATTTTCTGCAATCATTGTCTTCATCTTTTTCGTGTTCGGCATATTGACATCAATAGATAGCCGTGGAATTGAAGCTGGTCTGCCCACAACGTATGTGGGCATCTGGGAACGCATCAACATTGGTGCTTACATGATTTGGGTGATTGTATTTGCACTTCTGCTGCTGAAGAGAAATGATAAATCTGTCAACTACAGTCACATTGTTTGATCGGTCTTATCAGTCAATTAAAGATTCGCATGGAGATCGTTACAAAAATAATTCAGTTTCTTGCTGTCCTTTCAGGATTTCTGATAGTGATACTGAGCATCCTGCTTGCATTGCAGGTTAAAAATATTAAGAAGCCGGATGTAACAGCTAAAGAAATTTATGAATTTCAATCGTAAAGAAGGATAAACAATGAAAGATTTAATGCTGACAAATGATATGGAGCGTAATGGAAAGCAATGGAGAAGTATTTACATTTCAGGTGGCGTTACTGCTGTGATTACCTTAGCCGGAATTCTGCTTGATGTAATTATCGGCAACATCACAGGCGGCAATTTATCTGCATTACCACAAACTGCAACGGAGAGGTTTGCCGAATTCCGCAACAACAGATTTGCCGGTCTCTACCATCTCGATTTGTTGAACATCATAGTCCAGGTGATTTTAATACCTGCTTATTTTGCACTGTATGCGGCGCACCGAAGTGTAAACAAAGCATATGGTTTATTAGCATTGGTCGTTTTTCTGTTCGGTTCTGTTATTATGGTTGCAAACAATACTGCCTTGCCAATGCTTGAATTGAGCAATCAATATTTTGCGGCAACAACTGAATCGCAAAAAGCTTTGTATGCTGCAGCCGGAGAAGCAATGCTTGCCCGCGGTGCACATGGCAGTCTGGGAATTTTCCCCGGGTTTTTCATACCTAACATTGCGAATCTGATCATGTCGGTTGTAATGTTAAATGGGAACATATTCAGTAAACTTAATTCCTGGATTGGTATCATCGGAAGTATATTCATGATACTCTATGTAACATTAGTTAACTTTAGTTCAGGAGTTGAAAATATGGCAACTGCTTTTGCAATGCCCGGCGGGCTTTTACTAATGACATGGATGATTATGTTTACAATTAAACTCTTTAGACTCGGAAGGAATAACATCCGGTAGAAGATAACACTACCAGTCCCGGCAGTAGAGTTTATAATCAACTGTTTGGCATTAGCTTTCCATGATGAGCAGTAATACCAATTCCCCGATTTAATCGGGACTGGGTTAACAGTCACAGGTGAGCCGCTGTTGCGGAACAGATGGGCCAGTGGAGCAACCGATGAGTAAAGGACGGACCATCTTATTATCAACTTCAGATAAAAACTCTTCATTTTGTTTTGCAAACATTGCAAACAAGCTCGTTCTGTTTCAGGCATTACTGCCATTTCGCCCTTTTATAACCATTTCTTTTGCAAATTTTCCCTGAAAGATTGTTACGGCTTTTGAGTAGCAGCAAAGAATGCTGTAATGGTTAACGTCTTGGTTCTAATCAATTAGTGAGTACTTTTTGCAGTAGCTAATTTTATTTTGCAAATACATTGTTTCACATCAATCATCATCACATAAAAAAGTACATGTTAGCTGCCGATGCTTTGTTTACAATGGTATTACCCGTCACCAGTTTTTCACAAGAGAAAAAAGCAAAGGCTTATTTAATCCGTGCCACCAGCATAACAGGAGCCGCATTGTCCTTAAAAGCCTTCATTGATACCCGAATGGTATGTCTCCTCAACAACAATAAGTTCTCCGTGCATGAAGTAAATGCAGGTACTCATACGTTTCATGTGCAGGCACTTGGCAAGAAACCCGACCGTGCTTCTGAAAGAATGAGTATTGAGCTGGAAGAAGGAAAAACTTATTACATACAAATGGTTTATATGGGAAAGCTTATTCTTGACAAACTTTTTTTCCAGGAGATAACCACCAACATGGGACAACAAATACTAAAGAAGTGTGTAGAAGATACAAAGTGTTTGCGCACAGGCGAGGGTGAGGAAGAAGAGCAATAAAGTTTTGAATTTCGAATCTTGTTTTTAAGATAGTATCCTATATTTATGTGATAAGTACAGCCGTATCAGGCGGAAATACACAATCGATTCATAAGAAATGACAACTGCAAAAGAACAAACAGCAATTAAGACGTCTTACTTCAGTATTGCAGGCAATACTGCTTTGGCAATTATAAAAGGACTTGCGGGTTTTTTCGGAAATTCATATGCATTGATCGCAGACGCTATTGAATCAACGACAGATATTTTTTCTTCCTTTTTAGTTTTGTTCGGGTTAAAATATGCAAACAGACCGCCAGACAAAAATCACCCTTACGGACACGGAAGGGCAGAACCTTTGGTTACATTTTTAGTAGTTGGTTTTCTCATTACTTCTGCAACAATCATTGCGTATGAAAGTATCAAAAACATCGGGACACCGCACGAATTACCAAAAGTCTGGACACTGTTTGTTCTTGTGCCATTAATCAGCTGGAAAGAAATTTCTTTCCGCTTAGTAATGAAAAAGGCAAAGGAGACAAACAGTTCTTCGTTAAAAGCGGATGCCTGGCACCATAGGAGTGATGCCATTACTTCTGTTGCTGCTTTCATCGGAATTTCTATTGCCTTGTTTTTTGGTAAAGGCTATGAAACAGCAGACGACTGGGCAGCATTATTTGCTTCAGGTTTTATACTTTATAACAGCTATTTAATTTTCAGACCTGCTTTGGGAGAAATTATGGATGAGCATCTGTACGACGATCTTGTTGAAGACATCAGAAAAGTATCGTTAACGGTTGACGGAATAGTTGGTACTGAAAAATGTTTTATACGAAAAGCCGGAATGAAATACCATGTTGATCTTCATGCAACTGTTCATGCCGACATTACAGTTAAACACGGTCACGAAATAGCACATAAACTCAAAGACACATTGCGAAACGATATCCCCCAATTAGGACACGTTTTAATTCACATTGAACCGGGTGAATAGAAAGGCTGTACATAAGAGCATAT
Organism: uncultured Chitinophagaceae bacterium; assembly: GCA_964580775.1. GTDB lineage: Bacteria > Bacteroidota > Bacteroidia > Chitinophagales > Chitinophagaceae > Lacibacter. The sequence goes on along the minus strand of CAZOLW010000048.1, from coordinate 14,688 downwards.
TGCCCCAAAGAGTAGCCTACCTTTGAAAGGTTGACTACTCCCGGTGCAAAAGCCTCTTATTCATATTGCAATTACCTGCTGACTGATTCTGCTGAATGAACAGAATTAACATCTTTCGCTGACGATTGTCATTTGCTGCTGAACAATCCTGTTTTAGTATTGTGTATGAAACAATGCTAAACGCCGCCTTCTCTACAATGAAACAACAGCATTTAATTTCAGCACTGATAGTAATTGCCTTTCTGTTACTTCTCTCTTCCTGTGCACCCGGTGGTTATACTTCTGAAAAGTATGGTTTTTTTTCAGGGATTGGGCACGGGTTTGTTTTTGTATTTGCTCTTATTGGTAAACTTTTTGGCAGCAGTTACGGACTTTATGCAGAACACAATACAGGATTTTTTTACTGGCTGGGATTTATTATTGGTCTTGGAATAATTGGAGGAGGCGGACGTGGTGCAGCTTCACGCAGATAACCGTCAACATGGAAAATAAGTCATTGATCAACTGTCCGGAATAGCAGCAACACTCAAAATCTCCTAATCTCTGTATATGAGTAAGAACTTGCAATTTACAATGTTTATCAGCCTTACAGTTTTTGCCGCTGTTAACCTGTATGCACAGGATAGTACAAAAGAATGCAAAGTTGAATTAAAAAGTCTGATCGGAACGTATACAGGTGAGTGTAAAAATGGATATGCTCATGGTGAAGGAGAAGCGAAGGGCATTCATCGCTATGTGGGTATGTTTAAATATGGACTACCCAATGGGAAAGGAGTTTATTATTATGATAACAGTATGTATTATACAGGTAATTTTCAGGAAGGATTAAAAGAAGGAAAGGGCGAAACACATTACCTGCGGGAAGGAAAACCTGACAGCGTAATAAAAGGATATTGGAGCGCTGATGAATACAGGGGCAAAACTTATAAAACCTATCAAATCGTTGAAATGCCTGCTTTTGAACGTGTTGAAATTATCCCTTCCAGCGAAAGCGGCAATACAGTAACCATTGAAATAACCACAACAACCGGTACTCCCGGAAATCAATATTCCGGATCGGGTTATGTATTAACAGTTACGGATGTCATTGCAAAAGATGGAAGCCAGATCAGGAAACTGGAAATGAATGAAAGCCCTTTTAAATTCTCTGCTACTTACGAATTAGGCAAATTTCCTGTGAGGTTGCAGGGAATGTTTTCGAATGGGCGCATATTTAATGTAGACCTGTATAAAAAAGCAAAATGGCGTATTCAAATCTATGTCAATAAATGACTTTGCAAACCGGGGTCGCATCTGGCTTTTGCCTGAATGGAACAAATGTTCTGCAGCATCATTTGTTACTGATTAGTTCTTCGGGAAGTAAATGGCATTATCCTGAAGAGTTGCCAACCTTTGAAAGGTTGGCAACTCTTTGTGCAGAACTTCGTTCACAAGCAGTGTAGTGAAATTTGTTGATGGAGTAATTCCGCATACAGCGAAAATGCAAAATGATTATCTTTTCTTTGCATCAACTTTTAAAAGCTCCACAGCACATGCGTGAACTTTCAATCATTGCTTATTTTTTCATTTTCATACAGGGATCAATGGTGCCTGTTCCTTTTGTGCTTTTCTTAGTTGCCGGGTTACGGAGTATTGAGCCCTTAACCGGTGTGTTTATTGTAATAGCAGATATCACCCTGCTTACGCTTCTGTTCATAGCAGTCTTCAAAAGATCAAAAACCAGGCTCATCATTGAAGCAGCTGCTTTTGTGTTTCTATTGCTGCCGCTGATACGAATCGTTTTTTACTTTCCCTTTTCAATGTTTAATAGCCTTTGGTTCCTGTTTCCGTTTGGATGTTTTATTATTCTTTATCCATGGTCGGTGGTACGGTCGTACAGGAAATACAAAAACAGCATTGCTGAAAAAAATCTTCAGGAAGAAAGCCAAACTGATCAATAAGCCGGCTTCTTTATCCATCGAGGAACAGATACCCATCAATCAATTGTTAATTGCTTCCCATCATTGTTCAGTATAACCTGCAGGCTTATATTTACGGAAAATCAATAACGATGCGGCACTCTCTTTTTCTGTTAATTCTCTTCCTCTATTCTTTCCCTGTTGCAGCACAGGATAATGCTTCAACGCAGCCAGTCATCAGCCTCTCAGGTTTTGCAGATGCAGCACATCACTGGTATGATATTACTGAAGGAACGAATATTATTAATCCAAGACCGGGCCATCCACGGTATAAACCAACCGAGGTAACAGCTATCGCCGATAATATGTTATTATACCAGAAAGCAAATGGTGGATGGCCAAAAAATTATGATGTGCAGGCCATTCTTACTGCTAAACAGAAAGACAGTCTGCAGCATGCAAAGCAACTGCTGAATACAACCTTTGACAATGGCACTACTTACACTCATGTGGTGTACCTGTCGAAAGCATACAGTTATACCAAAACAGAAACATTTAAAGCGGCGGCATTAAAGGGACTTGATTACATTCTGTCGGCACAATATGCCAATGGCGGATGGCCGCAATATTATCCGTTGGAAAAGAATTACAGCCGCTACATTACTTATAATGACGGTGCCATGGGCGGCATTATGTGGTTGCTGAAAGACATTGCGGAGAATAATCCTGATTACAGCTATATTGATAACAACCGCCGTTTACAATTGCAGGCAGCTTATGAAAAAGGCCTTGACTGCATAATAAAAACACAGATCAATGATGCAGGTGTTCCTACTGCCTGGTGCCAGCAATATGATGAAGTAAATTTACAGCCTGCCTGGGCAAGAAAATTTGAACCCGCCAGTATCTGTAACGGTGAAAGTGTTGACATCGTGATGCTGTTGATGAGTATCCAAAAACCTACTGGTGCTGTTATTGATGCGGTACAGCATGCAGCAGCCTGGTTTAAAGCGTCGATGATAAAAGGAATCAAAGTGGAGACATTTAAAGCAGTTGATCTGCAAACGCCTTATACATTATCTAAAACAGACAGGCGGGTAGTGAATGATTCACTGGCTCCGCCAATATGGACACGTTATTATGAATTAAAAACACATCGCCCTTTATTCTGCAACCGTGACAGCAAAGTTGTGTACTCACTTTCTGAAGTAGACAGGGAGAGAAGGGATGGCTATGCATGGTACACGTACAGTCCGCAAAAAGTATTAGACAAATATCCTGCATGGCAAAAGAAGTATGCAGCAGGTAAAAATGTATTGCAATGAACATGATCGTTTGCTGTTATCAGCAACAACATAAAACTGTACAGACATTTTCAGCTGTTCAGGCTGATAAAGCAACCAAATTTTAGAATCATATTTTTTACTGATTGTTTTACTGATTTTATAATCTTCTGTCTATGAGAAAATTTTTCTTCTTCTTTGTTTTTGTAACATGTGTTTTTATGGTAAAGTCGCAAACAAGTATAAACCTTCACCGCAATATCGTTATTGATGTAAACTGGGTACAGGGCGATTTAAATAAAAACTTCAATGCATGTGTTGGTGCAGGCAGGGCCAACGAAGGACTGCGTGCCGACTGGCAACGGCAACTCCGGTATGCGAAACAGCAATTGGGTTTTCGGTATATACGAATGCATGGTTTGCTGGATGATGATATGGGTGTATACCGGGAAGACAGGCAGGGGAAGCCAGTTTATAACTGGCAGTATATTGATGAACTGTATGATTTTCTGCAGGAGATTCATATCAGGCCTTTCGTGGAGTTTGGTTTTATGCCGCAGGCATTAGCCAGTGGAAATAAAACCATTTTCTGGTGGGAAGGCAATGTAACACCTCCAAAAGATTACGGCAAATGGAGTGAGCTGATAAGAATGCTGGTAAAGCACTGGACAGAACGCTATGGAGAAGAAGAAGTAAAGCAATGGTATTTTGAAGTGTGGAATGAACCGAATTTAAAAGATGCTTTCTGGACAGGTGACCAGGCTGAATATTTTAAATTGTATAGTGTAACTGCCAGTGCAGTCAAGTCAGTTTCACAGGCATACCGTGTGGGAGGTCCAGCAACAGCAGGAAGTGCATGGGTGCCTGAGTTTATTGCCTATTGTGCGCAACAGCATGTTCCTGTAGATTTTGTGAGTACGCATACCTATGGTGTGGAGCAGGGTTATCTTGATGAAACGGGTAATACAGGAACTGTATTAAGCAAAAACGAAACGGCCATATATGGAGAAATCAAACAATCAAGGCAACAGATAAAACAGTCGCAGTTGCCAAAGCTTGAACTTCATTACACAGAATGGAGCTCATCGTACACACCCGCAGATCCCATTCACGACAGTTATCATGAAGCAGCTTATATACTTGATAAAATTAAAAAGACAGGCGATGCTGCCAACTCCATGTCTTACTGGACATTTACAGACATCTTCGAAGAAGCTGGTCCAAGAACAATGCCCTTTCATGGCGGATTTGAACTGATGAATTACCACGATATTCTCAAGCCTGCTTTTTTCGCCTATAAGTATCTGAACCAGCTTGGCCCGAAGGAACTGCTCAACACGGATGCTTCCTCATGGGCCTGCAAAGATAAAAAGGGAAATATTCAATTGCTGCTGTGGGACTTTACCATTACAAATCCCGCCGACACCATCAATAACCAGGTTTATTACAAAAGAGATTTACCTGCGAAAGAAAAGGGAAAGGTTCATGCAACATTTAATAACCTTGCTTCAGGACGATACAGAGTACTCATTTATAAAACAGGCTACAGGTTTAATGATGCCTATACTGCGTATCATGATATAAGTTCGCCTGATCAGCTTACAAGACAGCAGGTGGCATTTATCAAACAAAAGAGCAACGATGCTCCTGTTGTAAGTAAAATCATTACAATAGGCGCAGATCACACGTATATACAAAGCCTCGACATCAGGGAAAATGATGTGTTGTTAATTACACTGAACAAACTCTGAAAACAACAAAATAAAACAGGTGCCCGCAGTTATTATCATCAAGTGTGAAAAAATGTGTTCAATGAAATTTAAACGGTATTTATTTCTTTTACTTTTTTTTCAAATAATGCAGCAGGAGCTGTATGGACAGGATTCAGCTGTTTCTATTTCCTGTGAAAGAGTCAATGAGTCTGATACTTTATGGCTCACAGCCAAATTAAAGCAGGGTTCAAAGCCGGGATCTTTAATGGTTGTGGCTACAGTTGAGAACAGGAATCTTACAGATACAATGTATTATCCTCTTGTAGAATATAAGAGTGAATTTGAACTGATTGTACCTGAAAGTTTTGAAAATAATATCATAACCATTAAAGGATACTATTATCCTGAAATTTTCCAGATCAGGGGTACATTAAACAGCAGAATGATTTCGGAAAACATGCTGGTGTATTTATTTGCTAGGAACAATACCATTTACAATAAGATTGTAAATATTAATGAAGAGAGAGACTTTGCATTACCCAAACTTGTGTTTGAAAACAAAGCAAGCCTGTTTTTCAATTTTGTGAATACGAAACGGAAAGTAAAACCTGATATCAGCATTTCGCAGTTTCCCGAAGCAAAAGACTTTACTGATTCGGTGTTCTATGCCCGGTTTGATTTTTCTTCCCGTTTGCTCACAGGTATGCAATATGATTCTTTAAAAAAGGAAGGTAAACTGCCGTCCAACGCAGTTCCTGTTGAGGGTAAAGGAAAAGAACTGCAGCAGATCATTGTAACGGGCACAAGAAAAACCAAAGTGGAAAAATACAAAGAGCAGTATACAACTTCTCCGTTTCAGGATATTATGGAAAAGGAATATGATTGCCTCAGCAATGACGATATTCTTTCTTACCCTGATTGTTTAACTTATCTTATCAGCAGAGTCCCGGGACTGCAAAAGGGTACAGATCGGGAAGGACAAACTGCATTATTGTGGCGCAGGGAACAGATCAGGGCATTTTATATTGATGAAATGGAGGTGGATGTTCAGCAGATTGAAACACTGGATGTAGGCAGTATTGCACTCATAAAACTTCTTCCCGCAACATTTGTATGGGCAGGCCGAAGCGGCAATACCAGCGGTGGAGTTATTGCCATTTATACGAGGAAGGGAGAATTTATAAGACAGGGAACGAACTACAACAACTGGATTTTTTCTGTCAGGGGATATACGCCGGCGGATTATATTCTTTTTTCGAACAGTAAATAGCGTGGTTGTCGTTTGATTTTAATGCACTCAAACCCAATGAGGCAGATATTTGACCGGGCATCACCTGATGCCGTTTGATTATTCAGGATCACCTGCACCGGAAGAAGTTTTATCTTCATCCTCTTATGGTATTAGTTTTTCAGATATTATTTATCCTTGGGTTGATTATTTTAATCATTCTGCTTGTTTTCAGAATCAGCAAACCGAAGCTGAATAGTCAGCTGCCTGAGAATTACAGGGAGTTATTAAATGATTATGTAAATTTTTACAGACAGCTTGATGAAGCAGGGAAAGAAGAATTTGAAAAAAGGGCAGATCATTTTTTATCGGCCGTTAAAATAACCGGGGTAAATGCTGTTGCAGAAGATCTTGACAGGCTCTTAATAGCGGCGGGTGCTGTTATACCTGTGTATGCTGTTCCCGACTGGCAATACATTAACCTGCATGAAGTGTTATTATATCCCGGAGCATTTAATTCAGAATTCGATCAGCACGGAACAGACCGGAATATTGCAGGAATGGTTGGCACAGGAGCCATGCAGCATGTCATGATCATTACCAAATGGCAGTTAAGGCAGGGTTTCATTAATCACAATGATGCGCACAATACTGCAATACATGAATTTGTACACCTTGTAGATAAAATGGATGGAACCATGGATGGTGTTCCTGAAATTATTTTGGAAAGGAAATACACGGAGCAATGGAGGAACCTGATGGAGGCAACCATTCTGCAAATGAAAACCTATGGATCGGACATAGATATGTATGGAGCTACAAACACAGCAGAGTTTTTTGCAGTTATTTCAGAATACTTTTTTGAACAGCCGGATTTATTGCAATCAAATCATCCCGATTTGTTTGAAATGCTTGAACGGATTTATAAAACAGGTAAGAATGCCTGACGCAGAATAGGGGATTATTGTATAAATTTAGCTGAACAATCAACCAATTGTTATGAACCAAAAAGCCTTGTCCATACGGCCATTCATTGGCGCAAGAGACTTTAACGTTTCCCGCAGTTTTTATAATGACCTTGGTTTTGAGGAAATTGTTTTAGCCAATAATTTTTCCGTCTTTAAAACACAGGGTCTTGCATTTTATTTACAGGATGCTTACATTAAAGACTGGATTGATAATACCATGCTGTTTATGGAAGTGGAAGATGTTGATGCATACTGGAATGAGCTGCTGTTGTTAAATCTCCCTTCGAAATATGAAAATGTAAAGCTTGTTCCGGTTCGTACACTTGACTGGGGTAGGGAATGTTTTTTGCATGATCCTTCGGGCATTCTCTGGCATATTGGAGAATTTATTAAGTAGAGGAAACCTCTGCACCATGTTCAGCATCATGCAGCGCAATTAAACCTGATCTTAAGGCAGGAAGTAAATGATGCACCCGATTGGGTTTTTCGGGCAGGGAAGAAATTGTAATTACTTTTTACAGCAAAAAAGAATCAATTTATTTCATTCAGTTAATAAAAAATGCAGAATCTCTGCTATTCAGTCTTTTTATGCAGCAGAACTGCCGTATTTTTAAGCAGGCTTGCCGTTTTTGCAAATAGATTAAATATTTTGAATGTATAATGCCGGATGAAAAAGAAAAGGGACGGTTAGCCCGTTCAAACAACAATAAAAACTGGAAAAAGTGGGGTCCTTATTTGTCCGACCGTCAATGGGGAACCGTTCGGGAAGATTACAGTACCGAAGGAAATACCTGGAGTTTTATTAATCATGACCTGGCCCGCAGTTATGCCTACCGCTGGGGCGAAGAGGGTATTGCAGGTTTTTGTGATGCTGACCAGATATTATGCCTTGCCCCGGCTTTCTGGAACGGGAAAGATTCTATTTTAAAAGAACGGCTTTTTGGTCTCACCAATAATGAAGGGAATCATGGAGAGGATGTGAAAGAACTGTATTTCCATCTTGATTCTTCACCCACACATTCTTACTGTAAATTTTTATACAAGTATCCGCAGGAAGAATTTCCTTATATGGAACTGGTGAAGGAAAACAAGAAGGATCGTTTAAGCCCGGAGTATGAATTGCCGGATACCGGTATTTTTAACGGCAACCGTTATTTTGATTGTTATATTGAGTATGCAAAGGATGAAATCAATGACATCCTCATGAAGATAACGGTCTATAACCGTGGACCTGAGTCATCTGCTATTCATGTGCTGCCGCATCTCTGGTTTCGTAATTTCTGGAAACATAATCCACGGTTTACAAAGCCTGAAATTATTTCTGTTAGCAATGAATGCCTGCAAACAAATTCTGCACGCCATGGCAGTTTCTTTTTCTATCATGAAGGCGGGGAACAATTGTTCTGCGATAATGAAACCAATAATCAACGGATGTACAGCAGGCCGAATGATTCGGCTTTTGTAAAAGATGGCATCAATAATTATGTGGTTAATAAAGAGCAAACGGTTAACCTGAAAAAGCAGGGCACCAAGTCAGCTGTTTGGTTAAAGCAAACAATTGATGCCGGATCATCTGCAGTATTTAAAGTGAGATTGAGTAAAAATCAATTGGCTGATCCATGGACAGGGTTTGATGAAATTTTCAGCAAGCGAAAGTTGGAGAATGATAAATATTATGAAGGACTCACTCCAAAAAATTTATCAACAGCACATCAAACACTTCTGCGAAGTTCATTAAGCGGTTTGTTATGGACAAAGCAATTCTATTATCTCGATGTGTTTAAATGGTTGTTTGGTGAACCGGGTGAAACTGCTCCTCACCGAAACTATCAGCGGAATTATGACTGGCAGCATCTTACCTGCCGCAATATTATTTCCATGCCCGATAAATGGGAGTATCCCTGGTTTGCAGCCTGGGATCTTGCTTTTCATGCAGCCAGTTTTGTACATGTTGATCCTGATTTTGCCAAGCAGCAGTTATTAGTTGTGCTGAGAGAATATTATATGCACCCCAACGGACAGATTCCTGCTTATGAATGGAATTTCAGTGATGTAAATCCTCCGGTTCATGCATGGGGAGTTTGGTATGTGTTTGAAGCCGATAAGAAAAAAACAGGTGTTGCTGACTGGGATTTTTTAGAAAGAGCTTTCCAGAAATTACTGATGAATTTTACCTGGTGGGTGAATCAAAAAGATTCGAATGGTACAGATATTTTTGAAGGTGGTTTTCTTGGCTTAGATAATATTGGTGTGTTCGACAGGAATCATATGCCACCGGGAATTAAAAAATTACAACAGGCCGATGCTACCAGCTGGATGGCGATGTATGCGATTAATATGTTACGCATGTCGCTTGAATTAGCAGAGCATAATATTGCGTATGAAGAATCAGCCGCTAAATTTTTCCGGCACTTTTTGAATATAGGATGGGCCATGCATCATATCGGTAAGAAAGATATTTCGCTTTGGGATGATAAGGATTCATTTTATTATGATGCCATTCAGTTTGAAAATGGAAGTAGTGAACGTTTGAGGATCCGATCCATTGTTGGCATTATTCCGTTGCTGGCTGTTGAAATTATGCACAAGGATATTTTTGAAAAACTGCGGCAGTTTAATACAAGGCTGCAGGTGATCAGGTTAACAAGACCAGACTTAACAAGAATTATTTCAGACATTGAACAAAAGAACAAGGACGGTAATTATTTATTTGCCATTATGGTTGGCGACAGGTTGGAGCATCTCTTAAAACGCTTATTAGATGAAGCTGAGTTTTTATCCGACTATGGTATCCGTTCCCTTTCAAAGATTCACCAGGAGAAACCTTATGTGTTCGGATACCAGGGTCATAATTATTCCATACAATATGAACCGGGTGAAAGTTCGAGTTCTATGTTTGGAGGAAACTCCAACTGGCGAGGGCCAATCTGGTTTCCGTTAAATTATCTCATCATCCATTCACTTAGAAAATACTATCAATACTATGGCGATTCATATACTTATGAATTTCCTGCGGGATCAGGTGTGAAGATGAACCTGAAACAAATTGCCAACCAGTTAACTAAACGGTTATTAAAAATATTTGAACGGAATGATACGGGTGCTTTTCAGTATCATGACAGCAAACAGCCGGAGTGGGCAGACAAACATTTTAAAGAACATCATCTCTTCTATGAATTTTTTCATGGCGATACGGGGCAGGGGTTAGGTGCTTCTCACCAAACAGGATGGACGGCTTTAATTGCTAATTTATTACTGGAGATGGACGGGGAATAGGTTTTCCTTTAGCTAGCAAAAACAACCGGGTCATTTTATAAATCATTATGTAGATTTAAATTTGAAAACAATTTAACTAATCAAATTCAGTTATTTTATGAACAGGGTTCTGTTAACACTGATCATATTTTTTGCAACGACTTTTTTTGCAGTAGCTCAATCAAAGCAAACTGTTTTTACCCAGGACATTGACAATTTCTGGACTGCATTTGACAGTACACAAACTACTAAGGATAGTGTACGGCAATTGCATTTTATCAAAACACTTTATGTTGATAAAGGAACAGAAGGGTTAAGGGCCTTTATGCAAGCAAGAGATTATACCGCAGAATTATGGGTGAAATTGATTAATCAGTATCCTGAGTTCTGGAAATCCATCCGCCCAAATACTTTATCCATTAAAACCAAAGCAAAGGAAATTGAAGCCAGCATTAACAGGTTCAGAAAGCTTTATCCTGGTTTAAAAGATGCGAAGATGTATTTTACAATTGGCGGTTTGCGTTCAGGAGGAACAACTATGGGCAACCTTGTGCTGATTGGTGCAGAGATTGCAACGGGTAATGCAGGCTCAGATGTTTCTGAATTCCCGAATAACTGGCTGGCAGGTGTATTTAAAGAACAGTCGCCTGAAAATATTATTCCATTGAACATTCATGAATATGTACACACTCAGCAAAAAGGAGAACGTACAAATTTATTAGGCAATGCTATTGTGGAAGGCTCCTGCGATTTTATTACAGAACTTGTTATTGAAAAACCAATGCAGACAAATTACATTCATTATGGTCTTGCACATGAACAGGAATTAAAGGAGATGTTTAAAAAAGAAATGTTTACTTCGGCTTACAGTAAATGGCTTTACAACGGATCTAATGCAGAAACAGTTGCAGACCTTGGTTATTTTATGGGCTACAGAATCTGCCAATCTTACTATGAAAACGCTGCTGATAAAACGAAGGCAGTGAAAGAAATTATTGAATTGAATTATGCTGATACAACTGCAGTGGAAGCTTTTTTAAAAAAGTCGGAGTATTATACAGAAACAATTAATAAGACAGAACTGTTGAAATCATTCAGGGAAAAACAGCCAATCCTTTTACGGATGGAACCGTTTGATAATGGAGATACACAGGTGGATGCTTCAGCCATAGAAATGAGTTTTGTGTTTTCACGGCCAATGAAAACAAATGCTTACTCAATTAATCTTACGGGTAAGGGAAAGGAATATTTTCCAATCAGGTCTGTTGTTGGTTTTTCAGCAGATTTTACTTCTTTTAAAGTAAAGGTAGAATTGAAGCCGGATCATGTATACGAATTTATCCTGTCGAACAGGGCTTTTGTTTCAGCAGATGGTTATCCGCTTTTAAAAGATTACACCATCAGGTTTAAGACAAAACCTGATACCGGCAGAGGAGAATAAAGCCTTTCAGGCAGTTTGTTTTGGGGCAGCTTTAACGAAAGAAAAAGTAAAGAGTAATGCAAAGCTGAATTGAAATACATTTACTCTAATGAAGAAAAAATGGACAGTTAAAAAGATACTTAAAACAATTTGGATAACCGCCGGGTTGGTTTTTATAGCCTGGCAATTTTATTCTTTTCAGGCAAAGGGTGTTGACAAAGAGTTATTACTAACAGGTAAGACAATCAAGGTTGAGCAAAGCGGCGACTTTGATTTATTTAATCCGGTGCAGGCGTTTACGGATGTATTTATTTTTTATCCCGGTGCAATGGTTGATCCAAAAGCTTATGTTCCTCTTTGCAGAAAAATAGCAGACAATGGTATACAGGTGTACCTGATAAAAATGCCCTGGCGGCTTGCATCAAAAGGGTATAACAAACCAAAAGAATTAAAGCTGTTTGCTGATACAACGAAAACTTATATTTTGGCGGGACATTCGCAGGGAGCAAAAATGGCTGCACAGTTTGTATATGAAAACCGGGGTTTAATCAGCAAATTAATATTGATAGGAACTACGCACCCGAGGGAAGTATCACTTGCTGACAGTAAAATACCTGTGCTGAAAATCTATGGTTCCAAAGATGGAGTTGCCGATGAGGAGTCAATCATAAACAACAAACCAATGCTGCCTGCAACAACGAAGTTTGTGAGAATAGAAGGAGCCAATCATTCGCAGTTTGGTTATTACGGATACCAGTTAGGTGATCATAAAGCAACCATCAACAGAGAAGAGCAGCAGGCAGAAACAGTAAAACTAATTACAGAGTTCATCAAACAGTAAACGAATTATAAATTGTATCAAATGGACAACCCCAATCCCAACAACGATTTAGTCATTTCTTATCTGCAAACAAGAAAAGCCATCGGCTGGCTCGGAATGCTCCTGCCTTTTCTGTTACTGATTGGCAATTTCATTATCAACAAAGTTGATATCCTCAATAATTCATTCTTTGTGTTAACGAAAGGTCTGCCGGCTTATGTTAATCAGGGCTCTTTTAAATTTTCAGTAAGTCATTATTATTACAGTACGGTTGGTGAACTTTTTACCAGTGTATTGTGTGCAGTTGCTTTGTTTATGTTCAGCTATAAGGGCCATCCATTGCGTGAAGGAGAAAAAGGCTTATCTGATAAAACCACCACTACGCTTGCAGGTTTCTTTGCATTGGGGATTGTTATTTTTCCAACAGGTTCAAATATCGGCTTCAAGGATAATCTGAGAACCTTCGTCAGCACAATGAATATTGGCTACATTCATTTTGGCATGGCAACTTTATTTTTTCTTTCATTGGCTATTATGTCGATGGTTAATTTCAGAAGAACAGGCGACAGGGTTTCCTTTGGTAAAAAAGAAAACCATAAACTGTTTCTTATTTGCGGAATTATTATGATTGCATGTCTTGTATTGATCACTGTGTACAGTATATGGCTGCAGGGAACGTTCAAGTGGTTTGATGCCATTCATCCGGTGTTTTGTTTTGAAGCCATTGCCCTGATCGCTTTCGGTATTTCATGGTTGGTAAAAGGGCAGACTGATTTTAAATATATTCCGAGGAAACTGAAGCTGGTGAAATAGAATTGCTGACAATCATAAAATAAAGAACGACCCTGTTTTATGAAACAGGGTCGTTCTTTATTAGAATAATAAATTATGCTTTTGGAAAATCGGCTCCTTCAGTAATAGAAGCCCATTCTTCAAAATCATGTTTCAGTTCATCGATTTTTATACGAGCACCTTTGAGTGCTGCTGCCCCCAGTAATAAACGCAGGGGAGGGTTTTCTGTTTCTGTTACCTGGATCATTGCAAGTGCTGCTTTTACAGGATCGCCAGCCTGGTTGCCACTGTAGCCACGTATATCGCCGGCATTTTTTCCGGCAGTGGTTGCGTAGTCATCAATTTTAATGCTGGTATCTTTTGCTGAACGTCCTGCCCAATCTGTACGGAAACCACTTGGTGCAATGATCGTTACTTTAATACCCAATGGCGCAACTTCTTTCGCTAAGGCTTCACTTAAACCGTCAACGGCATATTTAGTGGCGTTGTAAAATCCGATTCCGGGAAAAGAACGCAGCCCGCCGATAGACGTAATGTTCAGGATATGACCTGCTTTACGGCTACGCATATGCGGTAATACTTCCTGTGTCATTTTTGCCAGACCAAAGAAATTAATTTCAAACATGCGGCGTATTTCTGCTTCCTCGCTTTCTTCAATAGCAGCGAAATAACCAATGCCAGCATTATTAACAAGTACATCAATCTGTCCGAATTGATCAATAGCTGCCTGAACCGCTGATTTGATCTGTTCCGGAACAGTAACATCGAGCTTTACTGCAATTGCAGTTGATGGATAGCCTTCAATGATATCCTTTACATCATTTGTATTTCTTGCAGCCACTGCTGCCCTGTAACCTTTTGCCAGTACTTCTTTTGCCAGTGCTCTTCCAAAACCTGTAGAACATCCTGTAATTAACCAAACTTTGTTCATTTGTTGTATATTTAAATTTTATGTGTGCAAATTGATGCAGCTGTTTATTGATAACAGCAGAAATGCAAAATTAGTTGAATCAAAATAGAAACCTCATTTGGTTTAGATGCGTCCGGTTCCGGGGTAAAGGCTACTGATGACAAAGCAATTCTGTCTGATTAGGTCATACCTGGAATTTCAACGTTATTAACCTGTAACTTATCATTTAACAGTTAACCGGTCATACCGATATATGTATTCATTCGTATCAGTTTAAAATCTTTCACTCTCAGACCTGTTACTTTTTTAAATTGTGCAGATAAATGGCTGATACTGCCGTAATTCATTCTGTATGCAATTTCACCGAGAGTGATCCCCTCTGATATTAACAGGGTTTGTACT
>CAZOLW010000047.1:0-39104 GCA_964580775.1 uncultured Chitinophagaceae bacterium | reverse complement strand
ATATGTGTATCCGCAATCATCGTATAAATCTTAAGAAAGCAAATTAATTACTTCCTTCCAATTGTTTAATTATTCCAAACTGCTGTTCAATTTCTTTGTTATGTTCACCCAGTAAAGGAGCACCTTTACCTGATATCAGTAATTCACCATCCACTCTTATCGGACACCTGGTTGTGGTAACAGATAAACCATTACTTGTTTTTACCGTTACTTCCATATTCAATACCCTGTATGCTTCCTCTTTTGACAAACTATCATAATCCAATACAGCCGCACACCAGATATCTGCTTTCTCTAAAATTTCCAGCCAGCTGGCGGTTGATCTTGTTACTAAATGATCGGCCAGCACCTTTTTAATCTGATCCCGCTTACTGAACCAATCGTTCCAATCAGTGAACTGTTTCAATGGTTCACATTGCAGCAATTCTGCCATGGCCGGAATATTGGTCATTGCCAATGCAATGTAACTATCATTTGTTTTATAGATGCCATAAGGTGCAGCAATATAAGCATGGGCACTGTTCACCGCTCCCCTTACCGGCAGCTGACGGCCATCATTGTAATAACTGGTGAGCACTTCAAATTGGAAATCAAGAATACTTTCAAACATACTTACCTGTATCAAAGCACCTTCTCCACTGATTCCTTTTTTATACAATGCCGCCAGTATTCCCTGTGCAACATGTGTACCTGCCATTATATCAACAACCGCAACACCCATTGGTGTTGGATCTTCATCATGATTATTACTCAGCCATGTTAAACCTGATGCTGATTGCAATAAAAGATCCTGTCCCGGCAAATCTTTCCAGGGGCCTTCTGTTCCATATCCACTTACTTCTGCATAGACAATTCCGGGGTTGATTAGTTTGACCGTTTCATAATCCAATCCAATGCGCTCCATTACACCCGGTCTGAAATTATGCATCATCACATCGGCTTTTGCCAACAGCAGTTTTACCTTTGCAAGGTCATCAGGGTTTTTTAAATCAGCTGCATAGCTTTGTTTATTGCGGTTGATGGTATGAAAAATAGTTGATTCCCCTTCAATCATCACATCTGATACATATAACTGGCGACAGATATCACCCGTTCCCGGACGCTCCACTTTAATCACCTGAGCGCCCATATCCGCCAAACGCAATGCTGCTGATGGTCCAGATAAAAACTGGCTGAAATCAACAACAATTATATCCTGTAATAAATTCATAGCTCTGTTTCTAATTTATAAAATCATGATGCAGCTGTTCATTATGCTCACCTAATTGCGGTGCCGGTTTGCCGGATACCAATTTTTGCCCGTTAATCCTGATCGGGCATCTTGTTGTAATCATTTCCTTCTTGCCAACTTTGATTACCTGTTCCATATCTAAACTTTGATAGGCTTCATGATTGGTCATCATTTCCCAGTCCAATACTTCCATTGCCCAGAGACCTTCCTGCTGCAAATCAGTTACCCATGTATTGGTAGTTTGTTTGATACGATGTTCAATCAGTGTTGGTTTGATTTCATCCCTTGCTGAAAAAGCCTGGTCTTTTGAAAACTGTTTTAATGCATCGCATTGAATTGCATTTGCCAGCACATGTATATCCATCATGGCCAATGCAATAAACCCATCGGCTGTTGCATAAATTCCATAAGGTGCACTCAGCAAAGGCTGACCATTGGCAACCTTACTTCTTTTTGGTTGCTGATGTGTTGCATAATAGGTAGTGAGTAATTCAAACTGGAAATCAAGTAATGATTCCATCAGGCTCACTTCTATCAAAGCGCCTGTTCCTGTTTTTTGCCGACGGATCAATGCTCCAAGTATTCCCTGTACCAATTGTGCACCACATAAAATATCAGCAACAGAAATACCAAAAGGTACCGGCCCGTTTGTTCCATTGCCCGTTGTAAATGCAAGTCCTGCTAAAGATTGTACCAATAAATCCTGGCCGGGTTTATCTTTCCATGGCCCTTTTGTTCCATAACCTGAAATTGCTGCATACACCATGCGTGGATTGAGTTCCTGTACCGTTTTAAAATCAAGCCCAATCTTCCCCATTACTTCAGGACGGAAATTATGAATGAGTACATCGGCCTTTGCAATGAGTTTTTTTATAACAGCGAGGTCTTCTTTATTTTTCAGATCGGCAGTAAAACTTTCTTTATTTCGGTTGATGGTATGAAACAGTAAGGAGTTATCATCGACCCATAAATCTTTGATTGCCAATTTTCTTCCGGCATCACCGCCTTTCGGCCTTTCAATTTTAATCACTCTTGCTCCAAGATCGGCAAGGCGTAACCCCGCTGAGGGCCCGGATAAATACTGACTGAACTCAAGCACCACCAATCCACTTAAAGGTAAATTCATCATAAGCTGCCTGTTAATTGTTTATTCAAACTCTGCTGATAAATTGAATTCATTTCATTCAATGCAGTTGCAGGATCACCATCTTCCATTAAACATTGCTGCAATGGATTGCCTGCATGATCCTGAAAATGTAAATAGCCATTGTAACGTGGCCGCATATAACCATTATCCATGATTGGTAATATCTGTTTAAAAAAATCATTCGTTAACTGATTGGCCTTTTCATCAAGCCAGGCAGAACGGTGCCCGGGTTGCCCGTCGTTTTGCACATAGATTGTTCGCTGCCATTCACCCGATACAGCCATGGCTGCAAAATCAATCGCCACTTCTTTATGTTTACTGAATGCTGATACTGACAAACCTGTTCCTCCAATGGTTGTCCTCAGTTTTTTGTTATTAAGAGAAACAACATCTGTATAATGCAATAAATGTTCTGCAAAGCCCTCTCTTGAATAATTGCTGTAACAATAAGCAAATGGACAATACCAGTAATCGTTGGTTGAACTCATGAGTTCAGCAACAGCAATGGGATTACAGGTAAACATTTTACGATCGACCAGGCTGTATAATTCTTTCATTGTGTTAATAGCGAGAATACCTGTTTCCCTGTCAATCACATCTTCTTCTGTTTGAAACGGTTCCTGTCCATGTGCAATGCAGAAAGTATAAAAGTTCATCAGCAAATCAATCGGAATAGCAGGAACTGCTACTTTGCCCTGTTTTGCCAGGTCGAGTACATCACCCCATGATTTCGGAATTTCTTTCAGTAAATCTTTTCGGTAACTGGCGGCCGGTGTTGCTGCATCTATTGCCAGAGCCCATTGCTGATGAATATAATTATAGCTGCTATGCGAAAGACCAACAGAATTGGCCTGTTGATCATTCAAATATCCTGCGGGTAAATATTTATTCAGCGGCATAACACATTTGGTAGCTGCTGCACAGCCCACCCAAGGATGATCAATGATGAGCAGATCATACTCTTCTGTCAATTTTTCAATGGGGAAATCAGCAAACTCCTGTAATGTTCTTTTCTTCCACCTGATTTCAACATCAGGATGCAGTTCGCTGTAACGTTGGGACACAGCCAGCAAGGGTGAAATACCCCTGCTGTGTCCCCATGTGATGCCGTTCAAAACGATTGCTGCCATTTTTAAACGTTGCTTTTTTGAACCATTAATATGTGTTCACAGATCATCACCAGTTCGTTGTGCTGGTTGAAACATTCCACGAGTTCTGTTACTAATCCATACTCCGGTTTTTTATGGTCTTTCTTGTCTTTAATTGTAATGACGACTTTAATTGTGTCGTTGATGAAAACAGGCTTTGTAAACCGCAACCGCTCATAACCATAAGTCATGGAAACCTCATTCACAAAATCTGCTGTTAAACCAATGGCAACAGTAAAGATGAGTGTGCCATGTGCAATGCGTTGTTTAAATGGCTGGGTTTTGCACCATTCTTCGTCCATATGATGAGGGAAAAAGTCGCCTGATTGTCCGGCATGGATAACGATATCTGTTTCCGTAATGGTTCTGCCCTTCGTTGTACGGAGATCGTTCAGTTGAAATTCTTCAAAGTATTTTTTTATAAACATGGCGCTCAATCAGTTTTGTTCATCAGATCTGGTTGATTCTACCGGTCATCTCTGAAGTATCAGTGTAACAGTTGGGAGAAGGTTTGAGGTGGAAGCTTTAATTAATCTTAGCAGCCTTATCACAATCGTTATGCCCTGAATATTTCATGCTGACAATACCGGGATTTTCAGAAGTTGAAAGTAGTGCAGGAAGGCGGGGGATTCAATGGAAGGTTTTACTGAAATGATGGAATATCTTACCATACATCTAAACAGTCTTATCCTGATTATTGGGTAAAAACCAATGCTTTTGAATACAGGGAGTTAAAAACTGAGTACTATTTTAACTTAATTCAACTGAAAAATTATCCGGGCCGAAACTATCGTCCGATTAAGATGAATGGCTATCACATAAGAAAACTCACCAGAACAATCGATGTAACCTGATTGATGACTGAATTATTCAGCAATCAGCATTCTCTTTTCTATCATCAGTTTAAACTTTTATCCAATGCATATTCAACACCACGCAACTCAGCAAGGCCTTTTAATCTTCCAATAGCTGAATAACCGGGGTATGTTTTTTTCTTGAGATCGTCGAGCATCTGGTGGCCATGATCAGGCCGCATGGGGATAGAAATATTTCTTCTGCGTTGCAGCAGTACCACTTCTTTAATTACTGCATACATTTCTGTATCACCGGCTAAATGATCAGCTTCATAAAAATTCCCTTCTGCATCACGCTTGGTATTACGCAAATGAAGAAAGTGAATATAATCACCAAAACGTTTGAGCATTTTCGGAATATCATTATCAGCTCTTGCACCAAATGAACCGGTGCAAAAACAAAAACCATTTGCCGGAGATGGAACTGCTTCAATCAGATCGGCTGCATCCTGTTCTGTACTCATGATTCTTGGTAAGCCCAGTACAGAATATGGAGGATCATCAGGATGAATCGCCATCTTCAATCCGCATTCTTCCACGACAGGAATAATCTGTTTCAAAAAATAAAATAAATGCTCCTTGAGTTTTGCAACATCAATACCCTGGTACTTCGTTAACTCAGTTAATACCTGCTCCGGTGTAAATGCATCATCACTTCCCGGCAAACCCAACATCATGTTGTTGAAGAGCTTTGCACGTTGGGCTTTCGTCATCGCCTTAAAACGTTCCTTTGCTTTTGCCGTTTCTTCTGCTGAATAATCGTCAGCAGCGCCGGGTCGTTGTAATAAAAACAAATCAAAAATCACATAGTCAATCCTGTTGAAGTATAAAGCCGTACTGCCATCAACCATTGGATAGGCAATATCAGTACGAAGCCAGTCCAATACCGGCATAAAATTATAGGTCACTACTTTTAAACCACAGGCAGCTACGTTACGCAGACTTGCTTTGTAATTTTCAATATGATACATGTAATTTCCCGACTGTCGTTTGATATCATCACTTACCGGCAGACTTTCAATCACCGTCCATGTCATTCCAGCATCTTCAATCATTTGTTTGCGTATGAGAATTTCATCCGTTGTCCATATATCTCCTACAGGTATTTGGTGTAACGCAGTAACCACACCGGCACAACCTGCCTGACGGATATCTGATAAA
This sequence comes from uncultured Chitinophagaceae bacterium, assembly GCA_964580775.1. Taxonomy (GTDB): domain Bacteria; phylum Bacteroidota; class Bacteroidia; order Chitinophagales; family Chitinophagaceae; genus Lacibacter. The sequence goes on along the minus strand of CAZOLW010000047.1, from coordinate 33,563 downwards.
CTTACCGGGTCATTTGGCCCGTACCATCTCATTGTTTGATGCATCAACATAATCTTCTGTTTGTATTTATTCTGTGAATCATTGATGAAGCAAAGATACCTCAAATGAAACAACAGGCTGTTCTGTTCATTTCTGAACCGAACCGGCCTGTTGCTTCAAATATACCTATTCAATAAACTGTTATCAGATATAACGGTTAACAATATTTTCCAGGTATTCCTGTTTACCGCTTATAACAGCAGGCTCACCATTTTCAACAGCATATGCTCTCATATCTTCGAGTGATAATTTGCCGTTTTCAAATTCTTTTCCTTTACCACTGTCAAAAGACGCATAACGTTCTGTTCTGATTTTTTTGTAATCAGATTTCTGCAGGATGTCATCTGCAACAATCAATGAACGTGCAAATGCATCCATACCGCCGATATGTGCATAGAACAGATCTGCAGGATCGGTACTGTTACGGCGAATCTTTGCATCGAAGTTGATACCACCTCCTGCTAAACCACCTGCTTCAATAACCACCAGCATTGCTTCAGCCAGTTCATTAATGTTGTTGGGGAACTGATCTGTATCCCATCCGTTTTGATAATCGCCACGGTTTGCATCCATTGAACCGAGCATGCCTGCATCAGCAGCAACCTGTAATTCATGCTGGAATGTATGGCCTGCAAGTGTTGCATGGTTTACTTCAATATTAATCTTGAAATCATTCAGTAAATCATACTGACGTAAGAAACCAATGACAGTTTCACTGTCGTAATCATACTGATGTTTGCTTGGCTCGCATGGTTTTGGTTCGATGAAGAAAGTTCCTTTAAAGCCATTTTTTCTTGCATAATCTTTTGCAGCATGTAAGAAACCGGCTAAATGTTCTTTCTCTCTTTTCATATTGGTGTTGAGCAGACTCATATACCCTTCTCTTCCACCCCAGAACACATAGTTCTCTCCGCCTAATGCGATGGTTGCATCCAATGCTGCTTTCACCTGTGCTGCACCATGAGTGAGAACATGAAAATCAGGGTTGGTGGAAGCCCCGTTCATATAACGACGGTTAGAAAATAAATTGGCAGTTGCCCACAGCAACTTAATGCCACTTGCTTTTTGCTTTTCTGCAAAATATTCGGTGATAGCCTGCAGTCTGCGGTCGTTTTCGTTGATATCATTTCCGTATTCAACTGCATCTACATCATGAAAACAATAATAAGATAATCCGAGCTTGGTCATAAATTCAAATGCAGCATCAGCTTTATCTTTTGCTTTTTCAACTGCATCTGATTTTTTGTCCCATGGAAAAATATGGGTAGGCTCGCCAAATGGATCAGCACCGCTTCCAACAAAGCTGTGCCAGTAGGCACATGCAAATCGAAGCCATTCTTTCATACTTTTTCCTGCTACTACCCTGTTTTCATCATACCAGCGAAAGGCTAAAGGATTATCTGATCCTGTTCCTTCAAATTTGATTTGCGGAATGCCTTTGAAAAATTCTGTTTGTCCTGTAATTACGTTCATGGTTTTCTTCATTTATGTGCAGCAATTGCAAGCAATTACTGCAGGATTGTTTATGATTAAGATTACTTAACTCAAACTTTTTTCAAGCAATACTTTCCATTGCTCATATAATTCATCATATTGTTTTGCTGATGCACCAGGCTCAATAGTTGCCAACGGTTTTGTATGAACAAATGCTTCTTTAGCAGTTGCATAAACCTTTGCACCAATTCCTGCACCAATGGCAGCACCTACACTTCCATCACAGTTATACAAATCAACAGGAATATTTAATGTATTTACAAAACTGTTTGTAAATACATCACTTAAAAACATATTGGCCCTTCCTGCACGGATAATGGAAGGATTCATTTTGTTTTCTTTCATGATATCCAGACCGTAACGGAATGCAAATGCAATGCCTTCCTGTGATGCCCTGTACAGATGTGCGTTCGTATGAATATTGAGATCAAGATTGTTGATATGAGCACCTGCGATTTTATTTTCAAGCATTCGTTCTGCACCATTTCCGAAAGGAAGAACAAATAAACCATTACTGCCCACAGCTATTTTTTGCGCCGCTTCATTCATTTGCTGATAGGTTGGATTGCCTGTTGTATTTTTCATCCAGCGGTTCAGGATACCTGTTCCATTAATGCATAACAGCACGCCCAGCCTCTTTTGATTTTTCGTGTGATTGACATGTGCAAATGTGTTGATCCTTGATTGCGGATCAAATGTCAACTGATCACTTACCCCATAAATTACACCACTTGTTCCTGCTGTTGCAGCTACTTCACCTGCTTCAAGCACATTCAATGATAATGCATTATTCGGTTGATCACCTGCCTTGTACGTTACCGGAATTCCTGCTGTTAATGACAAAGAAGCTGCAATAGATGAACTGATTTTTCCATGCTCTGAAAAAACATCTTTGATTTCAGGGATAATGGATTTACTGAATCCGAAATAATTAAACACCTCCTCTGACAATTCATTCTTTACAAAATCCCAGAACACACCTTCTGATAAAGAAGAGATACTTGTTGTTGCAGTGCCTGTAAACTGGAGCGCTATATAATCACCGGGCAGCATGATCTTGTCGATCTTTTCATATAACTCCGGTTCATTTTCTTTTACCCAGGCCAGTTTACTTGCTGTAAAATTTCCGGGAGAATTCAATAAATGCTGTAAACAGGTTGAAGGTCCTATTTCATCAAAAGCTTTATTGCCGATTTCAACAGCACGGCTGTCGCACCAAATGATACTGTCTCTTAAAACGTTTCCTTTTTTATCAAGAGTTACCAATCCGTGCATCTGGTAAGAAATACCGATTGCACCAATTTCTGCTGAATTATATTTCTTTGTTGCATTCGCTTTCAGAATCGCCTGCTGTGTATGTTCCCACCACATAGATGGCGATTGCTCGGCCCAGCCTGCCTGCTTTGAAATAATTTCTGATTCGGTTTCAGGGTACGATGTGGATACAATGCACTGCTGTGAATCTGCATCCACAACAGACACTTTCACAGATGAGGTGCCAATATCAATTCCAAGTAATAACATAGTTGTCAAAATTACGGTTTAGAATGATTAGATAGAGGGAGAATGAAAACATTCTCCCTGTTCTTGATTGCTAATGACCCTAAACAAACTAACATGATTAAAATATTTTAACTCCTGATTATAAGCATATAATTCACTGATCAATATTTGCAGGAGAATCATACAACCTTACCTTCTGTATCTGCCAATTGCCCGTTGCAATTCTCACATGTCTGCCCTGATGATCCTCATCTCCATTCAACCTCAGTAAAAAATTTTCTTTCCCATCTTTTATTTCAATTTCATCCACAGTTAAAAGATTGGCGACTTTGTTACGATCTATATTTTCAAATGTTATCACTACACCTGTACCTGCAACAATGAATTCCTTTTCACTCAGTTGAATAATCATGACACCGGAAGATGGCCAGATTGAATCTTTTGCACCCGCACTCCATCCCATAGTATACTCATGACTAACCTTTAGCATATAATTTCCAATCTGCAATTGCTGGGCACCATCTTTCTTATCTACCAGCAAGCCATCATAACTGAGCCATTTTCTGCTGAAAAGAATTCCTGAAACCTGGTTGATGATATCATAACTTTTACCTAATGCTTCCTTTACTTTACCATCAGCATTTTCAATTGAAAACGGAGAAAAGCCCAATGCTTTATAATGACCAATAATAAAAATTGCTTTTGCTGCACAGGATTCTTCAAGCCTCATTTCCGGAACAAAAAGAGGATTCCCATTTCTTGTATATAAATCGCACCAGTATTTTGTATCTGGATTATAAAAATCAGGTGACAACATATCTAATGATGGTGATGCTGCCTGCCATACATCCATGATATGAGGCAAGGGACCTGCGCTTGGATATTCGCCGGGACGTTTTCCCGGTCTTGGTAAAGCTGCATTTACAAACATGGGAAGATTGTATTCCTTTTTCCCTGCCGCCGCAACTTCATTTGCATATTTTGCATAATGCCATGCCTGGAATATTTCATCTGTTCCATCGTCTTCGCCAAAAACAGTTGCCCATGTTCCATTTAATTTTGCTCCATGCTTCATCCATTTTTGTTTCAGCTCCGGCAACAGGTTGTCTTTCTTTTTCTGCAGATAACCCATGAGTTCTAATGGAACATCTCCATTAAAATGACTGTTCGCTGTTTTGGAAATTTCTCTTGCAGTTGTGAGCATTCCAATTTCATTTTCCACCTGAACCATGATGACAGTATGTTGTTCAGCATCTGTTTCTTTAATATGCTTCATCAACACAGCAAATGCTTTCTTATCGGCTTCAAGTGTTTCTTTTCCAAATACAGAAAAGATTTCATGACTCCTCCCGTTACTATCGCTGGTTCTGGGAAATCGTTTTGAATTTGTTTTCATCCACGAAGGGGCGTAACAACTCATACTGTTTTTCCATGAACCGAACCAGAGAAGTACAAGCTTCATGTCATTTTTTCTTGCTTCGGTAATCATTCCATCAACCAATGCAAAATCAAATTTGTTTTCCTCCGGTTCCATGAACTCCCAGTAAACAGGAGCAAGAACCGTATTCAGGTTCATTGATTTCAGATGAGGAAAAATTGGTTTCAGATACTCCATGTTTGAGGCGCTGGAATTTCCTAACTCTCCACCTAATATGATAAATGGTTTCCCGTTTATCATTAACTGAGCAAAACCACCGGTTTTTTTTAATTGCACTCCGGGAACATCAGTTTGTGAAAATGCAACTGAAGAACCAATCAGCAACAAATACAATAAAAAAATTCCTTTCCTGTTCATATTCCTTTGCATTCTTTTTTTATCATCATCAGTTAATTCAGTTGCTATTCCCGATCCACAAAGGTTACTGCACTTTTAGCGGCAGTGTACACAAATCTGTTGTTTGTAACAGTAACTGCTGAACCCTGTTCACATTTATTAATGAAATGCATAAGGAACAACTGTTGCAGCTGTGACATCCTGTAAAGTAATTATTTGCTTTACATTATAGTTGCACGGGGTGATAATCATCAAATTTTTTTTTGTCTTTTAAAAGTAAGGCGTACTGTTATAATCAACTTTTATTTACATCTGCTTTTAACTGCTTAAGTCAAATCATTACTTTAATCCATCCCTGAATTGAGTATACGCCGGCTTTTTATTATAGCCTGCATCAAACAAACAGGGAAAATCAAGCTGTCCCATGCTGGTAACTATCCAACTGTCGGAATCTGTAACATTCCATACAGTAATACCATAACGTTGAGCGGCTGGTACATTATTCTTATAGGATTGTGCTACGTATTTATATTTCTGTGCTTGCTGATCAAGTAATACCGGAGTTGCCGAAAACGGATTAGCATTACCGGGATTAATCCTGATATCCAATTCCGACACATGCACTTTCAATCCTGTAGCAGCCAGTTGAGCAAACATATTGTCAATATTCGCATTCGGTGTATTTATGCTGATATGCATTTGTGTACCGATGCCGTGCACCGGCACAGCAGCAGCTTTCAGCTGGTTGACCAGCGTTATCATACCACTCAATTTTGACGGGCTTGATTCAAGATTGTAATCATTGATAAATAATACAGCATCCGGATCTGCCGCATGAGCATAATTAAATGCATCCGCAATATAAGAGGAGCCGAGTACTGCATACCAATAGAAAATATCGTTGGCACTGGTTCCTGTACGGTAATTACCGGCTTCGTCAATAACTTCATTCACCACATCCCATGCCTTTGCTTTTCCTTTATATCGTGTAACGACAGTGGTGATCCAGTCCTGCATAGCATTTTTTACCAGTATGGGATTCAAAATGGTGCCGGCCTGCATTACTGATAAATTATCTATATAAAAATCCCCGGCTGTGGGGAAATGAAATTTTATTGATACGGCATTTTCAGTTGGTGTAAATGGAAAAGAATATTCAGTCCAACTTGTCGTTAATGTTTGGCTTTGCTGGGCATAAAAAGAGGAGCCTTGTACCACTATCCGAAACGACTGGCTTGCCGATGCCGCTTTTGCCCAAAATTTTAATGTATAGGCCGTACTACCTGTAACATTTATATTGTCTGAAAATATCTGGACGCTCCATGGATCCGGCCCGGGAGTATTTACTAAAACCCTTGCGGCTTTTGTTCCATTTTGAGCAGCACTGCTGTTAATTGAAATATTCCCCGAAGTAGGTGCTGTAGAAGACACCTGTGTAGACCAGTTAGTGAAATCATTCTCAAAATCCGGATTAGGTAAAAGGTTAGGACCACTTGCAGCAGTTAATGATCTTAAATAGTTTCCATTATTGTTCTGATGCCAAACCAATGTATGCCCATATATTTCAAGGCCTGCGGCCTGGGCGATATTTACCAATTCATCGCTATTGGTAAAATTATAGCTTCCACTATTCTGCACATTAGCTCCGTGCTTCATTTGGTATTCAAACGTAACCCGATCAAATTGGTTTTTTACCAATGAGGCATAGGTCGAATTATTTTTCATCAGGCTGTAGTTAATAGCTATGCCTGTTGTAAAAGTTGCAGTTCCTTTTATAGTAGCTGTATCAGCAGGTGGAGGAGTTGGAGGGGTTGGAGGAGTTGGATTCGTTGAACCGCTTTTTTTGCAGGAAATGACAATAATCAGTAGAGCAAAAAAGATTAAATAATTATATTTCATAGTTCCCTGCATTAAAAAAATAATACAATAGTCGTGAAGTTAATTGCGTACGTTCCTTTGAATAGTAGAGAATAACCAGTATCTATTTTTTCCATTGAATTTAAAAACCGGGAATATAGATGAAATCTTATTCCCGGTTTTTATTTTAGATCTGTATGCTTACCATTTTTTTATTTATTAATAGCCTGGATTTTGATAAGCCGCTTTTTCTTCTGCTGTCATATTCATCCCGTCAAGCTGGCCCTGCGGAATTGGCTTGAGGTAATGAAAAGTCTGAATAGTTCGTGTATATGTTGTTGGCGTATGATTTCCATAAGCTGTGCTTCCAATCTGGTATGTACCGGCAAGTTCATTCCACTTTTGAGTACGAACCAGATCAAACCAACGGTGGGCTTCCCCAAAATATTCACGGGAGCGTTCAGCCAAAATATAATTAATGTCGATAGTGGCAGGGGTGGCTGCAGTCAAAGCCGCACTATTGTCTGCAACGAATGCTGCATTATTCTTGTTAGAAAATTTCCACTTGCCTGCACGTGCACGGAGCACATTAACCAATTCACGGGCAGATTTACCCGCAACAGTTGTAGCACCTTTTACGGCTGCTTCAGCAGCAATAAGATAGAGCTCGGAGAATTTGGCAATTTTGAATGGACGGGTGCTGGTGGCATTCGGCTGCCCCAAGCCAGTACCATTGTCTGTACGATATACTCCCAACTTCCAGAGACCTGGAAATACTACCCTGCTAATACCAAGAGGATTGATTACAAAATCAGCCCTGCCTGGCAATACACCGGCACCAACATTGTTATATGATTTTCCTGGAAAATTTGCTCCGGATGGGTAAACAATACTGGGTGTCAGTGATTCATCCTCGAGAAAACTAAGTACGGGTTGTCCAGGGATAATCGGTAATTCATTAGCATTGTAAAGTGTTGCGTTAGTGGTTCCTCCTTTAGGCCAGTTGCCTCTGTAAACTGTAGTGAAAGTACCGTCGTAACGGGAATCATTTGTTTTATCAGTAAATGTGTTTGTAAAAACTCCGACAGGTGGAGCCATACGGGTATACGGACGACCTAAAGACTGAACAGCTTCCCTTTGCACAGAACTGATAGCAGTTCCGGTTCCATCAGGATTTGCAGCACTTCTGATCACTGTATAGTTCCAGTTTACCATCCAAAAAGCTCCGTTCCTGCCATTGCCTGATTCACTGTCAAAGCAACTTAAACAGGCTCCGTTGTATGTCTCGTTTTCCTGTGTATGATCGGCATACAACAGCATCTCTTTGTTGCGGTCATTACCACCAACGTGCAGGTCATAAAAAGTATTCTCCAGGCCAAAATTAACAGCACCTGAATAAACACCGGGATTATCAATACCGGCTGTAGCCACGTCATATGCTTTTTGAAAATACCATGCCGCATCATGTCCGTCAGGGTCAGTTCTTGCAGATGCAGGATAAGTAGGAATGTTGTTCGGGTTTTGCAACCACCATGCGTAAGTTAAATACGCTTTGGCCAGGTAAAGACGTGCAACTGTTTTAGTAGCACCGCCAGTTATCCTTGGAGTTGAAGGCAAATCGGTTACCGCTTGCAGTAAGTCAGGGAATATTCCTTTGGTATACACTTGCGGTACGGTGTTACGTACAGATGTTCTTGAAGCAGATGTATTGAATTTCAACTCTCCGGCGCCTAAATCTAATGGTACGCCACCGAATGTTTGTACCAACTGAAAGTAATCAAATGCACGGAAAAACCTTGCTTCAGCGATCAGCGAAACCGGGATAGTTCCTACGGCTGCCGCATTTTCAATTATACCGCTGGCTGTATTAATATTAGAAAAAGCGGTTCCCCATAATGCATCAGAACGGCTACTGACAGGTGTCAGATTTCCCACACCGCTAAGATCCGCATCTTTAAAGTTACCATCGGCACTTTGGGCCCAGGTATATTCGTCGGTTCCTGTTTCTAAACTGTTATAGTAATAGGGTTGGCCATATAAGAGGCGCAGATGACCATACATGGATGTAATACCGCCCTGAACCCCTTTTTCGGTTTTGAAAAACTCAGGGGTATAAGTACTCCGGGGCTGTTCTTCCAGAATTTTCTTACACCCTGAAGAAGAAAACAGCATTAAAACCGCAGTTACAATAAATATTTTTATTTGTATATGTTTCATATTCGTATGTTTTAAAATGTCAAATTAACGCCAACAATATAGTTACGGGTTGAAGGGGTGTTAAACCCTACAGTAAGGATACGTCTCAGGTTTTGATTGAGATTTACTGCCGCATTTTCATTTCCGAACGAGTTTGTTTCAGGATCCAAACCCGATTCCTTATAGAATGGAGAGAACATGACAAATGGGTTTTGAGCCGTAACATACATCCTCAATTTAATAGCTGAGTTTTTTATCAGGTTTCTACTGAAGTCGTACCCAAGTGTAATGGTGCGAATTTTCAAGAAGGAACCATCAAAGTAACTGAGCGTACTGCCATATTTGGGGTTATCACTGCTCACAAGGTCAACTGATCTTGGGGGTCTTGGATACTTCGCATCGGTATTGGTTGGTGTCCAGTAATCCACGTTTATATTATTCCTGCGTCCAGTCAACAAATTAAGATACCCGTTCGAACCATGAATGGTGCTGAAGAGAATGCCTCCGTGTCTGTAAAAACCCACAATGCCCAGATCAAAGCCTTTATAAGAAACACGGGTATTGAAGCCCCCCTGGAAATCTGGATCAACATCCATAATTTGTCTATCGGCAGGCCCGATTGCTCTTGTCGGTGTTCCATCAGGGTTGTAGGTGCCGGTATAAAGCACTTTTATCATACCTACTTTTCCACCCGGTTCAAGAATATTTAAATGGGTTGCAGCACTATCTTCTGCCGTGCTGTAAAGTCCTATCTTTTTATAATCAAAAATGGAATTGATATTATGACCAACAAACCACCAGTTACCTTCATCCCTGGTTTGACCAGAGGCAAGAGATACTAGCTTGTTTTTGTTGGTATAGAAGTTAACCCCTGCTTCCCAGGTCCAGCCATTTACATTGTTTATAATTGTACCATTTAAACTGAGTTCAAATCCTTTGTTTTCAGTTGCTCCAATGTTTGAAGCAATACTGCTCACACCTGATGTAAGAGGCAGGCTAAGATTCAGAAGAATATCCTCAGTCTTTGTTATATAGTACTCTACTGTACCGGATAACCGGTTTTTAAGAATAGAAAAGTCAAGACCAAAGTTCAGTGTCTTAGAAAACTCCCATCCTAAATTGGGGTTAGGAAGTTGCGTAACATAGTAACCGGTTGCATAGTTTGTTGGGCCAAAGTTGTAAGGCCTTGTACTCAACAGCCCCAGTGTAGCATAAGGATTAATAGACTGATTGGAGGTCTGTCCAAACCCTGCACGCAGTTTCAGATTGTTTATGAAATCGAAATTCTTCATAAACGATTCATTGGCGATATTCCATCCCACAGATATGGCAGGATAGGTATGCCATTGATATCCCGGGGCCAGCCTTGATGATGCATCGGAACGAACTGTAGCAGAAATCATATAACGGTTGTCGTAAGAGTACATAACACGACCCATTGCCGACATCAACCCCCATAACTGATAGTCCTGGTTGGCAGGATTGATCGTTAACTGACCGGCAGCCTGCCCAAGATTATAAAATGCAAATGCATCAGCAGGTATATCCTGTGCTGACATGTTTGACCTGTTGTATTTATTTTGCTCAGAAGAGTACAGAGCCACAGCATTTATCGTGTGTTTTCCGCCAAAAGTGCGATCGTAGCTGAGAATGTTTTCAAGTGTCCAGTGATAGGTGTACCTGTTATCAACAGAAGCAGATGACACAGTATTAGGATTGAGCCCGTCGCCAACTCCCGCTCCGGTATAAGCACCATTATTGGATTGGATATAATCCAGTCCAAGATTTACCCTGTATTTTAAGCCATTGATAAATGGCGCCTTCACTTCTCCATAAATGGCATTGTAAGATGCAAAACCACGGGATTCGTTAAGCCATTGATCGTTGTTTTTTAAATTTTCAACTACGCCCTTTGTATAAATATACTGGTTGTCCAATATCATCCGTATTGATCTTTTCATAGTACCATCAGCATTATACGGAGTGGAAATAGGCGACATGCTTAATGTGCTGTATAAGCCCACCTGGTTTCCCTGACTTTCGTTATAGTTGGTATTTGAAGTGAACCCAAAGCGGAAATTTTTTCCCACCAGCTGATCAACTGAGCCCCGTATTGAATAGCGTTTGTATTGCTGTGTGGGAAGTACACCCTGATTAATATAATATCCGCCCCCAAAGTTGTAACTGCCGGTTTCGGAACCACCTGAAAGACTGAGGTTATGATCTGATACTATACCAGTTCTGTAAAATAAATCCTGCCAATCGGTATTGATATCGTTTACTTCATCCTGCCCATTAGAATATTGAGCTGCTGCTGCACGGAGTGCAACAAATTGCGGCCCATTCATCATGGGGTATTTGGCAAAAACGTTTTGTGCGCCTACATAACCGCTGTAATTTATCTGTGGCTTTCTATTCCTGGCTCCTTTGTCTGTTGTAATAAGAATAACACCATTAGAACCACGGGAACCGTAAATGGCAGTTGATGAAGCGTCCTTAAGAATCTCAATGCTCTTAACATCATTGGGATTGATGTCGGCAATAGAGCCCATAAAAGGTATACCGTCAAGAACGATTAACGGATTATTGTCGGCACTCAGCGAACGTATACCTCTGATCCGGATTTGCATGGTAGCTCCCGGCCGGGTTGAGGTTTGTGACATTTCCACACCGGCTATTCGCCCCTGTAAGGCTTGAGAAATATTGGGTGAAGGAACCTCACGCATCTTATCGCCGTTAATAGAAGCAACTGAACCCGTAACAGCTTCTTTTCGTTGTGTACCATAACCCACAACTATAACTTCGCCCAAGGATTTGTCTGCAGACTCAAGACGAATAGATAAATTAATATCATTCCCGATTTTCACTTCTTTTTCCACATATCCTACTGCAGAAATAACCAGCGTGTTTCCCTTTACTGCAGCAATGGAAAAATCACCGTTGTTATCGGTTGTAGTTCCTTTGTTTGTCCCTTTTAGTGAAATGGAAGCCCCTGCTAATGGAGTACCCGCTTCACCGGTTACTTTACCTTTAACTGTAAGGTCTTGTGCAAAAATTGTTTGCGTAAAAAACAGAAACTGTAATAGCAGTGCTGCACTCAGGGCAACTGCATTTACCATCATTCTCCTGAAAAATGGTAAAGTGAACTTTTTGTTTGGCATAGTCAATTCAGGTTTTTAATTTTTAAACTTTTATATAATCCGGGTAAGATGTTCCTGGCATAAGTATTCAGCGAAGACAGTTATCAGGTAAATGTTTTGCTTTTAATATTTGTAAATCTGTTTCTATTAATATGTATACTGTTTGCAGGTTCCCGGTAAGAAAAGAAGTACGCTTCCTCTGTACATCTGCCAGCAGGACTAAAAACACGTCTGCAGATATTTATTTCACTGTGAATTCCACGTATATATATAGCATGGTTAAGTACAGCAGGTAACAATCCGGGATATTCTTTTGCAGGGTATGCTTCAGGAGACGGGAATTGATTAGGACATAGTAAATATTTGGCAAAACCAACAGAAGTAAATAAACGCAAGCCACTTTTATCAGCTTCTTCTATTAAATGATTTGAGGGAAGTTTGGCAATTAACTTTCTCATAATGACAGCAATTCGTTTTTTTATATCAATCTTTTTCAGAAATCCTTCTACAATCTAATGCAATCGGTTGCACATACTGACCAAAAAAATAGCATTCAGGTTACTGTACTACAGTTTCAAAAATGCTTTATCAACTTCCGGTTCAATTCGTTTTTTTTGTATCAACATCGAAAATATAATGATACAATCCTTATTCTGCAAGGCTTTCAGCAAATTTGCTCACTGTTTAACACAGCAGCAAATCATAAATCTTGAGCTAAAGTAGGAATTTTTTTTAAAAATGCAACCGATTGCATTATTTTTTTAAAAAATATTCTACCTTAGTCAGACAAAGGGGATTTACATTACGCTGCAAATGCAAAAAGAAATAACGATATACGATCTTGCCAGGGAACTTAATCTTTCACCCGCCACCATCAGCAGGGGGCTAAAGAAGAGTAAGAATATTAATAAAGCCACAGTTAACCGAATACATGAAAAGGCCGAAGAAATGGGTTACCGGCATAACAATTTTGCCAGCAGTTTGCGAAATAAACGTACCAATACACTTGGCGTAATTGTTCCCCGTCTTAACAGTAATTTTATGTCATCTGTTCTTGCCGGTATGGAAGATGCATCAAGCAGGGAGGGTTATAATCTCATCATTACCCAATCACTGGAGAAGCAGGAGAAAGAAAAAACCAATGCTCATATCATGTTTAATAAAAGAGTGGATGGTTTGCTGATTTCACTTGCATACGATACTGCCGACATCACTCATCTTGAACCTTTTTTTGATAAAAAAATTCCTGTTGTCTTTTTTGACAGAACTTTTTTGCACGCCAAAAGTATTAATGTAGTAATAGATAATTATAAAGCCGCTTATTCTGTTACATCGCATTTGCTGGAGCAGGGTTGCAAACGCATTATGCACCTTGGGGGAAATTTGCTGAGAGATGTTTATAAGGAAAGGCTGCGTGGTTATAAAACAGCACTTACAGATCATAATATAAAGTATAATGAAGGACTTGTGCAAATCAGTGCATTAAATGAAGAGGCCGGAACGGAAGCTGCAAAGCAGATTCTAAAAATGAAGCCCGCACAAAGGCCCGATGGGGTTTTCTGTGCCAATGACACTGCTGCCGTTCATTGCATGATCCATTTAAAAGAGAATGGTATTAAAATACCAGCCGATATTGCCTTTGCAGGTTTCAATAATGATCCTATCAGCAAAGTAATAGAGCCTAACCTCACAACAGTAAACTATTCAGGGCACCATATTGGTGAAATAGCCGTGATGAACCTCATCAACCTGCTGAAAAACCAATCTGGTTCTGAAAACACAAATACAATTGTTTTAAAATCAGATATCATCATTCGTGAATCATCTTTAAAAAAAAAGAGATAACATAATCTGAATGGTTACATTCATCTGAATATCTTTTATGAAAGGAAAAAAAGAAATTACCATTTATGATATTGCCCAAAAGCTCGATCTGTCAACAGCAACAGTGAGCCGTGCATTAAAGAATCATCCGGCAATCAATAAAAATACACGAAAAAAAATTCAACAAACAGCAAAAGATCTCGGTTACAGGCATAACAGTTTTGCCAGCAGTCTCCGCAATCAGAAATCACATACAATCGGTGTAATTGTTCATGAGTTACACAGTAATTTTATTACATCTGTGCTGGCAGGAATTGAAAAAGTAAGTACAGATGCAGGTTACGATTTAATTATTGCCCACTCTTCTGAAAGTTCTGCCAAAGAGGCTGCCAATGCATTAAACCTGTTTCATAAACGGGTGGACGGTTTAATTGCCTCCCTTTCTTTTGATACAAAGTCAATGGAACATTTTCAACCATATATCGACCGGGGAATTCCATTGGTATTTTTTGACCGTGTTGATGAAAATGCAGACAGTCCCAAAGTAATCATTGATAACTATAAAAGCGGGTATGAAGCAACCAATCATTTAATTGAGCAGGGCTGCAAACGGATTGTTATTGTAACAGCCAACCTGGGCCGAAATGTTTACGCACAACGTTTCAGGGGATATAAAGACGCTTTGTTCGACAATGGAATCAAGTTTGACGAAAAATATTTACTGATCAAAGACCTCAGTGAAAAATGCGGAATTGAAGCAGCACAACAGATCATGAAAATGAAACCCATGCCTGATGGCGCTTTTATCACCAATGATTTCTCGGCCGCTGTATGTATGCAAACGCTGAAAGAGCATGGAATAAATATACCGGATGACATTGCTATTGTTGGATTTAACAATGATGCCATCAGTAAAATTATTGAGCCACAGCTTACAACCATTAACTATCCCGGTATTGATATTGGTGAAATTGCTGCAAGAAATTTACTCGGGCTCATGAAAAATGATATGAGTATGATGCAGACAAATACCGTTATTGTAAAGTCAGACTTGATTATCCGTAAATCATCACTCAAAAAAAAGTAAACTCTTTTTAAACATTTACAAATGTTCAGACTACTTGCCATTATATACTTCTTTTCTTTTATTACTCCGGTAAATCTACATGCTGAAGATGGCTATCGCCTCTGGCTGAGGTATGAAAAAATAACGGATGCCCGGGTGCTGAGCTTGTATAAAAAGAATATCCGTTCCATTGCAGTAGTTGGCAACTCTGCCATCATCAATGTGGCAAAAGAAGAAATAACAAAAGCTTTTACCGGTTTAACAGGTACTACCCTATCCCCTTCTTTTTCTATTGCGGCATCATCGCTCATCATTGGTTCGGCCTCTTCACTAAAAGAAATTTCTGCCCTGATTAATAAAGAAGATCTAAAAAAAATTGGAGCAGAAGGCTTCCTGATTTTCACAACAACATCTCAACCAAAAAAAATAATCATCACCGCTAATTCTGATATAGGTGTTCTGTATGGTGTTTTTCATTTTCTGCGGTTATTGCAAACAGAAAAATCAATTGAACAGTTACGTATTGTTTCTGCTCCACTCATCAAACTAAGGCTATTAAATCACTGGGACAATTTAAACCGCACTGTTGAAAGAGGCTATGCAGGTTTTTCAATCTGGAACTGGCATACATTACCCGGCTATCTTGATCAGCGGTATATCGACTACGCAAGAGCAAATGCATCCATTGGCATTAACGGTACTGTATTAACCAATGTAAATGCGAATGCAACCACGCTTACACTACCTTATCTTGAAAAGGTAAAAGCACTGGCTGATGTGTTTCGCCCCTATGGTATTAAAGTTTATCTCACGGCAAGATTCAGTGCACCAATTGAAATTGGCGGATTAAAAACAGCTGACCCGTTAAATGCAGAAGTGCAACACTGGTGGAAAAATAAAATCAATGAAATTTATTCGTTGGTTCCTGACTTTGGTGGCTTCCTGGTGAAAGCTAACAGTGAGGGACAACCGGGACCGCAGGATTATAACCGTACACATGCTGATGGAGCAAATATGCTGGCTGATGCAGTTGCAGCGCACAAAGGAATTATTATGTGGCGTGCATTTGTGTACAGTCATGAAGTACCTGATGACAGGCACAAGCAGGCTTATAATGAATTTGTTCCTCTTGATGGTACTTTCAGAAGCAATGTAATGGTACAGGTAAAAAACGGTGCGATTGATTTTATGCCGAGAGAACCATTTCATCCTCTGTTTGGCGCTATGCCTAAAACACCATTAATGATGGAGTTCCAGGTTACACAGGAATACTTGGGACAGGGAACAAATCTTGTTTATTTAGCTCCTTTATTTAAAGAATGTTTAGATAGCGATACGTACAGCAATGGTAAGGGAAGTACAGTTGCGAAAATTGTTGATGGCAGCGTTGACAACCACGTTTTAAGCGGCATGGCTGGTGTTGCAAACATTGGAAGCGATATCAACTGGACAGGACATCCTTTTGCACAAGCCAACTGGTATGCATTAGGAAGATTGAGCTGGGATTACCGGTTAACTTCTGAACAGATTGCTGAAGAATGGATACGTATGAGTTTCAGCAACAACAATTCATTTGTGGCTGATACAAAAAAAATGATGATGTCGTCAAGAGAAATTACAGTGAGCTATATGAATCCCATTGGTCTGCATCATATCATGGCAACAGGTCATCATTATGGTCCGGGCCCCTGGGTGAACAATTTATCAAGAGCCGACTGGAATCCTGTTTATTATCACAAAGCCGATTCTGCAGGAATTGGTTTTAACCGTACAGTAACAGGCAGTAATGCAATCAGTCAATACAAACCGGGAGCTGCTGCACAATGGAATGAACTGACAACATGTGATGAAAAATATTTACTCTGGTTTCATCATGTACCATGGACTTACAAAATGAAAAGTGGAAAAACAGTATGGAATGAGTTATGCTATCAATATAATTATGGAGTTGACAGTGTAAGATGGATGCAGCAGTTGTGGGATAAACAGAAAAACAAAGTAGATGCTCAGCGTTTCAAACAAATTTCAATGCTGTTAAACATCCAGGAAAAAGAAGCCGTATGGTGGCGCAATGCATGCCTGCTGTACTTCCAGACATTTTCAAAAATGCAGATACCTGCCAACTATGAACAGCCGGATCGAACATTGGAGTATTATAAAAGTTTACGTTTCCCGTTTGCGCCGGGTAACTGAAACCCCTAACCCCTTAAGGGAAATAAGGGCATTATGAATTTTGTTGAACTGTAAATTAAAATTGAAAAGATTAAATAAATAATATAAAAGTCAAATAATGAATTCAAACAACTCCCCTTTAGGGGCTGGGGGTAAGGTAGCAATTATAACTGGTGGAGGATCGGGTTTAGGCTTTGCCATGGCTGAAAAATTTATTGAGAATGGTATTACAACCATCATTGCCGGAAGAGATAAAGAAAAACTGAACAAAGCAAAAGAACAGTTAGGTGAGTTATGTCATGCCATTCCCTGCGATGTAACTAATCTCCCCTCCATTCCTGCATTTGTGGAAGGAGTAGTAAAACAGTTCGGGCAGATTGATATACTGGTGAACAATGCAGGCATCAACCAGAAAAAAGATTTTACAGAAGTTACTGACGAAGAGTTTCAGAACATTCTTACTACAAATGTTACAGCCGTTTTTTGCATGAGCCGTGAAGTGGTGAAACATATGCTGCCAAGAGGAACAGGGAACATCATCAACATCAGTTCTATGGCTGCACAATATGGCATACCAAAAGTGATAGCCTATACAGCAAGCAAAACAGCGATTGATGGAATGACTAAAGCAATGGCGGTTGAACTTTCTCCAAAAGGAATCCGTGTAAATGCAATTGCACCCGGATTTATTTATTCAGCTATGACGGAGAAAGCGCTCAACAGTGATCCCGAGAGGAAAGCAAAAGTATTTGGCCGCACTCCTATGGGACATATGGGACAACCTGATGATATTGGCAATACAGCCGTTTTCCTTGTAAGTGATGCCGCAAAATATATTACCGGTGTTATACTGCCGGTTGATGGCGGTAACAGTATTGGATTCTGATTCATCTGAAAGATGATGAAAAATTAATAGTATGAAAAAAACGATTCTGCTCGCTATAGTTATTTGCACAGGCTTATTAAAAAGCAATGCACAGTTTATATCTGAAAAGAAAGAGGCAAATTCATTTTCACTTTCTAACGCAGTTATTTATGTTGACAGTAATGATGCGGCCTTAGTAAAAAAATCTGCTCAGCTTTTTCAGCAGGATATTGAAAATGTAACCGGTAAAAAAATACCAGTCAGTTACAGTAAAACAGTTACGGCCAAAACAGTCATCATCATTGGATCAGTTGAGCACTCATCACTCATTAAACAATTAGTACAGCAGAAAAAGATCAGCATCAGTTCCATCAAAAATAAATGGGAAGCTTATCAAATACAAACCATCACTAACCCATTCAAAGGAGTCGAGCATGCATTGGTGATTACCGGCAGCGACAGAAGAGGAACTGCCTTTGCTGTATTTGAGCTGAGTAAACAAATCGGCGTATCACCGTGGTACTGGTGGGCAGATGTTCCTGTTAAAATAAAAAAAGAAATCTTTATCAATTCAAAAGCAATTGTCAGAGATGCACCTAAAGTAAAATACCGTGGCATATTTATTAATGATGAAGCACCTGCCCTCTCTGGCTGGAGCAAAGAAAAATTCGGAGGGTTCAATCACCTGTTCTATGCAAAAGTGTTTGAGCTGATGCTTCGTTTAAAATCCAACTATTTATGGCCCGCTATGTGGGGCAGCGCTTTTTATGATGACGACACCCAGAATATGAAAACAGCTGATGATTATGGAATTGTTATTGGCACTTCTCATCACGAGCCATTGATGCGTGCACATGATGAATGGCGGCGTTACGGAAAAGGCAAATGGAATTATGACAGTAATGAAGTAAGGCTGAAGGAATTCTGGAAAGCAGGCATGCAGCGGGCAACCAATGAAAAGATCGTGAGCGTTGGAATGCGTGGCGATGGTGATGAGCCAATGAGTCGTGAAACTGCAACAGCTTTACTGGAAAGAATTGTAAAAGACCAACGGCAGATCATTACAGAAGTAACAAACAAACCCGCATCGCAAACACCACAACTTTGGGCATTATACAAAGAAGTGCAGGATTATTATGATAAAGGAATGAGAGTGCCTGATGATGTAACCTTACTGTTATGCGATGATAATTGGGGAAACATCCGCAAACTTCCAAAACTTACGGATGCACCACGCAAAGGAGGATACGGCATTTATTATCATTTCGATTATGTGGGTGGCCCACGTAATTACAAATGGCTGAATACAAATCCGCTGCCACGCATCTGGGAGCAAATGCATCTGGCTTACGAACATAATGTAAAAGATATCTGGATTGTGAATGTAGGTGACATTAAACCGATGGAATTTCCGATCTCGTTCTTTTTAGATTATGCCTGGAACCCTGAAAAGATTGGTGCAGATGATTTGCAGAAATATACAGAACAATGGAGTGCTGCACAGTTTGGAAAACAATATGCAAAAGAAATTGCAGAAATCATTTCGAAGTACACGAAATACAATGGAAGAAGAAAGCCCGAAATGCTTGATGACAAAACTTACAGTTTCAATTACGATGAATGGTTTACAGTTGCAAATAATTATAACGACCTGTATATAAAAGCAGAGAAAATAAAAGTACAACTTCCAATTGCTTACCATGATGCTTATTTCCAACTGGTGCTTCACCCTGTTAAAGCAATGACCAATTTATACAACCTTTATTTAAATACTGCATTAAATAAAAGGGACTATCAAAATAGTTATGAAACGGCTAACCTTTATGCAGACAGGGTAAAGATGGCCTATTATACCGATTCCTTAATTACATTAGATTATCACCAGATAAACAATGGAAAATGGAACCACATGATGGATCAAACTCATATTGGCTATAGCTACTGGCAACAACCCATACGGCAAAAAATGCCGGAAGTAAAATATGTATTACATGATTCAGCCGGTGCAGAGGAATTTAAGATGCTTCCCAATATCAAGTCTGCTAAAATTCCAGAAAATGCTAAAGGAAATTTATTTTTTGAAAGAGAAGACATTGGCATATCGATAGAAGCAGCTCATTTCACCAAAGCAATCAACAGCAATAGCATCAACTGGAAAATTTTACCCGATCATGGAAGAACAGGTTCTGCTATAACTACATTCCCTGTCACTGCTGTTGAACAAAAACCAGGCGCAAATTCACCTCATTTACAATATGAAATTTATACTTACAGCACTGGTGAGTTTAAAATCAATGCTTACTTCTCTCCCACCCTCAATTTTCATAATACAGAAAACGGTTTGCAGTATGCTGTTTCAATTGATGACGAAGCTCCGCAGATCATCAGTATTAACAAAGAAGACAAAAACAGCATCAGTGGTATATGGAATAAATGGGTGGGTGAAAATATTATTATCAAAACAACAAAACATACCATCAGTAAACCTGGCAGGCATATCGTAAAGTACTGGATGGTGAACAGCGGAGTGGTATTGCAAAAATTAGTGCTTGACTTTGGAGACATGAAACCAAGTTACCTGGGGCCTCCTGAAACATTAGTAAACAAATAATTTTTTAATATAACTAAAACGTTTGAATATGAAAAAGTATACTGTTCTCCTGCTGGCAATCAGTATGGTTGCTATTTACAATTTAAGTTGTGCTCCCGGGGGAAAAAGCAACGCAGACTCCCTCTCATTGAAAGATGCATATAAAAATGACTTCTTGATTGGCACCGCTTTAAATGCTGCACAGATAGAAGAGAAAGAACCCAACGCTGCTGCATTAGTGCCTCAGCAGTTCAATACTGTCACTCCTGAAAATATTATGAAGTGTGTAATCATTCATCCCGCCTGGGATAAGTTTGACTTTACGCTGGCTGATAAACTTGTTGACTATGGGAAAAAACATAACATAACTGTGTTTGGCCATACATTAATATGGCATAGCCAACTGGCACCTTTTGTTTCTAAAATTTCAGACAAAGATTCGTTCAAACTTTTTTTCACGAATCATATCAACATAATCGCTTCAAGATATGATGGAAAAGTAAAAGGATGGGATGTTGTAAACGAAGCACTGGAAGAAGATGGCAGTCTGCGTAAATCTATCTTCTTACAAAAAATGGGTGAAGAGTATATAGTGGAAGCTTTTCGCCTTACACAAAAAGCAGCGCCCAATACAGAACTCTATTACAACGATTATAATATTGAACAGCCAAAGAAAAGAGCAGGTGCTATTGCCCTGATCAAAAAGATACAGGCTGCAGGTGTACGTATTGATGGAGTTGGTATTCAAGGTCACTGGCGGGCATACGATGTCCCGTTGAAAGATATTGAGGAAAGTATTATTGAATATTCAAAACTTGGTATTAAAGTAATGTTTACTGAACTTGATTTAGGTGTATTACCCAATCCCTGGGATAGTGATGCAGCCGATGTAAACATGAAAGCAGAATACAGTGCCAAGATGAATCCATATGCAACCGGGCTACCCGATTCAATGCAGGTGAAACTCACAAAAGGTTATGAAGATTTATTCAGACTCTTTCTTAAACACAAAGACAACATCAGCCGTGTTACTTTCTGGGGTGTTAACGACGGACAATCATGGCTGAACGGATGGCCCATTCCAGGCAGAACAAATTACCCATTACTGTTCGACAGGAATTTCAAATCTAAACCTGCATTTGATGCAGTAATTGCACTAAAAAAATAATTACACTAAACCATATATCATGATTGCAGGTTCACAAAAATTATCCGTAAAAGAAAAAATTGGTTATAGTTTAGGCGACTTCGCCGCCAACCTGGTATTTCAAACCCTCATGACATACCTGGCTTATTTTTATACAGACATTTATGGTCTTGAACCAAATCATGCTTCTGCAGTTATGTTAACTGTTGGTCTTGTTGCAGCATTTGGTTTTAATCCAATCATTGGAGCCATTGCAGATCGAACCGTTTCAAGATGGGGTAAATTCAGGCCATGGATATTGTTTACAGCTATTCCGCTTGGTGTAATTGCATTACTGGCTTTCAGCACTCCCGATTTCGCTTATAAAGGAAAAGTGATTTATGCAGTTGTTACCTATACGCTGTTGTTATTGTTATACGCAGCGAATAACCTGCCCTATTCTGCATTGAGCGGTGTTATTACCGGCGATATGAAAGAACGCAACAGCCTGTCATCTTATCGTTTTGTTGCAGTAATGTTTGCACAATTCTTTGTACAGGTATTTATGTTGCCCATTATTGAAACTGTTGGTGGCGGAGATAAAGCAGTGGGCATAGAAAAAGTAATGACCTGGCTGGCAGTTATTGGAACCATTATGTTACTGATCACTTTTTTTACTACAAGAGAACGGATTGTTCCTACTGCCGAACAAAAATCAAGTTTAAAAGAAGACCTGGGCGATTTGTTTAAAAACAAACCATGGGTTATTATGCTTCTGCTTACAACCTTAGTCTTTATTACACTGGCAATGAAAGGGGGGTCGTATGTGTACTATTTTAAAAACTATGTAGACAAAGAAAGATTAACAGAGTTTATCAATCCTATCCTTCATTTTCTCTCTGGCATTGGTATTAATTTTTTTGGAGAAGA
This sequence comes from uncultured Chitinophagaceae bacterium, assembly GCA_964580775.1. GTDB lineage: Bacteria > Bacteroidota > Bacteroidia > Chitinophagales > Chitinophagaceae > Lacibacter. Next base: position 10,987 of record CAZOLW010000047.1, on the reverse strand, counting down.
TCCCGTATCTGCCGGCTTTGGTCTGTTTAATGCAGGCGGTATTATTTTTATGATTATTGGAATTACTTTATCAAAAAAACTGGCGGATAAATATGGAAAAAGAGATGTGTTTGGAATAGCCCTGTTTATTTCAACTCTCTTCATCATGTTCTTTTATTTCTTCCCGCCAAAGTCGGTTGAATTAATGTTTGCTTCACAAATTTTACACGGCTTCTTTTATGGGATTACCATTCCTTTACTTTGGGCCATGATTGCAGATGTTGCCGACTATTCTGAATGGAAAAACAACCGTCGTGCAACAGCCATCATTTTCTCGGCTATGATGGTAGGTTTAAAAGGCGGATTGAGTATTGGCAGTGCATTATTAACCTTGATACTGGGATTATTCCATTATGTACCAAACAGTGATGCTGTGCAAACAGAAGGTGCTATACAGGGAACTAAAATGCTTGTCAGCATTTTCCCGTCTATCCCTTTTTTAATTGGGATTGCACTGTTATTCTTCTATGAAATAAACAAAAAGAAAGAAGTGCAGATTGAAGCCGATTTAAAACAACGGCGTGCCTAATTTTTAAAATAAACTACTTAAAACTTACTTATGCCTGAAGACAGTATTGATCATATTGATTTTGATGAACTGAACAGGAAAGCCATTTCACAGCCACTTGTAAAACATCTGTACACAGCTGATCCATCAGCCCATATATTTGGAGGAAGAATTTATATCTATCCATCACACGATGTAGATGCCGGTGATGCATTTGATGATTTGGGAAGTCATTTTGCCATGGAAGATTATCATATTCTGTCCATGGATAACCCAACTGCAGAAACAATTGATCATGGTGTCGCTTTACATGTAAAGGATGTTCCGTGGGCAGGTAAACAAATGTGGGCGCCAGATGCAGCAGAAAAAGATGGCACTTATTATTTATTCTTTCCTGCAAAAGGGCATGACGGTATCTTCCGTATCGGCGTAGCAACAAGTACTTCACCAACAGGCCCTTTTATACCGCAGGCCGAAGCGATGAAAGGAAGTTTTTCAATAGACCCAGCCGTGTTTAAAGATGATGATGGCAGTTACTATATGTATTTTGGCGGTATCTGGGGCGGTCAGCTCCAACGCTGGAGAACCGGCACTTTCAAAAGCGAAAAGCCAGAAAGTCCGGTTGCGTTTTTGCCTGAAGATCATGAACCGGCATTGTGTGCCAAAGTAGCCAGGCTTACCAATGATCTGTTAGAATTTGAAGAAGTACCAAAAGATGTTTTGATTGTTGATGAGAATGGCAATCCATTATTAAATGGCGATAAAGACCGGAGGTTTTTTGAAGCATCGTGGATACATAAGTATAATGATAAATATTATTTCTCTTATTCAACAGGAGATACACATTATATCTGTTATGCCATTGGGGATAATCCTTACGGACCATTTACTTATGCAGGAAGAATTTTAGAACCTGTTGTTGGCTGGACATCGCACCATTCGATTTGTGAGTTTAATAATAAATGGTATTTATTCTATCATGACAGCAGTTTAAGTAAAGGCGTAACACATTTACGTAGTGTAAAAGTTACTGAGCTTTTATATGATGAAAATGGTTTTATTAAAACGATCAAACCTTACAACGAATAAACATTCAAACAGAAATGAAGAATTTTCTTTCAGCAATACTATTCAGTTTTGTATGCATCATTGCAAATGCACAGTCGTTTCAAAACCCGATATTGGCCGGCTATTATCCCGATCCCAGTATCTGTCGTGCAGGTGATGATTATTATATTGTCAACTCTTCTTTTGCATACTATCCAGGGTTGCCACTTTTTCACAGTAAAGATTTAGTGAACTGGAATCAGATTGGCTATGCCATGAACAGACCGGAACAGTTAAACCTCGATGGTGCAGGTGTATCAAGAGGTTTATTTGCACCTGCCATTACATATTACAACGGTACTTTTTATATTATTTGTACAGAAGTAAGTAAGCTTGGCAATTTTGTTATTACGGCAAAAGATCCCAAAGGCCCCTGGAGCAATCCTGTTTCATTACCACAGGTAAACGGTATTGACCCATCCATTTTTTTTGACGACAACGGAAAAGCATATGTTGTATTTAACAGCATTCCTCCGAATAATATTTCCATGCATGATGGACACCGAACCATACGTATGTTTGAATTTGATGCAGTGAACCTGAAAGTGGTTGGTGAAGAAAAATTATTGATTAATGGCGGAACCGACATGGCCAAAAAACCTGTGTGGATTGAAGGCCCTCACCTGATAAAAAAAGATGGCTGGTATTATTTAATCTGTGCTGAAGGCGGTACCGGTTATAATCATTCGGAAGTAGTCTTCAGAAGTAAATCACCCGAAGGTCCGTTCGTTTCGTATGAAAAAAATCCCATCCTTACTCAACGGCATCTTGATCCAAAAAGAATGAATCCTGTTACAACTACAGGCCACGCTGATTTTGTTGAAGGTAAAGACGGTAAATGGTGGGCTGTATTTTTAGGCTGCCGTCCGTATGAAGGTGATTTTTATAATACAGGCAGAGAAACATTTATGGCGCCCGTTGTATGGAAAAATAGCTGGCCTGAATTTGTCCTTGGCGGAGATGAAGTAAAATACTCCTATCCCATCGATGCTGTTGCTGATGAGAAAAGTGAACGCTTCAACGGTAATTATCTTTTTCGTGATGAATTCACTAACTCTATTCTCAACGTCCGTTACCAGTTTTTAAGAACGTTACATAAACAATGGTACAATCTTTCTGACAAACCAGGTTCATTAACATTGAAACTCCGCCCGGAAACCTGCGCCGGAACAGACAACCCTTCTTTTGTTGCCTTTCATCAGCCACATATTAAAGGCTACGCTGCAGCATCATTAAGCTTTATTCCAAAAGCGGAAAATGAAAAAGCAGGGCTACTGGCATTTCAAAATGAAAAAAATTATTACTACCTGTGCAAATCAACAAAGAATGGAAAACAAATAGTAGAATTGTATAAAGGAACAGAGTTATTGGTCAGCAAAGAGCTGAAAGGGAAAACGAAGAAAGACGTTTTTTTGAAAATAGTAGCAAAAGCAGATAAATATGCATTTTACTTCGCAACGAAAAAAAACCAATGGCAGATAGTACTGGATAATGCTGATGGAAAATATCTCAGCACCAAATCTGCAGGAGGTTTTACAGGATGCGTGTATGCGATGTACGCAACATCAAACGGAAACCCTTCAACCAATACTGCCTCTTTCGATTGGTTTGCGATTAAGAATAACGACGAAGTTTACAAATAATATTTTAATAAAAACAGAAGATGAGAAAATTTACGTTGCTGTTACTGTGCTTTTTCGCCGCAAAACTATTTGCACAGGATTACAAATCATTCCCCATGTGGAATTATAAATTACCTGTTGAGCAAAGAGTGAATGATGTAGTAAGCCGGTTAACACTCGAAGAAAAAGTAGCACAGATGTTAAATGCAACACCTGCTGTTGAAAGACTTGGTATTCCCGCTTATGACTGGTGGAATGAAACACTGCATGGTGTTGCAAGAACTCCCTATAAAGTTACCTCCTATCCACAGGCAATTGGTATGGCCGCAACATGGGATACGAATTCATTGTACCGCATGGCCGATTATTCTGCAACAGAAGGAAGAGCTATCAACAACAAAGCAATTGAATTGGGAAGAACAAAAGACCGTTATGTAGGTCTTACTTACTGGACACCGAATATTAATATTTTTCGTGATCCTCGTTGGGGCCGTGGACAGGAAACCTATGGCGAAGATCCATTCTTAACTGCCATGCTTGGCAAAGCTTTTGTACATGGATTACAGGGTAATGATCCGAAATATTTAAAAGCAGCAGCCTGTGCCAAACATTTTGCTGTACACAGCGGGCCTGAACCAAGCCGCCACTCCGATAATTTCAATCCCACTGTTTATGATTTGTGGGATACTTACTTACCGGCATTTAAAGAACTGATCGTAAATGCAAATGTTGCCGGAGTAATGTGCGCTTACAATGCTGTAAATACACAACCCTGCTGCGGAAGTGATTTGCTGATGAATAATATTCTCCGCAAGCAATGGAAGTTTACCGGTTATGTAACGAGTGATTGTGGTGGCATTGATGATTTCTTCCGTTTTCATAAAACACATAAAGGTGCAACAGAAGCTTCTGTTGATGCGGTGTTGCACGGAACAGATGTTGAATGCGGACGATCTGCTTTCTACACACTTGTTGATGCAGTTAAGAAAAGTTTGATCAGTGAAGAACAAATTAATATCTCTGTTAAACGGCTGTTTACTATCCGTTACCGGTTAGGTGTGTTCGATCCTGTATCGATGGTGAAGTATGCACAAACGCCTTCTTCAGTACTGGAAGCGCCACAACATAAAGCACATGCGCTGAAGATGGCTCAGCAGTCAATTGTATTGCTGAAAAATCAAAACAACACATTACCCTTAAGCAAAAAAATAAAGAAGATTGCTGTACTCGGGCCAAATGCTGATAATGAAATTGCTGTGCTCGGTAATTACAATGGCACTCCATCCAATATTGTTTCCGTAGTGGAAGGCATCAAAGAAAAACTGGGAACTGGTGCGGAAGTGATTTATGAAAAGGCCATCAACTTTGCAAACGATACCCTGCTGGTTCACAAAGATATTTCAACACTGTACAGTTATGATGGCAAACCCGGTGTAAAAGCAGAATACTTCTCCAATGAAAAACTGGAAGGCAGTCCTGTTCTTACACAAACAGAAAAAGAAATCAATCATTACTGGCAGGAAGGAAGCATTCCTTTTCCCGGCGTACCTGCTGTACATTTTTCTGCCCGCTATACTACTACCATTACAGCAGCGAAAGATGAAGTAATGAATTTTGAAAGCGAAGCGAATGACGGATACAGGATCTTAATAAATGACAGTGTTGTTGTAGATGTTTGGGAACGCAACCGCTGGGGCAGCAAACAGTTTAACCTGCCTGTTAAAAAAGGAGTTACCTACAAAATTGAAATGAGTTTCCGCCAGAGTGAAGGTGATGCTACTGTAAAACTGAAGGCTGGCAATTATGTAAAAACAGATTTTGCTGCTTTAGCCAATCGCTTAAAAGATGTGGATGCTATCATTTTCGCCGGAGGTATTTCACCTCAACTGGAAGGTGAAGAAATGCCTGTCAATGTTCCCGGCTTTAAGGGAGGCGACCGGATAAGCATTCTGTTACCGGCTGTACAAACAGAATTAATGAAAGCTTTGATATCAACAGGCAAACCAATTGTGTTTGTAATAATGACCGGAAGTGCTATTGCTATTCCATGGGAAGATGAAAATATTCCTGCCATCATCAATACATGGTATGGCGGGCAAAGTGCAGGTACTGCCATTGCTGATGTCTTGTTTGGTGATTATAATCCTGCGGGTCGTTTACCTGTTACGTTTTACAAAGGCGACAATGATCTTCCCGGCTTCAGTGATTATTCAATGGAAGGAAGAACGTACCGTTACTTCAGAGGTGAAGCATTATATCCTTTTGGTTACGGCTTGAGTTATACTACTTTCAACTATAGTGCATTGAAACTTCCGAAAGCAATTGGAAAGAATAAAAAAATCACCGTATCAGTAACTGTAAAAAATACCGGCAGCCGTGCTGGTGAAGAAGTTGTACAGTTGTATGTATCACATCAATACATCAAAGGCAAAACACCCGTACGTACATTGAAAGGCTTTAAACGCATTGCATTGAAAGCAGGCGAGAGCAAACTTGTTTCGTTTACACTTAAGCCTGAAGAATTATCACTTGTAAGTGAAGATGATGGAAAATTGTTTCAACCTTCGGGAAAAATAATGATCAGCGTTGGGGGCGGGCAACCTGCTGTAAAAAACAAAACAACAGGCAATGTGTTAAGCAACTCAATAACAATTCTGTAAACAAATTGCAGATGGACAGTTAAAACAAAAAAAACTAAAGTGAAGCAACACATCAATCAACTGATTCTCCGGATTGTTCTGCCGGTTTTTGTAACGGTTAACATCTGTGCGGCGCAAACAATCGTGAAGCCTGGAAAAATTCAGCTGAGTGTTGATAGTGTTTTAACAATCAGTTCAGGAAGCAATAAGTTGCTCACCTATCAATTTAAAACAGTGTACCCACCTGTCGGTGTCGGGCAGGACAGCAACTATAAACGCAGTGGCTTTATTCATCCTCTTTATACACCGCATGGGCAGGTTTTAACGAGAATACAGCCGCCGGATCATTATCATCATTATGGTATCTGGAACCCATGGACGCATACGGTATTTGAAAATGATACCATTGATTTCTGGAATATTAAAGGAAGAACCGGAACTGTCCGCTTTGCAAAGTTCACTTCACAAACAACCAATCCTGAGTTTGCAGAGTTCACTGCACTTCATGAACATGTGGTTTTTAAAAAAGATGCCCGCCCGGATGACCCTGTCGGACGGGGCAGTGAAAAGATTGCGTTGAATGAATGGCAGACAGTCAGAGTTTACAATACATCAGAAAAAGAAAATTATTATATCGTTGATATCACTTCAAAAATGAGTTGTGCTTCGCAAAGCCCTTTGTTGATTGTTGCTTACCGCTATGGTGGTTTGGGGTGGAGGGCAACAGAATACTGGGATAAAACCAATTCTGAAATGCTGACATCAGAAGGAAAAACCAGGGATAATACTGATAATACCAAAGCGAAGTGGATCATTGTATATGGTGCCCTGCCGGGAAATGATGAAGGTGGTATTGTGATGTTATCGCATCCTGCTAACTACAATCATCCGGAACCATTGCGCATCTGGGATAAGAAACAGAATGGTGGGCGTGGTGATGTGTTTGCCAATTTTGCACCTACAAAAGATAAAGACTGGTTATTGGAACCCGGAAAAACGTATACATTAAAATACAGGCTGGTTGTATTCAACGGAAAGTTTGATGCTGCAAAAGCAGAAGCAGCATGGAATGATTTTGCAAAACAGGAATGACATTTCGGTTGCGCAGCATAACTGAGTAATAAACGATGCTATGAAAAACTGAAGTTGTTATCAAACTATCAATCACCAAAAAAATTGAGTGATGAATAAAAGAAAACAATCCCGCAGGGAGTTTCTAAGAAATTCTATTAAAGCATCTGCAATACTTGCATTGCCGTCAATTGTTCCTTACAGTGTGTTTGGGAAAAATGCACCAAGTAACCGCATTAATATTGCGGCTATCGGCGCTGGTAGAATTTCCCGAATTCATGATATGCCCGGTGTATGGAAGCAGAATTATGCTCAGTTGATGGCCGTTTGTGATCTGGATTCAAAAAGAGCCGGGGAAGGAAAAACATTGGTGAATGATTTTTACTCTAAAAGGGATGGCAAACCATTTGACGGTGTAAAAGTATATACAGATTACCGTGAATTGTTGCTGAATAAAGATATTGATGCAGTACTGATAAGTACACCCGATCATACGCATGCCATGATTGGCGCAGCTGCAGCCCGTGCAGGTAAACATATTTATATGCAGAAGCCCGCATCGCTTACGATTGCTGAAGGAAGAATTATAAGCAACGTGGTGCAGAAAAGTGGCGTAAAATTTCAGATAGGAAGTCAACAGCGAAGCAGTGAACAATTCCGGTATGCAGCAGAGCTTGTTCGCAATGGCCGCATTGGAAAACTGAAAACGGTTTATGTTGGCTTGCCCGGTGATCCACCCGGAGGAAAAACTGTTGAAATGCCTGTTCCGGAAAATTTGAATTATGATATGTGGCTGGCATCAACACCTGAAGTTTATTATACAGAAGACAGAGTGCATCCACAAGTTGGCTATGGTCGCCCGGGTTGGTTACGTTGTGAGCAGTTTGGTGCAGGTATGATAACCGGCTGGGGTGCACATCATATTGATTCGGCCCATTGGGGCATGGGCATGGAAAGCAGCGGCCCGGTAGAAATCTGGAATGAAAAAGCTGAGTTTGCAACTGGTGGATTATGGAATGTACATGGTGTGTTTAAAACAGGTGCAACCTATGCCAACGGTGTTACAATGATTGTAAGCAATGAATTTCAAAACGGGATAAAATTTGAAGGAACAACCGGGTGGATTTTTGTTTCAAGAGGAGATTATCAGGTTACATCATCTGATGGTAATGCAGGCTCAACACAGGCAAAGAAAATTGATGCCAGCGATCCAAAACTGCTTACTTCTGTAATTGGAGAAACCGAATTTCATTTTACTGTAAGTAAAGATCATCACGCCAACTGGCTGGAAGCGATCCGTGATAATAAAAAGACAATTGCGCCGGTTGAAGAAGCACACCGTGCCTGCTCAGCTTGCCTGCTGCATCATATCGCCATGAAACTAAACAGGAAATTATACTGGGACCCGGTAAAGGAACAATTTAAAAATGATGATGAAGCAAACAAGCTATTATCGAGGCCGCAACGCAAAGGCTATGAAGTGAAATAAATTTTTATACCGAACTTAATGAATTATTGAATGAAAAAAATACTTGCCATATTATTCCTGCTCCCTCTCTGTACTTTAGCACAACAGGACTCTGTATTATCAGGAGTTTACAATTGGAGTGAGCCGGCTGCAGCCGCAAAAAATAAAATTTCTTCCACAGTATTACTGGAAGGAAAAGTTCATGACTTTACATGGATGCAATTAACAGCAAACAGTTTAAATCCATCACCGGTAAGAATAAAACAAACTGTTCCAAAAAACCAGGAGCAATTAATCATAGTTAAAACAGGCACACTGCAAATTGGGTTTGGAGATTCAACTTTTGCACTGAATGCAGGCAGCGTGGCAGTCTTAATGCCCGGAGAAAAGATCTTACTTAACAGTACTCAACCCTGCAGCTTCTATATCATGAAATATCAAAGCAAAGCTCCAAAAGATATGGAAAGGGCAAAGCAAAACGGGGGCTCGTTTGTAAAGTTCCGGGATGCCATTCCTTTTAAACCAAATAATAATGGTGGCGGCAGAAGAGATTATTTTGAACACCCCACTGCCATGCAGAAAAGATTTGAAATGCATGTCACTACTTTGAAAGAAGGGCTGAGAAGTCACGCTCCTCATACACATCGTGCAGAAGAAATTGTGCTCATGATAGAAGGCTACACAGAAATGCAGATAGGCGAAAAGTTTTACAAGGGAAAAACAGGTGATTTCTTTTACCTGGGAAGCAATGTGCTGCATGCTATAAAAAATGAAGGCACCAAACCCTGTATGTATTTTGCCATTCAATTTGAATAATAATTTATGAATAAGCTGATAAAAATATTATTGGGCCTGACGCTAATTTTTATGTCCTGCAATAACAAACAAATTACGAATGAGGCAAAAGTCCGGCTTGTTACACTCGACCCCGGTCACTTTCATGCAGCATTGGTACAAAAGTCAATGTATGCTGATGTGGATTCTGTTGTATCTGTTTATGCACCGGAGGGCAGTGATTTAAAACTGCATATAGACAGAATCAATTCCTACAATACAAGAACCGAATCTCCTACCCGATGGAAAGAAAATGTGTATACCGGTAATGATTTTTTTGAAAAAATGATTGCAGAGAAGAATGGAAACGTTGTTGTGTTGTCGGGCAATAATCAGAAAAAGACAGACTATATTTTGCAATCCCTGCAAAATGGATTTCATGTGTTTGCCGATAAGCCCATGGCGATAAATGCAACCGGCTTTGAAAAACTGAAACAGGCTTTTGAAACCGCTGCAAAAAACAAACTGCTGCTGTATGATATCATGACAGAACGATATGAAATCACCACAATACTTCAACGTGAACTTTCTATGATACCTGAGTTGTTTGGTGAATTAGAAAAAGGCACTCCTGATAAGCCGGCCATTACCAAAGAAAGTGTACATCATTTTTATAAATATGTTTCCGGTAATGTGCTCACAAGACCAGCCTGGTTTATGGATGTATCACAACAGGGCGAAGGCATTGTGGATGTAATGACACACCTCGTTGATCTGGTACAGTGGGAATGTTTCCCTGAACAAACAATCGATTACACAAAAGATATTGCTGTTAACAAGGCCAAAAGATGGGCAACTGCTATGAGCCTGTCTGAGTTTAAAACAATTACCAAACAGGACAGCTTTCCACCTTATTTAAAGAAAAATAGCAACACCGATACCTCATTACAGGTTTATTGTAATGGTGAAATTAATTACACGCTTAAAGGAGTACATGCAAAAACATCCGTGATATGGAATTACAAGGCACCTGAAGGAACCGGCGATACTCATTACTCGATCATGCGGGGTACAAAAGCGAATCTTGTTATAAGACAGGGTAAAGAAGAAAATTACAAGCCGACCCTATACATAGAATTTCCCGAATTGAATAAACATTTCGATGTAACAGACTCATTTAAAAAGATACAGGCAAAATTCCCCAGAGTTGAGTTGATAAAAGTAAAATCGGGTTTTAAAGTTTCGCTTCCTGAAAATCTGAAAGAAGGACATGAAGCCCATTTTGCAAGGGTAACAGAAAAGTTCCTGGAATATGTAAAGAATAATAACATGCCTGCATGGGAAGTGCCCAATATGCTGGCGAAATATTATACTACAACGAAGGCATTGGAAATTTCATTAAAGAATAAAGAATGAAAAAACTATTATTCATCTTATTCATCAGCATTACAGTGAATAGTTATGCTCAATATCCCCGTGTGGATATTCCCGGTTCTGAAGTAAGAAAAATAACTTCTACCCTCGTCACCGGGCAGGAATATGAATTACATATCCTGTTCCCCGGCAATTACATGAGCAGTACAAAAAAATATCCTGTTGTGTACCTGATGGATTCACAATGGGATTTTTCATTGGTAAAATCTATTTACGGTCAGCAATACTATGATGGCTTTATTCCTGAACTGATTATTGTGGGAGTAACATGGGGCGGAATAAAACCAAACCCCGACAGTTTAAGAGCAAGGGACTATACACCAAC
>CAZOLW010000046.1:0-39468 GCA_964580775.1 uncultured Chitinophagaceae bacterium | reverse complement strand
TTTTATTGTCTTTTCCTTTCTTAAATTCAACTAATCCGTCAGTTAATGCAAAGATTGTAAAGTCTCTGCCTACACCAACATTTTTACCAGGATGATAAACTGTTCCACGTTGGCGGATAATAATGTTACCGGAAGCTGCAGGTTGTCCACCATAGATCTTCACACCAAGACGTTTGCTTTGTGAATCACGACCGTTCTTTACACTGCCTTCACCTTTTTTATGTGCCATTTTATTCGAATTTGAATTTTTGAATAATCAGAATATAAAAATTGAACGAATCAATTCTTCCCATTCTTACGCAATTCCTGTTACTTTAATTTGTGTATACAGCGTACGGTGTCCTTTTTTCTTACGGAAACCTTTACGGCGTTTCATTTTAAACGCAATTACTGTTTTGCCTTTCTTTTCTGCAAGAATTTCGGCTTTCACAATTACTTTAGTACCAGCTCCAACGCTGATCTTACCATCCGTATCAACAAACAATACATCAGAAAACTCAACTTTATCTCCTGCGTTTCCTTCAATGTGAGGAACATACAGGCTCTGACCTTCTGAAACTTTAAATTGTTGACCGGCAATTTTAACGACTGCAAACATAACTTTCCAATATTAGGGCTGCAAAGGTAGGGATAAAATTGTTTTTAAAACAAGTTTCAATCAAAAAAATTGCCTCTATTTTAACTGAATGGTTTCACGCTGTAAAGCTACATTTGTGGGCTTAAAAGCGGTGTTTGGTATGAAAATCAAGTCAATCCTGGCAAAACCATTTGCAGGATATATCTATAAGTCAATTCAGAAAAATAAAACCACAGCCCTGAATGATCAGGATCAGATCCTGAAACAATTGCTTAAGGTGGGCAAAAATACTGATTATGGAAAAGCATTGGGTTTAGAGAAAGTAGGCACTTACGATGAATACAGACAATGTGTGCCAATCAGGGATTATGAACAGATCCGGCCATGGATCGACAAGATAATAGAGGGGAAACACAATATTTTATGGAAGGGTCGGCCTCTTTATTTTGCAAAAACCTCCGGAACAACCAGCGGGGTAAAGTATATACCAATCACAAAAGAATCAGTGGGGAACCATTTCGGTACAGCCCGTAATGCTGCCCTTTGTTACGCTTCAGAAACCGGAAATACCCGTTTTTTTGACGGCAAATTGATCTTTTTGTCCGGCTCTCCCGAACTGGAAAGGGTGGGTGATATTCCAACAGGTCGACTGAGCGGTATTTCAAATCATCTTATTCCAAAATATCTCCGCACCAACCAGATGCCTTCATACGAAACCAATTGTATTGAAGATTGGGAAACCAAACTGCAGAAAATAGTTGATGAAACGATCAATCAGAATATGACACTCATCAGTGGTATACCGCCATGGATGCAGATGTATTTTGATGAGTTGACCAGCCGTACCGGCAAAAAAGTTGGTGACATTTTCCCCAACTTCAGCGTAATGGTACAGGGCGGTGTGAATTTTGAACCATACAAAGCCAAACTGTTTGAAAGTATTGGCCGGAAAATAGATTGTATTGAGCTATATCCTGCAAGTGAAGGTTTTTTTGCTTTTCAGGATTCGCAGGAAGCCGAAGGGTTGTTACTGAACACAAACGACGGAATCTTCTTTGAGTTTGTTCCTGCAGGTGAAATTTTCAATGAAAATCCATCAAGGCTTTCGCTGAAAGATGTAAAAGTTGGGGAGAACTATGCATTAATCATTAACAGCAACGCCGGACTTTGGGGATATAACTTAGGAGATACCATTAAGTTTGTTTCAACCGATCCATACAGAATAGTTGTTACCGGCAGAACAAAACATTTTATTTCGGCATTTGGCGAGCATGTAATTGGCGAAGAAGTAGAAACCAGTTTACTGGAAGCTGCAAATGAAGAAAAAGTACAGATTACAGAGTTTACAGTTGCACCCATGATTCAGCAGGGACAGGGAAAAAGCTATCATGAATGGTTTATTGAGTTTGAACATAAACCTGGAAATATTGAGGAGTTTGCACAGAAGCTGAATAATAATCTCCGTGAAAGAAATATCTATTATGATGATTTAATTGCCGGTAATATTCTAACCCCATTGAAAATAACACCCGTGAAAAAGAATGGATTTATCGATTACATGAAAAGTATTGGTAAATTGGGCGGACAAAACAAAGTACCTCGTCTCAGCAACGACCGAAAAATTGCAGATGACTTAACAAACTGGGCCGAACATCAATAATTTTTCCAACCGCAGGGATCATATGAAGAAACGCATTGCAATTTTTGGATCTACAGGCTCTATCGGCACTCAGGCGCTCGAAGTAATTGAAGCCAATCCAGAACTTTTTGAAGTTGAAATTCTCACGGCTCATACAAACGATGAATTACTGATTAAGCAGGCACTTCAATTTAAGCCTAACGCTGTTGTGATTGTCGATGAAAAAAAATACCAAAAAGTTAAGCAGGCATTATCGTCAACTGATGTAAAAGTATTTACAGGTGAGCAATCACTTGAAGAGGTTGCCATGTTTGATACGTACGATATGATGCTGGCAGCAATCGTTGGTTTTGCCGGATTGAAACCAACATTAAAAGCGATTGAGAATAAAAAGGCGGTGGCTCTTGCCAATAAAGAAACACTGGTTGTTGCAGGTGATATTGTAATGAAGAAAGCAGTTGAAAACCGTGTGCCGGTTATCCCGGTTGACAGTGAACATTCTGCCATTTTTCAATGTCTTGTTGGTGAAGCAAGAAATAAAATTGAAAAAATTATACTTACTGCAAGCGGCGGTCCTTTTCGTGGAAGAAAACCAAACTTTTTAGTGAATGTAAAACGGGATCATGCATTGCAGCATCCCAACTGGAGCATGGGTGCAAAAATTACCATTGATTCAGCAACACTCATGAACAAGGGTTTGGAAATGATTGAAGCAAAGTGGTTGTTCAATCTTTCACCCGATCAGGTGCAGGTGGTTATTCATCCGCAAAGTATCATTCACAGTATGGTGCAGTTTGAAGATGGCAGCATCAAAGCACAAATGGGTTTGCCCGATATGAAACTGCCCATTCAGTATGCAATGGCATTTCCGCAGCGTATTCCCAACCAATTTCCCCGTTGCGATTTTAAAAAAATCAGCACACTCAGTTTTGAAGAACCCGATCTGAAAACGTTCCGTAACCTGGCATTGGCCATTGAAGCATTAAATAAAGGAGGCAACCTGCCTTGTATTATGAATGCAGCCAATGAAATTGCTGTATGGGCTTTTTTACGAAACAGGGTTGGTTTTTTAGATATGACCGATATTATTGAAAAAACAATGCATCATGTTGCATTCATTGAAAAGCCAACATTGGAGGAGTATTATGAAAGTGATGCTGAAGCAAGGAATTACACGGCTTCCCTCATTCAACTTTAATAAAAATTTGAGTACCCTCTTCACTTTTTCTGCGATATTTGCAGATTCCGTATCAAAAAATGAAAAACAACGATTAACTATTCATCTATGTTATTAGCAATTAACTGGGCCGATTTTGGAGTTAAAGCAGCACAATTATTATTGTCGCTTTCCATCTTAATTATTTTTCATGAGTTTGGGCATTATATTACTGCCAAGTGGTTTAAGTGCCGTGTAGAAAAATTCTATTTGTTTTTTGATCCCTGGTTTTCCATTTTTAAAAAGAAAGTAGGTGATACAGAATATGGTATCGGATGGCTGCCCTTGGGTGGCTATGTAAAAATTTCCGGTATGATTGATGAAAGCATGGATAAAGAAGCCATGAAATTGCCTGCCCAACCATGGGAATTCCGCAGCAAGCCGGCATGGCAACGTTTAATTATCATGATTGCAGGTGTAACTGTGAATGTGTTACTGGCCTTTATTATTTATGCAATGATCCTGTTTGTGTGGGGTGAAGAAAAAGTTCCGATGAACAGTGTGAAAAATGGCATATGGGCACAGGATAAGCTGATGAACGAAATTGGGTTGGTGAATGGCGATAAGATATTACAGGTCAACGGGAAAGATGTTCCTTATTTCGCAGATCTGAATGCAAAAATCATAACCGGAAAAACAATCCTGGTAGAACGTAAGGGTGAAAAAAAAGAAATTAATATTCCGGTAAACCTGGTTGAGCAACTGATCGAGAGCAAAAGAAGACGTGGCTTACTTTCTTACAGGATACCTTCTGTTGTTGGAGCATATGATAAGAAAGATACTTTATACGGAAAACAGGCCGGCTTAAAAGAGAATGATAGAATTGTAGCGATTGACGGATCTCCGGTTTCTTTTTATGATGAAATGTCTGCTTTATTGCAAAAGAAAAAAGATGCAACTTCAGAACTTACAGTAGTGCGGAATACGGATACATTGAAATTAACTACAAAGGTTGATAAGGATGGCAGAGTGGGAATCCCATATTTAATGCAGGAGCAGTATGCCGCTTTGGGTGTTATTAAAATTGAACATAAGAAATATGGATTCTTTGAATCATTTCCTGCCGGTGTAAAAAAGACTTTCGAAAAGTTAGGATTTTATATTGATCAGTTCCGTTTGATTTTGAATCCTGAAACCGGAGCCTACAAAGGTATTGGCGGATTTAAATCTATGGGCTCTATCTTCCCACCTGTATGGGATTGGGAAAGTTTCTGGAATATCACTGCATTATTCAGCATCATTCTCGCATTCATGAACCTTTTGCCAATTCCGGCATTAGATGGTGGGCATGTATTATTTACTATCATTGAAATGATCACAGGACGTAAGCCGAATGAAAAATTTCTTGAATATGCACAAATTGCGGGAATGATCATTTTATTCAGCTTGCTCATTTATGCAAACGGGAACGATCTTTTCGGCTGGAATAAATAAGCTATAATTCTATACCAATCTTCTTCATTAAGATAGAGGCATTCATGCTTTGGCAGATGCCTCTTTTCAATTTATAATCGAAATACAATTCATCTGCATTCACCTGCACATCAAAATGATAATTATGAATGCCTGCCGGAAATTCCTTTTCAAGATTGGCCAGTTCCAGATCATGTGTAGCAAGGATGCCAATGGCTTTGTGATGCAGCAGTTGTTTAATTAGTGCCCTGGAGCCGGTGTGTCTGTCATGTGAATTTGTGCCACGTAAAATTTCATCCAGTAAAATAAATACGGGTTCATTCTTATTCACTGCATCAATAATCTGTTTCAGTTTTTTTAGTTCTGCATAAAAAGTTGAAGTGCTTTCTTCCAGGTTATCTTTTATTCGCATACTGCTCATAATCTTCAGTGGAGAAAAAGTTAAAGCATTTGCACAAACAGGAGCGCCCATTGATGCCAATACCATATTTACACCAATGCTTCTGAGGAATGTACTTTTACCTGCCATGTTAGAACCGGTGATAAGATTGATCTGTTCTTTACCTGTTGTAGAAAAATCATTTAATACAGATTTCTGTTCTTCAATCAACGGATGACCCAAACCAGCTGCAGTAAATTCAAGCTCATCATTTTTTAATTCCGGAAAACACCAATGCGGATGATTGAAAGTTAATGTGCCAAGGCTGCTCAATGCTTCCAGTTCGGCTAATGCATAAAACCAGTTGCCAATCTGTTGATTGTTTTTTTGTTTCCATTTTTCCAATTGCAGCATCTGTTGCAAATCCCATAGCAGAAATATATTCAGTGGAATAAATACAACGGGGTTGAGGCGGTAATCAAAACGGTTGAAAATCTGTTTCAGTTGAAAAATTTGCTGAGATGCTTTTTGTTTACCGGTATGAAACTGTTGTTTTAATTCTAGCAGCAAAGGGTCAGTAAATTCCGCCTGCTCAATACAGGCAATACTGTTAGAAAGTGTTTCCATTTCCTCGGTAATCTTATTGAGCTTGCGGTATAGCGGAATAATGATACGTGTAATAGCAAATGCAATGATTGTAAAAACTAAAAGAGCCTGCAGGAAAAGCTGGTAACTGATTACATCAAACAAAAAGCAGGCGAGTGTTGTAAGTGCAGCAGCCGGAACAATGTAACGGACGATATGCCATACTTTTTTATGAATGAATTGATTACCTTCTTTCAACCACTCTTCCATTTTCTTTTCGGTAGCAATGGTTATTGCTGATGACATTCCATGTGCCTGCAACTCCTGCCGCCAGTTGTTTTTAGTGCACAACTCCTGTACAGCTTTTTGCCTGGCAATAATTGTTTTAGCCATTGCAGGTTCTGATAGCCAGTCTGCAAACCTTTGATTGCCCTGTTGTGAATTTGTTCTGTTGATATATTGATAAACAGAAGCTCTGCCAAAAATATCCAGGTCACCTGCATACGGATGTTCATCTTTATAAAATTCGCTGCCATCTTTTTGATGAGTAAACTTGTGCTGCAGGTAAAGCAGTTCCTGTTCATTGATTGTTACAAGCCGCTTATGATGATTGATGGCGACTTTGTTAGCCAGATCTTTTTTAACTGTAAACAGGAAGAAACCAAGTCCGGTAAAAAACAGTATAGCAGAAACCGGCAGACCATATGACATCAGCAGCCATATCAGTAAAAAAGTAGTAACTAAAATAAAAAGCCGCAGCCAGCCAAGCAACTGCCTGCTTTTCATCAATTGCTTTAACAGTAGTGCTAAACCGGCTATTTGTTCTTTATAAAATATTTCCGGACTGATTTTTTCTGTCATGCTGTAAAACTAAGAAAGATGAGTACTGGCTATTCAGTTTTTTATGAAAGGAATTATAACAGCATTTCTTTTGCTTTTGCAAATTGAAATAGCTGTATTTTTGCAGTCGGCCTTTTAAAGAAGTGGCAGAATAAATGGGGCTGCCTGGCTTTGACAGCGTAGATCTTTGAATGTGTAAGCATGCAGTGCGTTGAATAATTAGCACTTTAATCTGAATACTCAAAAACTCAAATGGCAATACACAGTATGCCATGGCCGCTTAATCAGTGATTAAGTAGTCATTAGGGCCGCCGAACAGGTTGATCTGTTACCAAGTTCCGCCGCCGACTCAAAAACAAAACAGGTTGCTGTAACCGAAGGCTGTGACTGTTGCAAAAGACTATTCAGCTAAGTGTACTGTTGGTATGTTCATGTCCTGCAGTACGCCGACAATCAATCATGAAATAAGCATGTAGAAAGCTTTTGGAGAATATGTTTGGACAGGGGTTCGATTCCCCTCAGCTCCACAATTTTTTTAAAGCCCGTCAACAGTGAGTTTGACGGGCTTTTTTGTGTCGTGAAAGAAAGTTTTTTCCGTTTTATTACCACCGCTGATAAAAAACAACTTGGCGATTAAAAAAAATTAAAAGTAATTTACGTTACTAACGATTGCTTTTGGGTAAAAGCTTACCATATAAAAACATTAAAGATCTGCAAAGGCGAATTGCAGTTTATGAAGATGAAACAGCTTACAAGGAACTGTTTTTAACTCTGTTCAGTTCGCTTACCCGTTTTTCAACAGGAATTGTACAATCAAAGGAAACCGCCGAAGAAATTGTATCGGATGTTTTTATCAGCATCTGGAATAACCGCAGTCAGCTCAATGAAATTGAAGATCTTCAATTATATATTTTTATAGCTGTTAAAAACAACTCTCTCCGTAAATTAAAACAGCAAAGCAGGAATACCACCATATCGCTCGACGATATGAATGTTGAACTGGATTCATTCTATCAAAACCCGGAAGACAAGGTTCTTTCAGATGAATCTCTCCAGCAAATTGAAACGGCCATCAATCATTTGCCACACAGAGCCCGACTTATTTTTAAACTGGCAAAAGAAGATCGGATGAGGTATAAGGATATCGCTTCTTTGCTTGATATTTCGGTTAAAACGGTTGATCACCAACTCTCCATCGCACTCAGAAAAATAGCTGTGACTCTCGGGTCTGTTATCCGGAAAAAAAAATAACAACCTTTTAGGGGATTGTTCCTTTTTTTGACTCCTTTAGGTAATACCATCTATGAGCAGAGATAAAATCTGGCATTTATTTGCACGAAAACTAACTGGTGAGGCCTCTGGCGAAGAATTGCAGGACCTCGAACTTCTTATAAAGGGGGAGTCTTCTTTATTCTATGAATTTCAGGCGATCACCGATTTGTGGGAACAGGAGCCTCTGAATGATGCAGATTATCTCGAAGCCACTTATCTTCTTCATTTGGAAAAAATGAGGAAACTGGGAATTGAACCTGGAAATTCTGATGTAGCAGAAATAGAAAATCAGCAATCACTCTATGCAGTTTCTAAACGGAACAGAAACAGAATTTTTGCCGGCTCTGTTTTGGCTGGGCTGATTGTTTTGTTTGTGTCTGTTTTTTTCAGGGATATTAATAAAGAGATAGTGCCAATTGCAAAGGCAGACAGTAAAACAGGTGAGATTGCAACTAAGAATGGATCAAATACTCAGCTGAAACTCCCCGATGGATCAATGGTTTGGCTGAATGCAGGGAGCAAACTCAATTACGAAAAAATCAATGAAACGGGATTACGTGAAGTGTATTTAACCGGGGAAGCTTTTTTTGACATTGTTAAAAACCCTGAGCGCCCTTTTATTATTCATACATCATCAATCGATATAAAAGTATTGGGTACAAAATTTAATGTAAAGGCATACCCTGATGATAAAACAGTTGAAACCAGTTTGATTCGTGGAAGTGTTGAGGTAACTGTAAAAAACAGGCCCGAAGAAAAATACCTGCTGAAACCAAATCAGAAACTGATTTTAATGAACGAAGCCTATGTTGAAAAAACAGCTGCAGAACATCAGTCTTTGCCGTTAAAATTACCTGTCATCACTATCCGGCAGTTGAGTTATATAAAAGGAGATACAGCTGCTGTTGAAACATCCTGGGTAAGGAATAAACTCATTTTTGAAGATGAACCGTTTGTTGATATGGCTAAAAGAATGGGAAGGTGGTATGATGTGGAATTTGAATTCAGGAATAAAAATATTGAAGAGGAAAGAATAAACGTAGCATTTGATGGGGAAACTCTTGTACAGGCACTGAATTACCTTAAACTGATAGCCAGATTCAATTATAAGATTGAAGACAAAAAAGTAGTGATTTATTAACCAATAACAACAAACAACGACATGCTTATGACCATCCTCATTAATTCATCCTGATTGTATAAAAAACGGGAAATGTTGGAGCATTTCCCGCCAGTAGTACATTCTTTAACCTGGAAGCCGGTTCGTGCAAAAGAAAACGGTTTTCCCATTTATACTACCAAATATTAAAAGTATGAAAAAAAGTACTTCGATTGCTAAGGCCATAATAGCCTTTAAAAAGCCTTTATTGATTATGAAACTAACGATCTTGCTTGTTGCTTTCTGCACATTTCATGCTTCTGCAGGGCTCAATGCACAAAAAATTTCTCTTAAAGCAAGTAACCTGGAAATTGCACAGGTATTAAGTGCTATTCAGAAACAGGGCGATTTCCGCTTCCTGTTTAACAGCCGTTTAAAAGATTTAAAACAAAAAGTATCTGTAAGCTTTGACAATGTTGAGCTGAAAGACGTAATGGCTCAATTATTTGAAGGTACCAGTCTTACCTATCTGCAACTGGACAATAACCTGGTGGCGATCCGTTCAACAAGTCCTGATGAAAAAGACATCAGGGTAAGCGGAAAGGTAACCAGTGAAACTGGCGAAGCTGTTTCATCTGCTTCCGTTGTTGTAAAAGGAACTTCCAATGGTACTGTTACAGATGGTGAAGGTAATTTTGCCATCACTGTTCCTGAAAATGCGGTATTGGTTATTTCAGCAATTGGATACAATACTGTTGAAGTATCAGTTGCCGGTAAGCAGCAGCTTTCTGTAAAGCTGGTACAATCAACCAAAAAAATGGATGAGGTGATTGTTGTTGGTTATGGTACTCAGCGTAAACTGGATGTTACCGGTTCTGTGTCACAAATTAAAGGTGACGAACTTTCTAAACAAGCTTCAATAAATCCTATCAGCGCATTGCAGGGTAAGGTAGCCGGTGTGCAAATTAACAATTCAGGCGCTCCCGGAGCTTCACCCGAAATTCGTATACGTGGTTTAGGTACTGTATACGGTAACCCAAATCCATTATATGTTGTTGATGGAGTATGGTTCAGCGATATCAGTTTCCTGAATCCTGCCGATATTGAAAACCTGAGTATTTTAAAAGATGCATCAGCACAATCTATATATGGTATCCGTGCAGCAAATGGTGTTGTTTTAATTACAACGAAGAAAGGACGCACAGGCCGTCAGGCAACAGTAAATTATACCGGATATGTTGGATGGCAAAAAGTAACCAATCCCGTAAAGATGGCCAATGCCAATGAGTAAGCAACTCTGGTGAATGAAAAAGATGGACTACCGACACTTGATCCTTCTGCATTCAGTAAAGGAACCGATTGGTATGGACAAATGCTGAGAAATGCACTGATTACCAATCACCAGGTTTCTGTTGCCGGTGGTGGTGAAAAAAATACGTATAGTTTTTCATTCGGTTATCTTAACCAGGATGGTATTGTTGAAACAAATAATTACACCCGATATACAGCACGCTTACAAAATGATTTCCAGATATTGAAATCACTGAAAATGGGTTATACAGTAACCGGAGCAAACAGTTCGTCTGAAGATATTGACGGAGGTATGTTCCGCCAGATGTTTGCAGCTTATCCTGTATTGCCGGTTTATTATGCCGATGGCAGCTATGGAGATCCTGGTGATTATCCTTTAGGTGATGGCGCTAAATTCAATCCACAGGTTACTTTGGATTATTTTGATCAGCAATCAAAAAATTTCAGAGCCAATGGTAATCTTTACGGAGAGCTGAAGTTTGCAAGAAATTTCACCTTCCGTTCAAGCATTGGTGGTGAGTTTGGCCAGGGTGAAGTTCGCAGATACATTCCTGTATATGCAGCAACACTGAATCAGAGAAATACAGTAAGTCAGTTGTCAATGTCAAGGGCAGAAACCCGCAACTGGATTTTAGAAAATACACTTACTTATGATACTAAGATTGGTGATCATGGAATTAAAGTATTGGCGGGTCAGGGTGCACAGAAATACAGATCTTATGGTTTTACCGGAACTGCACAAAATGTACCTAATAACAGCGAAGGCGACAGGTATTTAAAATTAGGAACAATCGGAACAAGGAATATTGATGATTATGGTGATTTATCTACAGTAGCTTCTTATTTCGGAAGACTGAATTACTCATTCAGAAATAAATATTTGTTAAGTGCTTCTTTAAGAGCTGATGGATCATCAAAATTCTTTGGTGATGACAGATGGGGGTATTTCCCTTCTATCGGCGCAGGCTGGGTTATCAGTGATGAAGGCTTTATGCAGAACCAGAAAGTTTTCAACAGCTTGAAATTACGTGGCAGCTGGGGTAAAATTGGTAATGCTTCCGTTCCCTCTAATCTTTCTGTGTTAAGAGTAACACAGAATGGAAACCTATCCCCAATTTTTGGTGGTATAGCTTATACAGGAGCAAGTATCAATACAGTTGTACCTCCAACTACAGTATGGGAAAGAGCAGTTGGTACTGATATCGGTATTGAAGCATCATTACTCAAAAACAGGTTATTTATTGAAGCTGATTATTATATCAAGAAAACAGAACAGGCCATTTTCGATATTCCTATCCTGGCATCAGTTGGTACCGGTTCATCAAGCATTATTGGTAACCAGGCTGATTTTCAGAACTCAGGTTTTGAATTTTCTGCAACCTGGAAAGACGATATGAACAAGGATCTTTCTTATTCAATAAGCGGAAACGTTTCATTCAATAAAAACGAAGTATTGTCTGTTACAACTGGGGGAAACCCGATTTATGGCGGCGGTGCTGCTGCAACAGGTGGTCAGCTTTCTACAAGAACTGTAGTTGGTCAGCCAATTGGTCAATTCTATGGTTTAGTAGTAGCCGGGGTTTTCCAGAATACAGCTGAAATAACAGGTTCAGCACAAACAACAGCAAAACCAGGTGATTTTAAATATGTAGATCAGAATAAGGATGGAAAAATTGACGGAAAAGACAGAGTTGCTATTGGGAATCCAAATCCAAGAGTAAGTTATGGTATCAATACCAACTGGAATTATAAAAACTTTGATCTCACATTAGATTTCCAGGGAGTAGCAGGTGTTGAAATTTATAATGCCAATCTTGGTCTTCGTTATGGTAATGAAAACTACACCAAAGATTTTTATGACAACCGCTGGCATGGAGCAGGAACTTCCAACACTTATCCTTCAGCCAATATTGGTGGTGGCGATAACTACAAACCGAATACGTTCTTCGTTGAAAGCGGCAGTTATTTCAGGGTAAGAAATATGCAGTTGGGATATTCTATTTCTGACAGACTGATTCAACAGTGGGGTATAAAAAAACTGAGGGTATATGCAAATGCACAAAATGCTTTTAACTTTTTCAAGTACAAAGGCTTTTCTCCTGAAGTTGGTGGCTCACCTACAAATGCAGGAATCGATGCAAACGTTTATCCTTTATCAGCCACTTACAATTTTGGTGTAAATCTTACCTTCTAACACTTTTAAAAAATTATACATGAAACAGAATAATTATAAATACAGGTTGTTGAAATTACTGTTACTGCTTTTACCTGCAGCAGCTGTTTTTGCACCTGGATGCAAAAAAGGTTTCCTTGAAGTTGATCCGCAGGGGCAACAGCCCAGTGAACAGTTCTGGAAAAATGAAGCCGATGCTACGAAAGCAGTCAATGCAATGTATGGCAACCTGCGTGGCTGGACCAATGTTGCTTTTGCACCGATATGTATTGAGAGTGTGCCTTCAGACGATGCAGAAAAAGGCAGCAGTCCCGGTGATGCATCTTTTATAAATACGTACGACAACTTTACTGTTACGTCAACAGATGGACAGATTTTAGATTTCTGGTTAGGTCAGTATCAGAACATCAATTTTGCCAACCAGGTATTAGATAATATACCCGGCATAACAATGGATGCTGCTTTGAAAGCACGCTATCTGGCAGAAGCGAAATTTGTAAGGGGCTATTCCTATTTCAGATTAGTAAGGGCATTTGGTGATGTTCCGTTAAGATTGAAAGTTCCCGCTGGTGCGAGTGAATACAATCTTCCAAGATCACCCAAAGCAGAAGTATATGCTGCCATAGAAAAAGATTTAACTGATGCTGCGTCTGTATTGCCACAATCTTATGGTGCTGCAGATCTTGGCCGTGTTACAAAAGGTGCTGCTCTTGCATTGCATGCTAAAGTGGCCATGTACCAGAAAAAATGGGCTGATGTACTGGCATTAACAAACCAGGTAATGACTTTGGGCTATTCTCTTTTTCCGAATTATGAAGCGCAATTCAGAACAACCAATGAGAATAATTCAGAATCTATTTTTGAAATTCAATGTAAGTATGTTCCGGGTAATTGTGATTTGTCCAGTTCTCAGTATTCACAGGTGCAGGGTGTAAGAGGCTCAACCGGTGGCGGATGGGGATTCAATGTTCCTACTGCTGACCTCGCTGCTTCTTATGAAGCGAATGATCCAAGAAGAGATGCAACCATTATTTTCAGAGGCGAAACAACTCCTTCCGGAGATGTAATACCTGCAACTGGCGATAATCCAATGTACAATCAGAAATCATATGTGCCTTTTGGTTTGCATGTGGAATGCAATGAAGGATCTGAACAAAATGTAAGAGTAATCAGGTATGCTGATGTTTTACTGATGAATGCAGAAGCAGCCAATGAAGTAGGTGGTGCAGCAAATGTTACACTGGCTCTGAGTTCATTGAACGCAGTAAGGGCAAGAGCAAGAGGGGCAAACCCGGTTACAGTATTACCAGCTGTCACAACAACAGATCAGGCTGCTTTAAGAACTGCTATCTGGAAGGAAAGAAGATCAGAGTTTGCAATGGAGTTTGACAGGTTTTTTGATGTAGTTCGTCAGGGACGTGGTGCAGCAGTTTTTGGAGCCAAAGGTTTTACTGCCGGTAAAAATGAAGTATGGCCCATTCCGCAAAATGAAATTGATCTGAGTGCAGGTTTGTTAACACAAAACCCCGGGTATTAATTTTTTAAAATTAAAAAAGCTTGATATGAAATTAAAAATAAATAAACTGCTTCCTGTTTTATTAATAACAGTTACAGCAGCAAGTTTCTTATTATCGGCATGCTATAAGAAATTTGATCCGAAAACATATGCCCCTGCATTGAACATTGGCGGCTTTACAAGCGCTAGGGAAATAGCTCCGGCTAATCTTGTTGGATACTGGTCGTTTAACGGAAGTTATGTAGACAGTGTTTCCGGGTTAGCGGGCACAAACAAGGGGACAGGTTTCAGTGGTGGAATTAAAGGGCAGGCGATGCAGGGTGCATTAAACAGTTATGTATTATTTACCCCCGGCACTTCTATTAGAACGATGTCCAGCTTTACCATTACTTATTGGGTAAACAGTCCGGCACCATCTACTGGTATTATTGGCCTGGTTAACCTGGCTAAAACAGATGCTTTTTGGGGGAACATCAATATGTTCTTCGAAAACGGCGGAACAAATACGGATGGTAAATTCAGGGCAAATATTCATAATGGTACAACAGATTCATGGGTGGCAAAAGATGGCATTCAAAATCTGTTTGGTGTATGGACAAACCTGGCGCTCACTTATAATGCAGGCACTTCTACATTTAAACTTTATAAAGACGGAGCCCCTATTTCAACAAGTGTAGCTGCAGGTTTCGGAAATCTTGCTTTTACAAATATTGGACAAATAGTTTTTGGCTGTGTTCATTTTCAAACAATACCAAGTCAGACAACAGGAAGCGGCTCTCAACCATGGGCCAGTTATTTGACAGGTCAGCTAGATGAAGTAAGGATTTATAATAAAGCTTTGTCTGATGCAGAAGTAAACTCTCTTGTTAAACTCGAAGGCAGAGGAAAATAGGTTCTTAAGCATTAGCAGTTGGTGAAAGGGTTGCTGTAAGAAATGAGGCAGCCCTTTCTTTTTCCGATTCGTATTTTAATGTACAACGTTTGATCATACCTTTTAATAAAGAAAATTGAACAACAGAATTGCCATACTGAGTATTATTGTTTTTACTTTTTGCTTTGCTGATTGTAATAAAAAACCATTACCAGCACCTCCGGTTGTTGTTCCGCCAAAACAAATATCTCTTACTGCTATTTTGCTGAATAACAACATGTGGATCAGCACGGTGTATGGAACAAACAGGCAGCCTGTTATCCGTATCAGGTTTTCAGAACCTGTTAAGCAAAGCACAGTTGCAGCTTCCATGAAACTGGTTGATACAAATGGAGCAGAAGCAGCATTGAATGCAACTTTTGAAAGCGGTGATTCTGTAGTAGTATTAAAGCCATCACTAAATTTATCAGCACTTGCTCTTTATAATTTCACTGTTACTTCTACACTGAAATCGGCAGCAGGAGGCGATTTTGTTTCTTCTGTTAATAACAGTTTTATTACACAGATCGATTCGTCGAGAAAATTTCCTGTTATTTCAGATAATGCATTGCTTAATCTTGTACAACAGCAAACCTTTAAATATTTCTGGGACTTTGGCCACCCCGTAAGTGGTTTGGCAAGAGAACGGAATACATCAGGTGAAACGGTTACTTCAGGTGGTTCGGGATTTGGAGTGATGGCTATTGTAACAGGCATTAACCGGAATTTTATAACACGTACCCAGGGCCTTGCAAGAATGCAAACCATCGTTTCATTCTTAAAAAACACAGCCCAGAAATTTCATGGTGCATTCCCGCACTGGTTAAATGGAACTACAGGAGTGGTGATTCCTTTCAGCACAAAAGATAACGGTGCTGATCTTGTTGAAACATCGTATTTAATAGCCGGCCTGTTAACAGCACGCCAGTATTTTGATGGAACAGATGCTGCAGAAGTAAATCTGAGAAATGATATTAACTCAATTTACAATGCCGTTGAATGGAGTTGGTTCAGAAAAAATAATGAGAATGTTTTGTACTGGCACTGGAGTCCCAATTTTGGCTGGGATATGAATATGCCCATCCGGGGATGGAATGAATGTTTAATCACCTATGTGTTGGCAGCTTCATCCACAACGTATGGAATTCCTTCAGCAGTTTATACAAATGGATGGGCAGGGACTACCGGATTTCTGAATGGCAATTCTTATTTCGGATTTCAATTGCCATTAGGTGCAGCCTCCGGTGGACCTTTATTCTTTTCGCATTATTCATTTCTCGGTATTAATCCAACTGGTTTAAATGATATCTATGCCAATTATACTATGCAAACAACTAATCACACAAAAATAAATTATACATACTGCGTCAATAATCCCAATGGGAATTACGGTTACAGCGATTCATGCTGGGGATTAACCGCAAGTGATATCAATGGAGGATATACTGCCAGCTCACCCACCAACGATGTAAGTGTAATTGCACCAACAGCAGCCATTTCATCCATTCCGTACACACCAGTTGAAAGTATGAAGGCATTAAAGTTCTTTTATTATGTACTGGGCGATAAGATATGGAAGGAATATGGTTTTGTGGATGCGTTTTCGTTAAAACAATTATGGTATGCCAATTCATTTCTTGCCATCGACCAAGGACCGATTATTGTGATGATTGAAAATTACAGAAGTGGATTACTCTGGAATTTATTTACGGCTTGTCCTGAAGTGAAGAATGGAATGCGTTCACTTGGATTTACAGCTCCTTATTTATAATTGATTAAGATGAAACAGTTCTCACTTGTATTAGCGCTGTCACTTTTATTTGTGCATACTGGGTTTGCGCAAAAGCAAAAAGAAGCAACTCAATTTAATGCAGTTAGCCGTCCAAAGAATTTATCAGATTCTGCTCTGCTTGATCTTGTTCAAAAACAAACCTTCCGGTATTTCTGGGATTTTGCACATCCTGTAAGCGGCATGGCAAGAGAAAGAAGTAATGTGAGCTTTGGGTACGGGCATGAAACAGTAACAACAGGCGGAACAGGTTTTGGTATCATGAGCATAATTGTTGCCACCGAAAGAAAATGGATAACCCGTGATACAGCGGCAAAGTTTATGCTGAAGATGGTAAATTTTTTACTGAAGGCACAGAGTTATCACGGTGCATTTCCGCACTGGATGAATGGAGAAACAGGAAAAACAATTCCTTTCAGCAGGAAAGATGACGGTGCTGATCTTGTTGAAACATCTTATCTGTTCCAGGGACTGCTATGTGCCAGACAATATTTTAATGCAGATAATAAAATTGAAAAGGGATTAAGAAACCGTATTCAGTGGATGTGGCCCGATATTGAATGGAACTGGTACACACAGGGGCAGGAAGTACTGTACTGGCACTGGAGCCCGAATAACGGATGGGCTATGAATTTTCCGGTACGTGGTTTCAATGAATGTTTGATCATGTACATCCTTGCTGCATCATCTCCAAATGAAAGATACCAGGTGCCGTCTGCAGTATATCACCGTGGCTGGGCACAAAGTGATTTCTTTAAAAATGGCAGAGAATTTTACGGCTATAAATTGCCGTTAGGTTTTGATTATGGAGGACCGCTTTTCTTTTCACAGTATTCTTTTACCGGATTGGATCCACGTGGTTTAAAAGATCGTTATGCTGATTACTGGGAGCAAAATAAAAATCATACGTTAATTAATTATGCATACTGCGTTGATAATCCCAAAGCGTTTAAAGGCTATGGACAAAATTGCTGGGGCTTAACAGCCAGCGATACCTATGATGGTTATAATGCATTTTCGCCCACCAATGATTTTGGAACAATTACACCGACGGCTGCATTGAGTGCATTTCCCTATACACCCGATTATTCAATGAAAGCATTAAAACATTTTTATTACGATTTAGGGGATAAGATATGGAGTGAGTATGGTTTTGTGGATGCATTTAATGAAACAAAAAAATGGTACGCCACATCTCACTTAGCAATTGACCAGGGGCCGATTGTAGCGATGATCGAAAATTACAGAACAGGTTTGTTGTGGAAACTTTTTATGAGTTGCCCTGAAATTAAAACCGGCTTACAAAAACTTGACTTTCAAAGTCCGTGGATAAAATAACAAGAAATGAAACGCTTGCTTTGCTTTTTCATTTTTATATCAAATGCATTATTCAACAGTGCACAAACAAAATCTTTATCTCTTAATAAAGGAAAGTATGGTAATGGCCCTGACAGTATTGCACCTGCTGGTATTATCAAAGGATTAACTGATGATCAGTTGCTTGATGTTGTTCAAAAACAAACCTTTCGTTTCTTCTGGCATGGGGCACACCCGTTAAGTGGCCTGGCATTGGAAAGAAGCAATACTGTTTTAGCAGAACATTACTGGGATTATATCAACGAAGCATGGGATGAACCCAATTTCAGTAAAACAACTTTTGGTCCCGATGCAGGAGCAATAGGCGGTACAGGTTTTGGCATTATGAGCACTGTTGTTGCAGTGGAGCGTGGATGGATTGGAAGAGATACTGCTGTGATGCGTTTAATTAAGATTGCAGATTTTTTAATGAAT
Source organism: uncultured Chitinophagaceae bacterium (assembly GCA_964580775.1). Classification (GTDB taxonomy): domain Bacteria; phylum Bacteroidota; class Bacteroidia; order Chitinophagales; family Chitinophagaceae; genus Lacibacter. Next base: position 20,958 of record CAZOLW010000046.1, on the reverse strand, counting down.
GCAGATTGTTATCATGGCATCTATCCGCATTTTATGAATGGCAGAACAGGAAAGACAATTAAGTTCGATCGGTTAGATGATGGTGCAGATATTGTTGAGACATCCTATTTACTCATGGGGTTTTTGTGCGCCAGGGAATATTTCAATAAAGACAGTCCAAGGGAAGTATATCTGCGGAAGCGCATTAATCAAATGTGGGGTACTGCTAACTGGAACTGGCATACCAACAATGAAAATAAATTATATTGGCACTGGAGTCCTAATAATGGATTTGATATGAATTTCCCCGTGTGGGGCTATAATGAATGCCTGATCACTTACATCATGGCAGCCTCATCAAAGTATCATGCTATTTCAAAAGAAGTTTACAATGGAACATGGGTGGGAAGTCTCGGATTTAAAAATGGAAAAGAATATTATGGCTATACGCTTCCATTGGGCAATTATGATAAAGACAAAGGCGGCCCGTTGTTTTTTGAACAGTATACTTTCCAGGGAATTAATCCAAACGGCTTAAAAGATTCTTTAGGCAACGATTATTTTTTACAGGGAAAAAATCATACACTCATCAACAGGGCTTACTGTATCGAAAACCCCAATAAGTTTAAAGGTTATAGTGATAAGTGCTGGGGCTTAACAGCCGGTGACAGTTACAAAGGTTATGTGGCACACAGCCCGGAAAATGATCGTGGGGTCATTCAGCCAACGGCGGCTATTTCATCAATGCCATATACGCCAAAGGAAAGCATGGAAGCCTTACGATATTTCTATTATGAGCAAGGCAATAAGATCTGGGGTAAGTATGGTTTTGTAGATGGTTTCAGTATTCATCACAACTGGTATGCAAAAAGTCATCTGGCAATTGACCAAGGACCAATTGTTGTGATGATTGAAAATTACCGCAGCGGCTTGCTGTGGAATTTATTCATGAATATTCCTGATATACAGAATGGTTTGAAACGGTTAGGCTTTACATCACCTCAAATCAAAGAGCAATGAGCCGTAATTTTTTACAGCAGGAGTCAGGACAAAATGCCGGGCTTGCATTCGTAAGATTGGTTGTTGGTTTTTTTATGATTTATCATGGCTGGGAAATCTTCAGTGAAACAAAAATGAATGAATACCTGCAATGGGATCAGTTTAAATTAGCATCAAACGGGAAGTTCATGGTTTATGCAGGCAAGCTGGCAGAACTTATTGCAGGTGCATTGCTCTTCTTTGGTCTATTTGCAAGATTTGCGTCATTGGTTTTAATTGGTTCAATGAGTTACATTGCGTTTTTTGTTGGACATGGAAAAGTATGGTATGAAGATCAGCATCCATTTTTATTTGTTCTGCTGGGTATAGTATTTCTGTTTGCAGGTGGTGGAAGATGGAGTGCAGATCATTATGTATTTAAGAAAAAATCATTGTACAGATAATGCCGGATACTTCACAGGTACATATCAACACAAAGGGAAAAGAAATCAACACATTTGATGCAATTGTGATTGGCAGCGGTATCAGCGGCGGATGGGCTGCAAAAGAATTATGTGAAAAAGGAATGAAGACGTTGGTTTTGGAGAGGGGAAGAAGTGTAGATCATATCAAAGATTATCCAACCGCTAATTTATCAAGATGGGAACTGCCGCACCGTGGATGGATCACTAACGAAACAAAAAAGAACAATCCATACATCAGCAAGGCTGCCGGTTACAGTGAAGATACAGCACATTTTTTTATAAAGGATGCAGATCATCCTTACGTGCAGGAAAAACCATTTGAATGGATTCGTGGTTACCAGGTTGGTGGTAAATCATTAACATGGGGAAGAGCATGTGCAAGATGGAGTGAATTTGATTTTACTGCACCGAAACGTTACGGATACGGTGAATCATTTCCCATTGGATACAATGATATTAAAGACTGGTACAGTCATGTAGAAAAATTTATTGGTGTATGCGGCAGTTATGATGGTATTCCTTCCATGCCCGATGGTGAGTTTCTGACAGCTTATGAATTGAATGCAGTGGAAAAGCATATGCAGAAAGTATTAAAGGAAAAATTCAACCGTCATTATGTTTCCGGAAGATGGGCGCATATTACTGATCCCAAGCAAATACATTATGACCAGGGTCGTGTACAATGTATGAACAGGAATTTATGTATGCGTGGTTGTCCATTAGGAGGTTACTTCAGTTCCAATTCATCTACATTGCCATGGGCAATGAAAACCGGCAATCTTACCATCAGGCCGCATTCAGTTGTTCATTCCATTATTTATGATGAACGGAAACAAAAAGCAATTGGTGTAAGAGTGGTTGATGCCAATACAAAACAAGCAGCAGAGTTTTTTGCAAAGATCATTTTTGTGAATGCATCGGCTTTAAATACAAATCTCATCTTACTGAATTCTACCTCAAACCGTTTTCCGAATGGTTTAGGAAATGACAGTGGATTGATGGGGAAATACATTTGTTTCCATAATTACCGTGGAAGTATGAATGGTGATATAGATGGCTTCACAGATAAATATTACAAAGTATCCAAACCCGCAGAATGCATTGTCGCCAATTTCAGAAATGTAGAAAAGAAAGATGCTGATTTCGAAGGCGGCTATGTTATTTATTCAGGTGCATACAGGGAAAAACTGAGTGATAAAAATATCAAGCCACTGCTCGGTGCTGAATTTAAAGAAGCGATCAGTGAGCCGGGTACATGGGGTGTGTACATGTATATGCAGGGTGAAACAATTGCGAAGGAAAGCAATCATGTACGGCTGAGTAAAGAAGAAAAAGATCAATGGGGAATTCCTTTACTGGTTACATCTGTTGATTATGATGAGAATGATGATAAGATGGTAAAAGATTTTTTAGAACAGGGCAGGGCTATGCTGGAAGCTGCCGGCGTAAAGAATATTAATACTAATGATAACAGGCAGCCGCCCGGTTTGGATATACATGAAATGGGTGGCGTTCGAATGGGCAGCAATCCCAAAACATCTTTGCTCAATGAGTTTAATCAACTGCATCACTGTAAAAATATATTTGTTACTGACGGTGCCTGTATGACGAGTACGGGAAGTCAAAGTCCGTCAATTTTATATATGGCCTTTACAGCAAGAGCAGTTGCTCATGCTATGGAGGAACTTAAAAAAGGGAATTTGTGATGAAGAAGCCGCAGATTCGCAGATTAAACATTAGCTAATGTAAATAAAATGATTTGTTATGCCTGTATATGAAAATGAAAAATACCCTTTACAGGAAGAAACGTATAAGATTATAGGAATTGCTATGGACATACATAAAGTTTTGGGAAAGGGGTTCTCAAAAATTGTGTATAAGGATGCGTTTGAGTATGAATTTAAAAAGCACTCTGTTTTTTATGAAAGAGAAAAAGAATATTTAATAAATTATAAAGGAACAATACTGCCACATAAATTTTACGCTGATTTTGTAGTGTTTGATAAAATTATTTTGGAAATTAAATCGAAGAAGGGAATTGTAGATGAACATTATGCCCAGGTAATGAACTATCTGGCGATTTCAAAACTGGAAATTGGGTTGCTGATCAATTTCCATGAAAAATCGCTGGAGTATAAGAGAGTTATACTAACTAAGTAGTTTTGTCAGCGATGCTGGGGTGAATTAAATTATTAGAGAAAAGAGGGTTTAGAAATGAAATAAAATAAGAACGAAAATGAAGAAAATATATTTGTCACTTATAGCCATACTAATCTGCGTATCTGCGGCTATCTCACAACAGAAAACATATTGCAACCCCATAAATATAGACTACGGGTACACACCTATTCCCAACTTCAGTCAATGGGGAAACCACAGAGCTACTGCAGATCCGGTGATAATAAATTATAAAGGTGATTATTATTTATTCAGTACCAACCAGTGGGGTTATTGGTACAGCAGTGATATGCTCAACTGGAAGTTCAATTCTAAAAAATTTCTTCGTCCATGGAATGAAGGGTATGATGAACTCTGTGCACCTGCTGTTGGAATCATTGGCGATACAATGATTGTATTCGGCTCTACTTATACAAGCAAGTTCACCATCTGGATGAGCACTGATCCAAAAGCCAATGAATGGAAACCTTTGGTTGATTCATTTGAAATCGGCGGATGGGATCCTTCTTTTTTTACCGATGGCGATGGCAGATTGTATCTATACAATGGCAGCAGTAATAAATTTCCGATGTATGGAATTGAGTTGAACAGAAAAACATTACAACCCATCGGAACAAGAAAAGAAATGTATTTGCTCGAGCCATGGCGTTTTGGCTGGCAGCGTTTTGGCGAACATATGGATAATACATTTCTTGATCCTTTTATTGAAGGATCACATATGACAAAACATAATGGAAAATATTATCTGCAGTATGGTGCACCCGGAACAGAATTCAGCGGCTATGCAGATGGATTGCTGGTAGGTAATGAACCGCTTGGTTTTTTTGAAGCACAAAGTGATCCGTTAAGCATTAAACTGGGCGGCTTTGTTCGTGGTGCCGGGCATGGTGCTACATTCCAGGACAAGTATCAAAACTACTGGCACGTTTCTACAACAGTACTTTCTGTAAAGAATACGTTTGAAAGAAGATTGGGAATATGGCCAACCGGTTTTGATAAAGATGGAAACATGTATTGCAACACAACCTTTGGCGATTATCCGCATTTTATTCCTGCACCTGGTTTTTCAGGTTCAACATATGGAGCCAATGGCAAATCAGGATACTTTACAGGATGGATGTTGCTAAACTATAACAAAGCTGTACAGGTTTCTTCCACCCTAGGTGGCTATCTTCCGAACAATGCAGTTGATGAGTTGATAAAAACATATTGGAGTGCAGCAACAGGGAATAAAGGAGAGTATATTCAAACTGATTTAGGAAATGTGTCAACAGTCAATGCTGTACAGATTAACTATGCTGATCAGGATGTAGAAAGCAATCGTCTCGGTAAATGGAATGATCAGTATCACCAATATAAACTCTATTATTCTGTTGACGGGAAAAAATGGAATGTGCTGGTTGATAAGAGTAATAACAAAACAGATATACCACACGAGTATGTTGAACTGGAGAAACCTGTACAGGCAAGATTTATCAAGCTGGAAAATATTCACATGCCAACCGGTAAATTTGCCATCAGCGGTTTACGGGTTTTCGGAAATGGCAATGGTGCCAGGCCCGATGCTGTGCAGGGATTTATTGTATTAAGAACAGAGAAAGACAAACGAAGTGCTTTTATTAAATGGAAACCGGCAGATAATGCATTCGCCTACAATATTTATTATGGCACTCATCCTGATAAATTGTATACCAGTATCATGGTTCATTCAAACAATGAATACTGGATGAAGGCAATGGATTCGCAAAAGACCTATTATTACTCCATTGAATCCATTAATGAAAACGGCACAAGTGAAAGAACTAACGTAGTTAAGGTTGAGTAATTAGAAAAACGTATTGAGTGAAATACGAAAGATGATGTGGAAGTTACAATTGATAAAACAAATTCGGAAGCACCGTCCCTCTCTATTGGAGAGGGATAAGAGGGTGAGGCCTTATTAAAGCAGATTAATATGATGAAGAAAATAAGTAAAGTGATCTTTGTATTTCTATTACTTGCTGTTTCAGTTCAGGCACAGGAAAAACTTCCTTACTGGAAAGAAGTACAGGCATTGAAAAAAATAGACAGCGCTAAATTCCCCGCTGCCAACCAGATATTGTTTGTCGGAAGCTCTTCGTTTACCATGTGGAAGGATGTGCAGGAATACTTTCCATCAAAACCAATTCTCAACCGTGCGTTCGGTGGGTCAACGCTGGTTGATCTTATCCGGTACAGGTATGATGTAATTTATCCTTATCAGCCAAAACAGGTTGTGATGTATTGCGGAGAAAATGATTTTGCTTCCAGCGATACGGTTACTGTTGAAATGGTTATGCAGCGGTTTGAAACGCTGTTTAAGCTGATCAGGGCAAAGTATAAAACAGTTCCTTTTGCCTATGTGTCAATGAAGCCCAGTCCAAGCCGTGCTCATTTGATGCCGAAATACGAAGAAGCCAACCGGCAGATAAAAATGTATTTGTCAAAACAAACAAGAACATCCTTTATTGATGTATATCATGCCATGCTCATGCCAGATGGATCATCAATGACGGATATTTTCAAAGAAGATAACCTGCATATGAATGCAAAAGGGTATGCTATCTGGAAAAAAATCATCGCACCATATTTAATGAAATAATAAAAACAGACTCATGAAACTCTTACACAAGCTTGGTTTATTCTCCGTTGTATTTGCATTGGTATTTCTTGCCGCACAAAAGCCGGATGATTCAAAAATGAAATTGTTCATTGATGCATTGATGCAGAAAATGACACTCGATGAAAAAATTGGACAATTGAATTTGCCCGGGTCAGGTGATATTGTTACTGGTCAGGCGGGGAATTCAGATATCGGCAAAAAAATCAGGGAAGGGAAAGTTGGAGGACTATTCAATATTAAATCTGTTGAAAAAATCCGTGCAGTACAAAAAGTGGCAGTAGAAGAAAGCCGTTTAAAAATTCCATTGCTGTTTGGTATGGATGTAATTCATGGATACGAAACAGTATTTCCTATTCCGCTTGGATTAAGCTGCAGTTGGGATATGAATTTAATTGAACGCAGTGCAAGAATAGCGGCAGTTGAAGCAAGTGCTGATGGTATTAACTGGACCTTCAGTCCGATGGTTGACATTGCCCGAGACCCACGCTGGGGAAGGATTGCAGAAGGAAGCGGTGAAGATGCATATTTGGGTTCACAGATTGCTAAAGCAATGGTGCAGGGATACCAGGGAAAAGATCTTTCCTTGAATAACACCATCATGGCCTGTGTAAAACATTATGCGTTGTATGGTGCTGCAGAAGCAGGAAGAGATTACAACACAACAGACATGAGCCGGTACAGAATGTACAATGAATATTTTCCGCCTTATAAAGCAGCTGTGGATGCAGGTGCAGGAAGTGTAATGGCATCATTTAATGATGTGGATGGAATTCCGGCAACAGCAAACAAATGGTTAATGACAACGGTACTCCGCAGTCAATGGGGGTTTAAAGGATTTGTTGTAACCGATTACACGGGCATTAATGAAATGATCGAACATGGTATTGGCGATTTAAAAACTGTTTCAGGAAAAGCATTGACTGCAGGCATTGATATGGATATGGTTGGTGAAGGGTTCTTACTTACGTTGAAACAATCATTGAAAGAGGGAAAAGTTACCATGCAGATGATTAATGCTGCCTGCAGAAGAATACTGGAAGCAAAGTATAAACTGGGATTGTTTGATGATCCATACCGCTACTGTAATCCTGAAAGAGCAAAGACAGATGTTTTCACTGCAGCACACCGCAAAGCTGCAAGAGAAACAGCTGCACAGAGTTTTGTGTTATTAAAGAACCAGAACAATATATTGCCGATCAAGAAGTCAGGAACAATTGCACTGATCGGACCAATGGCAGATAACAAAGAGAACATGCCGGGTACATGGAGTGTGGCTGCTAACTTTTCAAAAGCAACTTCTGTATTAACAGGATTGAAAGAAGTTATTGGTGATAAAGTGAAAATTTTAACTGCAAGAGGTTCTAATCTTGACAGTGATAGTTTGTTTGAAGTAAGAGCAGGTATGTTTGGAAAATCTTTGCACAGAGACAGCCGGCCTGCCGATGTGATTATGAAAGAAGCAGTTGATATCGCCAATCAAAGTGATGTAATTGTTGCTGTGTTGGGTGAGAGTGCAGAGATGAGCGGTGAATCATCCAGCAGAAGTAATATTGAAATTCCAAAGGCGCAGAAAGAATTGTTGAAGGCATTGTTGAAAACAGGAAAGCCTGTTGTGCTTGTTTTATTTACGGGTCGTCCATTAGCATTAAAATGGGAAAATGATAATGTGCCTGCTATATTAAATGTTTGGTTTGGAGGAAGTGAAGCAGGTTATGCAATTGCTGATGTTTTGTTTGGCGATGTAAATCCTTCAGGAAAACTCAGTACCACATTTCCACAGAATGTTGGACAGGTGCCGATTTTCTATAACCATAAAAATACAGGCCGTCCGTTGGCAGAAGGAAAATGGTTTGAAAAATTTCGCAGTAATTATTTAGATGTAAGTAATGAACCGGTTTATCCGTTTGGATTTGGATTGAGCTATACCAGTTTCAGTTACAGTGATGTAAAGCTCAGCAGCACTTCATTAAAGGGGAATCAAACATTAACTGCAACTGTTACTGTAACCAACACAGGAAAAGTTGATGGTAAAGAAGTTGTTCAGTTATATATCCGTGATTTGATTGGTTCTGTAACAAGACCGGTGAAAGAACTGAAAGGGTTCCAGAAAATTGATCTCAAAGCAGGTGAAACAAAAACAGTCAGTTTCAGAATTACTCCAAATGACCTGAAATTTTATAATTACGACCTCAAATACGATTGGGAAGCTGGAGATTTCAGGGTAATGATTGGCGGAAATTCAAGAGATGTGAAAATGGGAGCAATCAATTGGGCGAAATAAAAAAGTACACAGTTTACGATGAAATGAAGGGCAGATGGTTATCTGCCCTTCATTTTTCCTGACCATAATTAGCTGAAAAACTAATGAATGTCTTCCGCCGCAGCCGGACTCTCAGCAGAATTAAAGATAATTTTGCTTTTCATTCAGATGCATTTTCAGCGATGTTATTACTTACAAAAATTTTTCATTTTGAAATGGCCCATGCCATTGATGGTTACGATGGTGTTTGCAAAAACATTCACGGTCATTCCTATGAATTACATGTAACTGTTGGGTCAGATGATCATGGAGATGAATTTATTCCGGCCCCCGGCTTCATACTTGATTTTAAGGAACTGAAAAGTATTGTTAACGCTTCAGTGATTGATCTATTCGATCATAAACTGCTTTTATCAACTGGATACCTGGCAAAGCATCCGCATGTTCAAACTCAGGAAAATTTAGTTCTCTGGGAAGCTGAACCAACAGCTGAGAACTTATTGCTTTATATGCAACGTATCATCAGGGAAAAATTACCTGCTGAAATGAAGCTTACTCAGCTGAAGTTGTATGAAACAAACAATTCGTTTGCAACCTGGACAAATAGTTCACTGAAATCAGCGTATTGATTTTATATTTTCTTTCGGTGCAGGCTTATTTTACGGGATGATAGATCCGTTCTGCATGTTGATACACTTCCTCTTTATTCAACGTCATCTTTTTCGTTTTCTGCTGTAAATACATTTCCACCTGGTCATCAAAATGTTTATTGCCGGGTTTAGCAGAAGCTCCATACATGTTTACTGTTTCAATAACAGGTAATCCTTCTTTCTGAAAGCGGATGAACATGATTAACCCATCACCACCAATTGATTTCAACTTCCCATCTTTATACGGAGCAGTCCATTGAGGAGAGAGCAGATCAGGAAAACCCCAGAGCGGCCATTCTTTGTCACCACGCACCAGCTTTTGAATATCGCCCAAAGCAAGATCAGTCTTGCCGAAGTTGCTCATCATATAGTCATAAACATATTTGTAAGTCTCAACTGCTTCAGCTTTTGATATTTTTCCCGGCGTACGGCCAGCCAATGATTTTGAAAGATGCAGATACGTTAATAAAAAGATTGCAGCGCCTTTACTGTCAGCCGTTCCTTTTTTATCCCATGCAGTGAATGTATTGATCAATGAGGCATACTGCGGAAACTCAGTGACAGATAACAGAAACATGCTGTCAATATCATGCGGGTAGCGAAGTTTTGCAGGTAATTGCCTGTCGAATTTTATTTTTTTCAATATTTCAAAATCCAGCTTTTCTGCAGGCATTTGTTCGGCTACACGAACACTTCTGTTATTATCATACATTTCCCAGCCGTCAGTAACAGGGAATTTATTTGGGTTGAGATTGTCATTCTTTCCAGTTGCTAAAAAAGAAGAATGATTCGTGTTGAAGAGGTAACCGCTTTTCGGATTGATGTATTGCGGCAACTCACTGAATTTCCTGAAGGAAGTCCACAATGTTTTCGATGTATTACCGGGGACAGTTTTCTTCCAGTTATAGTCAGCTGATGGATTCCGTACAGGCATCAATGCATTGTTCACATAAAAGATGGTGTCGTATCTGTCGGCATAAGTTATATTAAACATGGAGAGACGCTGATCTTTAATGGCATTGTAAAACTCAGTGAAGTTTTTTGCTTTATCCATATAGTACCACTGCTCCAGTGAACGGATATCCATATCAGCACCAAGACGGATTGAAAAATATCCCTGTTTATTTTTCATGGTTGCACCATACTTACTCCAGTAAACAGTTCTGCCAATACCAACAGGAATTCCTTTAATATGAAGTTTGATTTTTTTCTGTTCAAGATCAACCCACTCTCCATCAAATTTGTACTGATTGGAATTAGCCGGATTCATTTCTAATTGAAACACATCCATACGGTCACAGAAATTTACGGTGTGTGCCCAACCCAGGTTTTCATTTACGCCATGTAAGATGCAAGGGCCGCCGGCAAGCAATCCACCTGTAATATTCAATCCTTCTTCACTGTTAAGATGTGCTTCATAAAAAGCCTGCGTTCCTGTATTTGGTTGATGTGCATTCACTAATAAAAATGCTTCACCTGTATTTGTTTTGGAAGGATGTACAGCAATGGCATTGCTTCCTTTTTTATTCAACTCCTCAACAACGTCTTCGCTGTTGTTGAAAATAGCCATCAATGCTTTATCAGCGCCATTGAAAATAGTTAGCGCAAGAACTGTAGACGAAACATATTCCTGCATGGTAATAGGGAATATTTTTTTATGCAGCAATTCGTTTGGATGAGCTTTTGCATAAGCATTGATGCCCTGTACATAGCCATCAATTAATTTCAGAAAAGCAGGGGTGAGGGTGTTCCATTTCTCCAGTGTAATTTCTTTACAGCGAAATAATGCAAATGCATAATCACCGGCAGCACCCTGTTTCCCAATTACAGTTCCCATTAAGCCTTTGGCAGGTAAGATTACTTCCTGTATACTTTTAAAATCATCTTCGGCATTGGCCCATGCAAGACCATACGCAACTTCAGCATCTGTTTTGGCAAAGATGTGCGGCACACCAAAACTATCACGTACTATATCAATTTTTGATGGATCGATTTTCTGCTGTGCAGAAACAGAAAGGGTAAGGCATAACAGAAAACCTGCAAGTGAATAGAATTTCATAAGTGTTCTAACAGATAAGTTTTAATAAAAGTTTTATTTCTTGCGTTTATATTTTTCGTGGATGATCTTCTGAACCGGGATGTTTTCAATCTTGCTTTCCAGCCAGCTGATAATATCCAGATACACAAACGCTCTTGTTTCAAAACGATTGCCTTGATATTTTCTTATCCGTTCCAGTAATTTTTCAAAAGCCGGTTTAAATTTATCAGGTGATAACTTAAATGATTGCCGTAAAAATCTGAACATTTCTTCCTCAACTCCACTCAGGTTTTCCATTTTACCCATAAAGCGGTAAACCGATTTAATAAGATATTCCAGCAAATCAAAATTGCCCAGCTCATAATGTGCAATCAGGTGCAGCAGGCGGGCATAACATTGCAGATCGGTACGCAGATCAACCTTCCAGTTAATGATCTTGTTCAGATATTCAATGGCTTTTTCATTGTTGCCGCTTCCAAAATACAAACAGGCAATCTTATAATAGAATGTAAGTACACGGTGGCGGTCGAGATACAATTCATATTCATCCAGCTTTTCTTCTATATGCGGAACCAGTCTTAACCCTTCGGTAAATGTGCCTTCAACAAAATGTTTATTGATCTTGGAAATATACAGGTATACAAAACAGAGAATACGGTAGTTGTCGTTTTGCTGCACCACTTTTCGCTGCGTAAATCTTTCAAACAGCTCAATGGTTTCATTCAGTTTCTTTTCATTCTGTACATCAAAGTGAGCGCTCATTAAATTGTGAAGCCCTTTTATGTAATGTGCTGTCTCAGCTTCAATCATAGCAGGTTGTTTCTCAAAAAGATCAACCCATTTCTGTGTATAGCGGTAATACAATAAAAAATCCTGGTTAATAAATGCCACCCATGAATAAGATTGATATACATACAGCTGCTCATAAAAGCCCTTCAGGGTTTCTGCGTGTTTTGGTAAATGTGTTTCGAAATACTGTTTTACCTCATTGCCTTCTTTTTCATTTCGGGCCACACCATGTTTAATATACCAGCTGTATAACTGCAGTGACAAATTTGACAGGTGTGAAATATCAGATAACTTTTTATCAACTGTGTTTGATTCATCTGTCAGCTGATCGGCCCTGTCCTGCATACTTCTTGTGATATACAGTGCTTCAATCTTCTTCTCAAAAAACAGGATCTGCTGCAGGTAAGTGATCTGTTCAAACTGTTTTGCCAGGTCTTTCATCTTTTCCAGCACCTTCAGGGTTTGGAGGTATAGTCCTTTATTATACAGTATCCTGGCAAAGTCCATCTGCTCGTGCAGCTGAATGGTGATATTATCTTCCTGCTTAATTAAACGGAGGCTCGATAGAATGGATTTATATAAATGGGCCTTTAAATTCGACAGTTGTTGCTTGGTAATGCGTTGGTTTTTCCTGAGCAATACGGCTTCGTCATAGGCCTCCATCCGGTCCATGGCATCAAAAAGCTGGATCACTTTTAAGTTGGAATCGGCAGAGTTTCGCTTCACATATAGCTTGAAATTCCGCTTTTCGCTCTTTTCAAGCGATTTTACCAACTGAAAGACCGTATCTGTAGAGCGGTTGGGCATCGTAATTAGTTCTTGTCTAAATCCTTTAAAAACAAGTAGTTGGGTGCAATGTACGCCCCTTATCTGTTGTAAAATACATGAAATAATAGTTTGTAACTCCCCTCAAAGTAAAATAATTTTAGAGGCAGGTTTGTAACTTCAACCATAAGACGAGAAATTGAAGTTAGCTACCTGCTTTTTTTTACACCATTAAAGAATATTATGGCCGAAAAACAAGTGTACATTTTTGATACCACTCTCAGAGACGGAGAGCAGGTACCAGGTTGTAAACTGAACAGCACTGAGAAAATAGAATTGGCGTTAAAGCTGGAAGATTTAGGGGTTGATATTATAGAAGCAGGGTTCCCCATTTCAAGTCCGGGCGACTTTGAAAGTGTTTCTGAAATTTCCAAAGTAATTAAAAATGCCTCGGTTTGTGGATTAAGCAGGGCCGTTTTGAAAGATATTGAAACAGCTGCTGCTGCATTAAAACATGCAAAGCATCCACGCATTCATACAGGAATAGGAACAAGTGATTTTCATATCAAAACAAAATTCAACTCTACACGTGAAGAGATTCTCGTAAGAGCTGTACAATGCGTAAAGTGGGCGAAGAATTTTGTGGATGATGTGGAATTTTATGCAGAAGATGCCGGACGTACAGAAAACGAATACCTTGCCCGTGTTATTGAAGCAGTGATTGCTGCCGGTGCAACCGTGGTAAATATTCCTGATACCACCGGTTATTGTCTTCCTTACCAGTACGGAGAAAAAATAGCTTTTTTAATCAATAATGTACCCAATATCGATAAGGCCGTTATAAGTTGTCATTGCCATAATGACCTCGGGTTAGCCACTGCTAATTCGATAGCTGGGGTAATTGCCGGTGCACGACAAATAGAATGTACCATAAACGGATTAGGCGAGCGGGCCGGCAATACTTCCCTGGAAGAAGTGGTGATGGTGCTGAAACAGCACAGCGATCTTGGTTTCTATACCAATGTTAAAACCAAAGAGCTTAACCCAATGAGTCGTTTGGTAAGTGATATTATGCGTATGCCGGTACAGCCCAACAAAGCAATTGTTGGCAGCAATGCATTTGCACACAGCAGCGGTATTCACCAGGATGGATTTTTGAAGAATGCGCAGAACTATGAAATCATTAACCCTGTTGAAGTTGGAGCCGATGCAAGTAAAATTGTTTTAACTGCACGAAGCGGAAGAAGTGCTCTTGCATTCCGGTTTCATAAACTTGGGTTTGATTTTAACCGTGATGATGTGGATGCATTGTATGAAAAATTCTTAGAAGTTGCTGATACAAAGAAAGAAGTAAATGATGAAGATCTGCAGAGTCTTGCAAAGCAATACCAGTCTGCAACAGTAGTTTGAAAAGCATAATCTTAAACCTATACCTATGCAAAAGAAAATAGCAGTATTAAATGGTGATGGAATCGGTCCTGAAGTAACGGCACAATCCATTAAAGTATTGAATGCCATTGCTCTTGAATTTGGTCATCATTTTGAATACAAAGAAGCATTGATTGGTGCTGATGCAATTGATAAAACAGGCTCGGCTTTACCAACGGAAACAATTGATATCTGTTTAGACAGTGATGCAGTATTGTTTGGTGCGGTTGGTCATCCGAAGTATGATAATGATCCAACTGCAAAGGTTCGACCGGAGCAGGGAATACTCGGCATACGGAAAGCATTGCAGCTGTTTGCAAATATCCGTCCCATTACTGCATATCCATCGTTGCAGCATTTATCACCATTTAAACCAAAACAACTCGAAGGAGTTGATTGTGTTATTTTCCGTGAGCTGACCGGCGGTATTTATTTTGGAAAGAAGCATACAAGTGAAGATGGAAATTATGCAAGTGATGAATGCGGTTACAGCCGTGAGGAGATTGAACGTATTGCCCATCTTGCTTTTCAGTATGCACAAAAGCGCAGAAAAAAATTAACATTGATTGATAAAGCCAACGTACTGGAAACATCCAGGCTCTGGCGTAAAGTGGTACAGGAAATGGCAACCCAGTACAGCAATGTAACGGTTGATTATATGTTTGTTGACAATGCTGCCATGCAGCTGATTTTAAACCCCAAACAGTTTGATGTGATCTTAACAGAAAACCTGTTTGGTGATATCATCAGTGATGAAGCAAGCGTACTCAGCGGATCATTAGGTATGCTGCCCTCTGCTTCTGTTGGAAATGGGACAGCATTGTTTGAACCGATTCATGGTTCATATCCGCAGGCAGCAGGAAAAGATATTGCAAACCCAACAGGTTCCATTTTATCAGCAGCGTTACTGCTGGATCATTTTGGGTTAACAAAAGAAGCGAAAGTTATCCGTGAAGCTGTTGACTGGACTTTGCAGAACAATTTTGTGACAAAAGATATTGATCCGGTAAATTTTTATTTTACCAGTACCATTGGTGATCTGATCAGTGACTATGTAAGCGGGAAAATTCCGGGGGCGATTCATAAGGAGAATATTGAGCTGCGTAAATCAACCATTATCTGATGAGGGGATGATTTACGTGGTGAAAAACTAATTAGTTCTTTGTATATAAAAATTAAGGCGGTATATTCGTGATACAATAAACGTCAATGTTGAAAAGCAGTTTATATAATGTCATTTCATCTGTCACAATTCTAATTGTGGCTGTCATTATTTTACCTGTAACCAACGGAGGCGCAAGTTGTATGTAACGAAACAAAAAACTAAAAAATAACATCAACCCGCCTCATGAGAGGCGGGTTTTTTATTGGAACATTATGGCATCATATTATAATAACGAAACGGTTTTGTATCTGAACGGAGAGTTTGTAAAAGCTTCCGAAGCAAAGATGGATTTCTACAGCCAGAGCTTACACTACGGTTACAGCGTGTTTGAAGGAATCCGTTCATATAAAACGGCTAATGGCGAAACAAAGATTTTCAAAGAAGTAGAACATTATGATCGTTTGAAAAATTCTGCTGATGCTTTAAATCTGCCTTATCACTGGACAACAGAGGAATTGATTGAAGCCACTTATGAAGTGCTGAACAGAAATGATCTGCAGGATGCATATATCCGTCCGGTTGTTTATGCCCCGGCAAATATGAGTTTTGCAAAAAATGAACAGTCATTGATTGTTATACAGGTTTGGCCAATGCAGCCTTTTCTCGGCGACAGATTATTACGTATCATGACGAGTTCATTTGAACGCCCGAATCCAAAAGGATTTAAAATTCATGCAAAGGCAGCAGGTCATTATGTAAACTCTTTGCTGGCTAGTCATGAAGCAAAAGCAAACGGATTTGATGAAGCATTGCTTACAGATATGAACGGAAATGTAGCTGAAGGCCCCGGTGCTAATTTGTTCTATGAAAAAGATGGCAAACTGTTTACCCCGGCATTAGGAAATATTTTGCCCGGTATCACAAGAGCAACTGTTTTTGAAATCTGTGCTGAATTAAATATTGATGTGGAGGAAAAGTTTTTCAAAGTTGAAGAATTGAAACAGGCTGATGCTGCATTTTATTGCGGCACTGCCGCTGAAGTGATTGGATTTGAAAGCTTGGATGATGTGAAATTTCCAAAACCATGGAACGAAACAGTGAGCAAGAGAATTCAGGAAGCCTATGCATGTAAAGTAATTGAAAAGGAATATAAAAAAGAATTGGAACTGATATGAGCGAATTAAACAAATACTCGAAGATTTTAACGCAGGATGAAACACAACCAGCAGCACAGGCTATGTTGTATGGTATTGGATTAACAGATGAAGATTTAAAAAAAGCACAGGTAGGTATTGCAAGCATGGGTTACGATGGCAACACCTGCAACATGCATTTGAATGACCTTGCCAAAGTGGTGAAAGAAGGTGTGTGGGCAAATGATTTAGTCGGATTGATTTTTAATACGATTGGTATCAGTGATGGCATCAGCAACGGCACCGATGGTATGCGTTATTCGTTGGTGAGCCGTGATTTGACTGCAGACAGTATTGAAAGTGTTTGCGGTGGATTTTATTATGATGGATTGATTGCATTACCGGGCTGTGATAAAAATATGCCCGGCGCTATTATGGCGATGGGTCGTTTAAACCGTCCTTCTATTATGGTGTATGGCGGAACCATTGCTCCGGGTCATCACAAAGGAGAAGAACTGAATATCATTTCTGCTTTTGAGGCATTGGGGAAAAAGTTAGCAGGTACTATCACACCTGAAGATTTTAAAGAAGTAGTGAAGCATAGTTGCCCCGGCGCAGGTGCATGCGGCGGCATGTATACCGCAAATACAATGGCAGCAGCAATTGAAGCATTGGGAATGAGTTTGCCTTATTCTTCTTCTAACCCAGCCATAAGCGATGATAAACAAACAGAATGCCTGGATGCAGGTAAAGCAATCAGGTTATTGCTTGAAAAAGATATTAAGCCAAGAGACATCATGACAAAAAAAGCATTTGAAAATGCAATTGTTACGGTGATGATTTTTGGCGGCAGCACGAATGCTGTATTGCATTTAATTGCAATGGCAAAAAGCGTTGATGTTGATCTTACACAGGATGACTTCCAAGGTATCAGTGATAAAACACCCGTGCTGGCTGATTTTAAGCCAAGTGGAAAATATTTAATGCAGGAGTTACATGCACATGGTGGTGTACCTGCAGTAATGAAATACTTACTGGATAAAGGATTGCTGCATGCCGATTGTTTAACAGTAACCGGAAAAACAGTAGCAGAAAATTTAAAAGATACTGCACCCATAAACTTCGACACACAAAAAATAATTTATCCGTTAGAAACGCCATTGAAAGCAACGGGTCATTTACAAATTTTATATGGCAACCTGGCCGAAAAAGGAAGCGTTGCAAAAATCAGTGGTAAAGAGGGCGAACGTTTTGAAGGTCCGGCAAGAGTATTTGATGGAGAAAAACATTTGGTGGAAGGCATTGCAAACGGCCGAGTGAAAAAAGGCGACGTTGTAGTAATAAGATATGAAGGACCCAAAGGCGCACCAGGCATGCCTGAAATGCTGAAACCAACTTCAGCTATAACAGGTGCAGGGTTAGGTAAAGATGTGGCATTGATTACTGATGGAAGATTCAGCGGTGGCTCACACGGTTTTGTCGTCGGTCACATCACTCCGGAAGCATTTGAAGGTGGTTTGATTGCACTGGTAGAAGATGATGACATTATTGAACTGGATGCAACTTCCAATAAAATAAACCTGAAAGTTGCTGACGAAGTGATAGCCGAAAGAAGAAAGAACTGGAAACAACCAGCTCTGAAAGCAACAAAAGGTGTGTTATTTAAATATGCACGGGTTGTAAAAGATGCAAGTGAAGGTTGTGTAACAGACGAAGCTTAACGAATTTTAAAATCATTGTTATGGAAACGCTTGAAGTAAAAGAACAGAAATTGACTGAAAAGAAAATACAATCAGTAACCGGTGGCCAGGCTGTAATGGATGCACTCGTAAACGAGGGTGTTACAACAGTATTTGGATATCCCGGCGGTGCCATCATGCCGATCTATGATGCATTGTACGATTATCATGACCGTTTACAGCATATCCTTGTCCGTCATGAACAGGGAGCTATTCATGCAGCACAGGGTTTCGCAAGAGCAGGCAACAGAACAGGTGTTGTGTTTGCAACAAGTGGCCCGGGTGCAACAAATCTCGTAACAGGTTTAGCTGATGCAATGATCGATTCAACTCCTGTTGTTTGTATTACAGGACAGGTGTTTGCTCATTTGCTTGGTACAGATGCATTCCAGGAAACAGATGTAATCAACATTACTACACCTGTTACCAAATGGAATCACCAGGTAACAGAGGCATCAGAAATTCCTGCTGCATTAGCAAAGGCCTTTTATATTGCCGGTAGCGGAAGACCCGGACCTGTGTTAATTGATATTACAAAGAATGCTCAGTTACAGTTATTCGATTATGAAGGCTATACAAAATGCAATCATATCAGAAGCTATCGCCCAAAACCAATTGTGCGTAAGAAATATGTTGAAGAAGCTGCAAAGCTCATCAATGAAGCTGAACGTCCTTTTGTGATTTTTGGGCAGGGAGTTATTCTTGGCAAAGCAGAAAAAGAATTCAAACAGTTTATTGAAAAAGCTGGTATTCCATCTGCATGGACAATCATGGGGATGAGTGCAATTCCAACAGATCATCCGTTGGCAGTTGGTATGCTGGGTATGCATGGTAACTATGGTCCTAATTTATTAACCAATGAATGTGATGTACTGATTGCTGTTGGTATGCGTTTCGATGACCGTGTAACAGGAAGGTTAGATAAGTATGCCAAGCAGGCGAAAGTGATTCATCTCGATATTGATCCTTCAGAAATTGATAAGAATGTAAAAACAACTGTTCCTGTTTGGGGCGATTGTAAAGAAACATTGCCGATGCTGACTGCATTGGTTGAATCGAAAGTATATCCGCAATGGTTACAGAAATTTCATGATTGCATGGAGAAAGAAAAATCTGTTTGCATCAATGAAGAGCTGCACCCATCAACTGATATTTTAACAATGGGCGAAGTGATTTCACTGGTAAATGAAATCACAAAAGGTGAAGCAATCATTGTAACAGATGTTGGTCAGCACCAGATGGTAGCCTGCCGTTATGCAAAAATGAACCGCACGAAAAGCAATATCACCAGTGGTGGATTAGGAACAATGGGTTATGCATTGCCTGCAGCAATTGGTGCAGCATATGGCGATCCTGATCGGACAGTAATTGCAGTAATTGGTGATGGTGGTTTCCAGATGACGATACAGGAGTTGGGAACGATTATGCAGTTCAAACCAAATGTGAAATTATTAATTCTAAATAATCAGTTTCTCGGAATGGTGCGCCAGTGGCAGCAACTCTTTCATGAAAAGCGTTATTCATTTGTTGATATTCAGAGCCCCGATTTTGTACAAGTGGCAAAGGGTTATGGTATTCCCGGACAAAGTATTGCAAAACGCCCCGAATTAAAAGCGGCTTTGCAAACCATGATTGATCATGATGGCAGTTATCTGCTTGAAGTGATGGTGGGAAAAGAAAACAATGTATTCCCAATGGTGCCGCAGGGTAAAGGGGTTGCAGAAGTTGTTCTTTCAAAAGATGAAATTAAATAACTCCGGCAGCGGATAAGGAGATAGTAAAATGATAACTGAAGTAGCTGTTTTGAAAATAAGACCCGGGCTTTCTGCTGAGTTTGAAGAATCTTTTATTATTGCCCAGCCAATAATAGAATCAATGCGTGGATATATACAACATGAGTTGCAGCAGTGTATGGAAGAAAATGATAAATATTTACTGGTCGTTCGTTGGAAAACAATCGAAGATCATACAATAGGTTTCAGGCAAAGCGAAGGGTATAAAGAATGGAAAAAATTGTTACATCATTTTTATGATCCATTTCCGGCAGTCGAACATTATAAACGAATTTTTTAAATTATTTTATGGAAAAACAGGAATATACAATAACAGTTTATACAGAAAACCAGATTGGTCTACTGAACCGTATTGCGATCATCTTCTCAAGAAGAAAGATCAATATTGAAAGTTTGAATACATCGCCCAGTGAAGTGGACAGCGTTCACCGTTTCACAATTGTAATTAATGAAACAGAAGATGTAGTAAGTAAGATCTGCCGCCAGATTGAAAAGCAGGTGGAAGTATTAAAAGCTTATTATAATACCAACGATGAAATTGTTTGGCAGGAACTGGCTATGTATAAAGTTCCTACGGAAGTGATTGCTGAACAGGTGAAGGTAGAAAGATTATTAAGTCAGTATGGCGCTAAGGCTGTTGTAATCAGGAAAGATTATACCGTGTTTGAAGTAGCCGGTCATCGTGAAGAGACCGATAATTTCATTAAAGTGCTGGAACCATTTGGATTGATTGAATTTGTACGCAGTGCAAGAATCGCTATCATTAAAGACAGCGATGGTTTCCATAATAAGCTGAAAGAATTTGAATACAAAGAACCAAGTGAAGAGGTGATTGAAAATGAATTCCTCGATAAACATGATGAAGTGTTCAGTATGTAAAAGCCTCCCCAAACCCCTCCAAAGGAGGGGCTTAGCAAGACACAAGGCCAGCTTATTGAAACGTTAAAAATAGTTTGAGAAGTTGTAATGTGCAGAGTAAAGAACTAATGTCAAAGTG
>CAZOLW010000045.1:0-39879 GCA_964580775.1 uncultured Chitinophagaceae bacterium | reverse complement strand
CTACGGTTTTGCGCCAGCATGCTACGCCGGGCATGGTTTCAATTTTCTCAACCGTACTTACCTGTTGCTGATGAAAGGTTTCAATATTCTTTTTTGCAACTGCAATGGCCTCTTTCAGTTCATTGCTGATGGTTACAACAGCTGCATTAATTTCTTCTTCTGAAACCTGCAGTTCATCAACAGATACTTTATCAAAAATGGTGGAGAAACGTTTCAATGCTTCATCACCGCTTGCTTTTACCTGGTGTAGAATATTGGTTACACTTGCCTCTAATGAAGTGGAATCAAGTGCCGGACGTTTCAGTAACCTGCTCCACTCATTCTTTTTCGGATGTTTTATGATCTGCATAATCAATTTTGTTTGTTGGTGTTTTATTCCCCTTCAGGGGTTAGGGGCTACATCACCATCTTCTCAATCGGCACAACTAAGATCCCTTCTGCACCTGCAGCTTTTAACTGCTCAATCTTTTCCCAGAATTCATCTTCGCTTAATACACTGTGTACACTGCTCCAGCCGGTTTCTGCCAATGGCAAAACGGTTGGGCTTCGCATACCAGGCAATAAGGCAATGATATTGCTGAGTTTTTCGTTCGGGGCATTCATCAACACATATTTATTACGCTTTGCTTTCTTCACAGCTTTTATGCGGAAGAGCAATTTATCGAGCAGCATTTCCTGTTCTTTGCTGAGCTTATCATTTTTGATGAGCACAGATTGTGACTGCAAAATGGTTTCAACTTCTTTTAATCCATTCATGAAGAGGGTAGAGCCGCTGCTCACCAAATCAACCACTACATCAGATAAACCAATACCCGGTGCAATTTCAACCGAACCACTGATTTCATGTATCTCAGCGGTAATGCTGTTCTTCTTTAAAAAATCATTCACTAAAAAGGGGTAGCTGGTTGCAATCCGTTTTCCATCCAAACTATGCACACCTTTATAAGTCTCGCTTCTCGGAATGGCTAAACTCAGGCGGCATTTACCAAAGCCAAGTTTTTCAACAATCTCGGCTTTCTTGTTTTTTTCAAATAATACATTCTCGCCAACAATACCAATATCGGCAACACCATCTTCAACATATTGCGGTATATCATCATCCCTTAAAAAGAATACTTCCATGGGAAAGTTATCTGATTCTGTTTTTAAACGGTCTTTTACATTGCGTAAATCAATACCGCATTCACTTAGTAATTTAACCGAATCATCATAGAGTCTTCCGCTTTTCTGAATCGCAATTCTGAGCTTGGAAGGTTTTTCTGCATTACCTCCGCTGAGTTCGCTCAGGGGAGTGTACTTTTTGTCCTGCATCATCATTTGTTTAAATTCTTATAAATAAAAAAGGCTCACTTTCGTAAGCCTTCAACTATTGTTATACACAATACATCATCTGGCTTACCCGGCAAGGCAAGTATGGTGATGATGGATATGTGTACTGATAATCATGGCGCAAAAATAAGGTCATAATGTGAAACTGCAAATATTTTGTTGAAAGCATGCCTATTTAAAGTCTGAAACAAACATTCATTTGTCGGGAGGCCCTTGTTGGTCGCTGACCAACAAGGATATAAATAGTAAAAGCTTTCTTTTTCTGTTTGCCTTTGCTGAATTTAAGAATGATACGATTTGAGCATCATCCACAGTTTATAACAATCACAAATCTTAACTGGCTGCCTGTTCTGGAAAACAATCATCATAAACAAATTTTACTGGAAGCTCTGCACAAAAGGGTAGAGATGAAAATGGTCACGATTTATGGCTTTGTTATTATGCCAAATCATTTTCATGCTATCTGGCAACTTCATGATAGAATAAACCGAGTAGATTTTCAAAGAGATTTACTGAAGTTTACAGCCCGGAGTTTGCTGCATTTTATGCTGATGAATGACGATCCGATTCTTAATCAATTACAAGTGAAAACAGCCGACAGAAATTATCAGGTATGGGAACGGAACAGCCTGAGCGTAGATTTGTTTTCGGAAAAAGTTTTTTTTCAAAAATTGGATTATATCCATGCTAATCCTTTACAGGAAAAATGGAAGCTGGCAAAGCTTCCGGAAGAATACAGATGGAGCAGTGCATCTTTCTATGAAACAGGAGTCTGTGAGTTTAATTTTCTGACACATTACCGATCTTAAGAATCTTTTGTTGGTCAGCGACCAACAAAGGCGTAGTGAAACTGCAAATATTTTGTTGAACGGTTGTTTTTACATCCCTGTTATCAGTACATTCGAAACTGAAAACAAACATTCATTTGCATGAGAAAATTATCAACTTTTATCGCCCTTTTTATTTGTGTGCATGTATTTGCACAGGATGCAGTCAATTACCAGCTTCCACCAAAAGTGATCATGGACCTTGTGTTAGCAAAACCAACACCTGCTGTAAGTGTTGACAGCAAAGGTGAATGGATGCTGCTGATTGAACGCAATACCTATCCAACAGTGGAAGAACTGGGTCAACCCGAAGTAAGAGTGGCAGGGCTGCGTATCAATCCTGCTAATTTCTCCCTGAGCAGGCAGAACTATATCAACAATTTTACACTAAAGAATATTACTTCAGGAAAGGAATACAAGATCAGCGGTTTGCCTGCAAATCTTTTAGCTAATGCAGTTGCCTGGAGTAATAATGAAAAGAAAATTGCATTTACTCACAGTACCGGTTCGCAGGTTGATCTATATGTAATTGATGTGGCTACACAAAAGGCAATAAAGGTGAACAAATCAGCATTGAATGTAGTGCTTGGTTCTGCCTTCAGTTGGTTAGATGATAATACACTGTTATACAAGACAGCAACAAAATCACCAGCATCAATGCCGAAACGCCCCATTACACCCAAAGGGCCAACCGTGCAGGAAAGTTATGGCAGCGCAGCTCCCAGGCCAACCTTTCAGGATATGATCAAATCGCCATATGATGAACAGCTGTTTGAATTCTTTGGTACAGCACAACTGGTAAAGAATGTAAATGGAGTGGAAACAAAGATCAATCAACCGGCTATTTATGTTTCTGTATCTGCATCACCTGATAAAAAATACTTACTGATTCGTACAATCAATAAACCATTCTCGTATACAGTTCCTGCATTTGGATTTAATGCAACCGTTAATATTCATGATGCTGCAGGAAAGTTCGTTAAAGAACTGGCAAAGCTTCCATCGTCTGAAACAGCACCTGCAGGAAATGACAATGTGCAGAATGCTCCACGGGGTATTGAATGGCGGGATGATGAAGCAGCATCTGTTGTTTGGTGCAAACCGTTAGATAGTGGTTTGATCAAAAACCAAATGGAATTTCATGATGCTGTGTATGCATTACCAGCTCCTTTCACTGCAGAACCCAAAGAGCTCTTTAAAACAAAGCTTCGCTATGCAGGAACACGCTGGGGCAACAGCAGCTTTGCAATTGTACAGGAAGTATTGCGTGGAAAAGCAATGACGAAAACATATATAGTGAACCCATCAACAGGTGAAGCAGAATTAATGCAGGAAAGAAGTCTGAATGATGCTTACAGCAATATAGGTAACCCGGTAACAGAGAAAAACAGTTATGGCCGTGATGTGGTGATTCCGCATGATGGAAAACTGCTGATGAATAATACAACTGGTGCTTCAGCAAAAGGTGATCTGCCTTTTCTTTCCATCTTTGATCTTGCAACAAAGAAAAATGAAATCATCTGGCGTTGCAGTGAAGATAGTTATGAAATGGTGATTGATGTGCTGAACCGGAATAACCTCACAATCCTTACACGTAAAGAATCACAAACAGAAGTGCCCAACTACTGGATCAAATCACTGCGTTTGAAAATTGCCGACAGACAGGTAACAGCTTTTGCCAATCCTTATCCGCAACTGGAAGGAATCAGCAAACAAAAGATTTCCTTCAAACGTGCTGATGGAGTTGACTTAACCGGTGATTTGTATTTGCCGAAAGGATATGATCCAAAGAAAGATAAACCGCTACCTGTATTGATCTGGGCTTATCCCCGTGAGTTTACCAATGCACGTGATGCTGCACAGGTAAGAGGATCGAAGAATATGTTTACGAGAATAGGATGGGGCGGACCTATCTTTTGGGTAACACAAGGCTATGCAATATTAGATAATGCAGAAATGCCGATTGTAAGTACATCGCCTGATAAAAAGCCGAATGATGATTTTGTTGAACAATTGAAATTAAATGCAAGGGCAGCCATTGATAAATTAGCAGAGATGGGTGTGGGCGACAGTACAAGAGTGGGAATTGGCGGACATAGCTATGGTGCATTTATGACTGCAAATCTTTTAGCACATACCAACTGGTTTAAAGCTGGTATTGCAAGAAGTGGTGCATATAACAGAACACTCACACCATTCAGTTTTCAGAATGAAGACCGTACGTACTGGCAGTTACCTCAATTGTATTTTGATATGAGTCCGTTCAGCTTTGCACATCAACTGAAAACGCCGATTTTATTGGTGCATGGCGATACGGATGATAATACCGGAACTTATCCTATACAAAGTGAAAGAATGTTTGCTGCATTAAAAGGCAATGGTGCAAATGTGCGTTATGTCAGTTTGCCTTATGAAGCACATGGTTACCGTGGTAAAGAAAATATTCTGCATTTGTTGTGGGAAGAACATACCTGGTTAGAGAAGTATGTGAAAGGAGCGAAATAAACAGTTAATATAATTTTTGAAAGATGGTCTTCCGATTTGGGAGACCATCTTTTTTTCTTACAGGCATCATATTTTGGTCTGATAAGCAGCAATGAAAGAATATTAAATCAAGTAACGATTAGCATCAGGTCGGGAGGTCTGTGCCATTTGGATAAGTATGGATAAGAACTTTTACACCTGTGTTTTCAATTTCTTTTATTGCTCTTTCAAGAATATCTTTTTCTTCACTACCAGTTACTTTAATCTTTTGACTGCCTTTGAGAAGATATACTGAACCTGGATAAACAACAATATTGTAGTCGTCAGAAACCAGCATTTCAGAATCTATGAAGTATCTTAATCCATCGTCTTTATAAATCAAGCCTGCACGACCTGTGTATTCGATTTTCTTCTTCCTAAAAATACTGAGAAAGGCTTTGATGTAATTTTTCATGTACTACAGTGTTCAAAGTGGCGATTTGCCAATCTTGAATATTGTAAAGTAAAGTTGATTTAAACAAATATCAACACCATCTTTCTTATTCCGGAAATACACTCTTATCAATATTCGGAATAATCCTTAAAGCATTTTTATAATACACTTTCTTTAAAATTTCATCGGGAAGACCCATGCCATACATTGCCCAGTAGGCATGATATTTTTTGTGATAAGGAAAATATTCATCTTCTGTTTCCAGTACACGGAAATAAGTAGCGTATTCAGATGGAACCCAACTGTCTTTTCCAAACAGGATACGATCCTGGTATTTGGTAAAGAATGCTTTCGCCATTTTCGGCTGACGGCCCAGTTCAGCAATCACTGCACCAAACTCCACCACTACATTGGGCATGGCATCGAGCAGGGTGCCCAGCTTTGCCAAATCATTGGGGTACCATCCAAAATGTGCAGCAATAAAGGTTGTATTGCGTTGTTTCTTAAAAAGGTTGTGCTGTTCTTCAATTAATGTTTCAAACGGAACAGGATTATCAGCTCCACGTTTGCGGTTAGGATTAATAATGAGCTCCAGCCAGCGTTCATTGGTATTATCCAGGGGATCCCAGAATGATTTGGGATCAGCTGTATGAATGATCACCGGTATTTTTAATTCACCTGCTTTCTTCCACACAGGATCGAGTCTTGCATCATCAACAGTTACACGAACACCATTGATATCTTTTACAGAAAAGCCAAGACTCTTGTAAATCTTCAATCCATTGGCGCCATTCTTTACATCTTCTTCCAGTTGCTTTGCAGCTTTGTCGCCCCAGCCCGGTTCACCAACACCTTTAAAATCTACATTGGCAAATACTATAAAACGTCCGGGTTTGTTTTCTTTGATATTCTTTGCAGCCTTGCTGATCTGCTCTCCACTGCCACCACTCAGGTTCACCATCACTTTCATATTCATCTTATCCATTTCAATGGTAAGCTTATTCAGATCCATTGTTGGCATCTGGAACTGGTGATTGTGTACATCAATAAACGGGTACTTTGCTTTTGTTAGCGGATGCTGCGGCACAACAAGTGTAGAAGGTGGGTTATAGGTTTCGAAATCAATTTTTTGCTGGGCAGAAACTGCGGTTGCCAGCAATATAGAGCCAATGAGAAAAATCCTGTGCATGGAAAGGTTATTTATTGTGGTTCAAAGAAAGGAACTAATTAAAAAGAATCGCTTCCGCTTGTCATTTTTTTAGGGGATTACTTTGTTCTGCACGGGTTATTGATTCTGTATCTGAGGATGCTGATCCATTTGCTGTTAAACTTTGTTTTTCAGTTGAGTCAATGCCTTCAGGATTGTTTCCCTGTTCTTTTTTGAGGTCATCCATTTTGGAAGCCGGCTTCCCATACTTTTGTTTGACATTTCCTGTGTATTTCTCTCTCTGAGTTTTGCTTCTACATGTGCTTTAAGAAAGTTGAGGTGTTCGTAATTATAAGCCCATAAGAGATTGTCGCAGCAATTGATTGTGAGCCAGAGTGGCAAATGAAAATAAGGATCAATTGCTCCGCCGATAATTACATATTTACCTGTAATGACATTGTAGGGCGATGAATATAATATTGAATCAGGTTTTTCTGCAAGATGTTTATTGTGCCCGCATTTTGTACAAATCAATTTAATGTCATGCTCATTCTTTTTCCCGATTGAAAGTTCTGAGGTTTTGACGATTGCCTGTCCGCTGCATGAGGGACAAATAACATATATATTCTTTATGAAATCATAAACCTGTTTCTGATAACCGTCTTTCGTTCGTGTTGTGGGCATAGTATGAAGGCAATCCTTAAATATAGGTAAGTTCTGCTCATGTTGCTGTACGGCCAAAATGAAATGGGTGTAAATGAAGTTGAAATAAAATAAGCTCAGCCAACCTGCCAATTTTAAATTTCTTATTTTCGATTTATCTTAAATGAAATGAAAAGCAATTTTCAGCGTTAAACAGTATCCACCAAAACATGGAAAACCAAAAACCATCTTCTTCCAATCGTAGAAAATTCATCATCAATGCTGCGAAAGTAGCGGGTGTTGGTGCAGCAGGGCTTATTTATTTCAAAGGCTGCGCCAATGAAGAATCGGAAGTAGTGCCGCCACCCATCGGCAAACATGTATTCCTCACCAAACCTTACCTGCATTCAATTGCACCTGAACGGATGAGCATCCGCTGGATCAGTAACCTGTTGAGTTTTGGCTGGGTGGAATATGGTGAAGCAGGAAAACTTGATCAGAAAGCGGTGCTGGTGAAAGATGGTTTGGTAAATGCGTATAACCGTGTTCATGAAATTCATCTGGAAAGATTAAAGCCGGGAACACAATACCATTACCGTGTTGCATCGAAATATATAAAAAGTTTTGAAAGGGAAGACATGATTAGCTATGGTGAAACCATTTACAGTGATACTTATACGTTCACAACTTTTGACCATAACTCAAAAGAAATCAGCTGGCTGGTGCTAAATGATATTCATGACCGGCCGGAATCATTTCCACTATTACTGAAGCTGAATAAAAACAATCCTTATGATTTTGTTTTTCTGAATGGGGATATGTTCGATTATCAAAGCGATGAAGAACAGATTATTGAGCATTTGCTGAAACCATGTACGGATACATTTGCCACGCAGAAGCCTCTGCTGTTTGCAAGGGGCAATCATGAAATGCGGGGAAAATTTGCCCATGTGCTGAAGGATTATTTTTCCAATCCCGATGGTTTGTATTTCACTTATCAGCTGGGGCCTGTCTTTATCATTGTAGTTGATTCAGGAGAAGAAGAAATTCATACCGGCTGGGATGATTCGGATGCGTACAGATTGAAGCAGGCAGCATGGATGGAAAAGATCATGCAATCGGAAGAATACCGGAAAGCAAAGTACAGGGTAGTGATGATGCATATTCCTCCGCAGTATTCATTTGAACATAAAGGCTCACAGCATTGCAAAAAAGTTTTTTCTCCTTTGTTTGATCAATATAAAGTTGACCTGGTGATTTCTGGTCATAAGCATGTGTTTGGTGTGCATCCTCCTGTAAAAGGGGTACATGATTATCCTGTTATTATTGGCGGCGGCCCTTTGCCCGGCAACCGTACATTAATTAAAGTAAAAGCAAATGAAGAACAATTGCATGTTGAAATGCTGAAGGATGATGGGACTGTGGTTGGGGAGTATAAGGTGAAGGCGGTGAGGTAGAAAAGATTTATTTTAAATAATAAGGCCGGGTGCAACAGCTCCTATTTGCGATTCGCAATTTGCGAATCGCAAATAATTTAGTACTTTTAGCGAAAGAGCAGATATGAAACAGCACAAAGGAATGCGCCCTCATGATATTGCCTTGTTATTAAAGATAGCAGCAAAAGGCAGTGAGCCGTGGTTAAATAAGGATTTGGCCGCAGAACTGTTTATCAGTCCTTCTGAAATTACAGAATCACTTGGCCGTTCCGCCATTGCAGGCTTAGTTGATCCATCTAAAAAAAGAGTTTTCAATAAAACATTACTTGATTTCCTGCTGCATGGAATGAAATATGTGTTTCCTGTTATTCCCGGATCATTGGTGAAAGGGTTGGCAACAGCTCAATCTGCGCCGGTAATGAGCAAGTATTTTTCATCAGCAGAGAAATATGTGTGGCCTGATGCAAATGGAAAAGAAAGAGGAATGCTGATTGAGCCACTGTACCCCGGAGCAACTAAAGCAGCATCCAGGGACGAACTGTTCTATGATTTACTGGCTTTGTGCGATGTAATAAGAGTGGGAAAGGTGAGGGAAATTAAAAAAGCAGAAGAATTACTCAGGAAACAACTGGAGAGATAAAGATGTCGCATCAAATCAATATCAGCAGGATAAAAGTAGTTGCCCGAATGTTGCAGGTTTTACAACAGCCGGTAGTGTTTGTTGGCGGGGCAACAGTTTCACTGTATGCAAGTGCTTTTGCAGCCGAAGCAAGGCCAACAGATGATGTGGATGTTGTGATTGAACTGGCTTCTTATAATGGTTATGCTATACTGGATGAACAATTGCGAAAAGCAGGGTTTATAAATGATGCAGCTTCCGGGGTGATTTGCCGTTATCAAATGCAGGGAATTGTTGTTGACATCATGCCTACAGAACCGGAAGTGATTGGGTTCAGTAATAAGTGGTATCCGGAAGGATTTAAACATGCAGAAACAATTCAACTCGACGATGTTGAGGTAAAGATTTTCTCACTGGCTTATTTTATAGCCTCCAAACTCGAAGCATTTAAGGGCAGGGGGGAAAACGATTATCGTTTCAGCGGTGATTTTGAAGACATCGTTTATGTTCTCGAAAACAACACAAATGCGGAAGAAGCATTATTGTCTGCTCCGGAAACAGTAAAAAGTTATTTGCAAAAAGAGTTCGCTCTGTTATTGCGTGATCCAAACCTGGAAGAAGGGTTGTATGCGCATCTTGAGCCTGCAAATGCACCACAACAAATCATAAAAATTGAACAACTGCTGAAACGGATTTCAGGACAGAAGTAATTGCTATAGTTATTTAATAGCTGTTGACTGCAAGGCGGACGCTGCAGATAACGGTTTAGGTGCTTTTTATGGGGGAAATGAAGAGTTATGAAGCTTTTGAACAGGCTTGCTGTGCAGACGCTCTTGTATTTTATAACCCCAACTTTTAAGTTGGGGGAGTTGTGAAAAAAGAGCAATGGCTTTAGCCATGAAATTTAATCATGGCTAAAGCCGCATATTGATTTAGTTGACCCCGACTTAAAAATCGGGGTTATAAATAAGTTGCAATAAAATAAAACTGTGAAACGAAAGGTTGAATAATAATGTGTTTAATGCTGTTTCGTGAAGCCACGAACCAGGGGATGGAAAGTTTAGTTTTCACTTCACAGTTAAGAAACTAAGTAATTCTTCTTTTAGCTTTTGTTTTTTTACATCATTTGAATAATCATGTTCATTTAGCAAATCAATCATTGTCACCTTCTTTTCAAACTTACTTCCCTGTTCTCTAATTACGCAATATTCAGGAACTGGAAGCTTTTTATCTAGTAATAGATATTTTATTATGTCCAATTTATCTGTTAACAAAGCAGCACATACGAGAGAACCTTCATTAGAAGGATAACCGGTTAAATTTGCGCCATTATCTACTAATGTTTGAACGGTTCTTAACTTACCGTGATAGCATGCCAATTTCAACGCAGTAATCTTTGTTTCATCATGTGCTGTGTCAAACTGTGAAGAATTGACCTTTGCTCCATGTTTAATAAGTAAGTCTATAATTTCATCACTATTTACTAACGAACCGGAATACCTGCAAGCAGTCAGGAAAGGGGTGCTGTTATCAATAGCCGATCTCAGATTTGGATCACTACCTAAATTAAGCAACTTTTCAACTGCGTGAATTCTATCAGTTATTACAGCAAATTCTAACAGAGATTCACCAAACCTAGGCTCCTGATAACTTATAAGAGTTGGATTTTTCTTGAGCATTTCTTCAATAGAGAGTGTATCCTGTTTCGCAATTGCCTTTGCGATTTGGTATACAGGAGTATTTTTAAACAATCTGGTATTGAACCCGCTTGCTGGAGAAGTTTGGCAACTTCCATTGCTAAATAAAAACATGATAGCAATTATGAAACTTTCTATTCTAAATGTAGTCATACAAAAAAAAATTTATCTAAGGCAACAAAATAGAGCAAGAATAACAATCAGCATCTTACTGTTTTATTATTTGAGATTTATTTTGTCTTAATCTTATATACAATTTTAAGCTCCATTGGGTCATCTGGAGTAGCTTCCTTTGTATCTACTAACATTATAAGTTCACCTTCTTTTAAAGAAACAATTATTGTATTGTTATTACCATTAATAGACAGCTTGATTGTTTTTTTCTTTGTGTCATAAACCCATGTCCCTTTATCTTTTTCTTTGGGATCATTACTTGTCATTAAAAATGTATTGTCCCTGTTGAACTCATAGCTAATTTCAGGTGAACCGGGAATTTGAGTAATTTTCATACCTCCCATGATAGCATAATTCACTTCCCATTTTTTACACAGAAATGTTGAAATACTATCTGCAGATAAGTTAATTGTTTGTGCAAAGGATTTGGTGTGAGATAATAAGAATGTGATGACGACAATACAGATTGTTTTTTTCATAAAAGCTTGAATTGTTAAACAGGTGTAAAGTGGATAAAACTATTTTATGCAGATCAAAGCTATACATTAACTGAATATCCATTTGATGATTGACATCATCGCCGCCATCATAACCAAATGTACAAGGGTGCGACGCAACGAAGATGCCATGAAACTTTGAAGCCGGTATCATCCATGCATTCCCCTTTCTTCTTCTTTCCCTCTTTCATCTCTTAGCCCGTCGTTGCATCAGGTTCCTGCCTAATCATAATCAGGTTGCAGATTCCAATTCCTGACGATGATTAGCTTTTTTTGTGCCTTACATCATTCTTTGCCCAAACCCACCCATCTACTTTTACCCACAGATTGCAAACAGGAAGAAATGCGGGGAAACTAAAAATAAAGTGATCCACGCAAAGTTTCCTCCATTTAAATTCAAAAAATAATTTCAACAATGGCAACAGCAAAACGAGCAACAAAGTATGTGTACTCTTTCGGAGGCGGAAAGGCCGATGGAAACGAATCCATGAAAAACTTATTGGGCGGTAAAGGAGCGAACCTGGCAGAAATGGCGGGTCATCCAAAATTACGTTTACCGGTTCCTCCGGGTTATACACTCACTACTGAAGTGTGTACGCATTATTATCAGAACAAAAAGAAATATCCTGCTGAACTGGCTGCACAGGCTCAAAAAGCGTTGGCCGCTGTTGAAAAGGAAATGGGTAAAAAATTCGGCGATGCATCTAATCCATTGCTGGTTTCTGTTCGTTCAGGTGCAAGAAAATCAATGCCTGGTATGATGGAAACTGTACTGGATATTGGACTGAATGAAAAAACAATTGAAGGTGTAATTAAACAATCGGGTGATGCACGTTTTGCTTATGATGCATACCGCCGTTTGATTATGATGTATGCTGATGTGGTAATGGAAAAAGCCGGTGGTATTGAACCCAAAGGTGGCAAAGGCATCCGCAAAGTATTAGATGAGAAATTAGAAAAAGTAAAACATTCAAAAGGATACCAGTTTGATACAGATATTACGGTTAATGAACTGAAAGCGTTAGTGAAAGATTTTAAAGCAACCATTATAAAAGTATTAGGGAAACCTTTCCCTGAAGATCCTCAGGAACAATTGTGGGGAAGTATTGGTGCTGTGTTCAGCAGCTGGATGGGTAAGAGAGCAATTGAATACCGCCGCATTGAAAATATTCCTGACGAATGGGGAACTGCTGTAAACGTACAGGCCATGGTGTTTGGTAATATGGGCGAAACAAGTGCTACCGGTGTTGCCTTTACAAGAAACCCGGGTAATGGTGAAAATAAATTCTATGGGGAATACTTATTAAATGCACAGGGTGAAGATGTGGTGGCTGGTATCAGAACTCCGGCTCCTGTAAATGAGTATTCAAAGAATGATCAGAGTAAACATTTGCCTACTCTGGAAGAAACCATGCCAAAAGTGTATAAAGAATTATTCCAGATACAAAGAAGACTGGAAGTACATTATAAAGACATGCAGGATATTGAGTTTACAATTGAAAAGGGTACACTCTATATGTTACAGTGCCGTGTTGGTAAACGTAATGGTGTTGCTGCAGTAAGAATTGCCAGCGATATGTATAATTCAAAATTGATTGATGCAAAAACTGCTGTAAAGAGAGTGGCACCAAATCAGTTAGTTGAATTATTACTGCCAATGCTTGATCCTGAAGTACAGAAAGTAACCAAGGCGATTGCCAAAGGGTTACCTGCAGGCCCGGGTGGTGCAAAAGGCCGTGTGGTCTTTTCATCAAACGATGCCGTTGAGTGGGCAAGCAGGGGAGAAAAAGTAATTCTTGTTAGAGAAGAAACTTCACCTGAAGATGTAGATGGTATGCATAAATCACAGGCAATCTTAACAACAAAAGGTGGTATGACATCGCATGCTGCATTGGTTGCAAGAGGCTGGGGTAAATGCTGTATTGTTGGTTGCACTGATATTGAAATTCACAGTGAAACAAAATCATTCAAGGCCAACGATGGTACTTATATTAAAGAAGGTGACTGGTTAAGTCTTGATGGAACAAAAGGGTTGGTTTATTTAGGCAGTATGGCATTGGTTGATATTGACCTGGATAAAAACCTGGCGTATAAAAACCTGATGAAGCTGGTTGATAAGGTGAAAGTGTTAGGTGTTCGTACAAACGCTGAAACTCCCGGTGATGCAATGCAGGGCTTCAAGTTTGGTGCAGAAGGTATTGGATTGTTCCGCACAGAACATATGTTCTATGGTGAAGGAAGTGATGAGCCATTGTTCCTGCTGCGCAAAATGATTGTAAGTAAAACTGAAAAAGAAAGACGTGAAGCATTGAACGGATTGTTTAAATATGTGAAGAAAGATATTAAGGAAACACTGGATGTAATGAACGGACATCCTGTAACCATCCGTCTGCTCGATCCACCACTGCATGAATTTGTTCCTCATGACAAAGAAAAATTAAAGCATCTGAGTAAAGAGTTAGGTATCAGCATGAGTATCCTGAACAGAAGGGTGCTGGCTTTACATGAAAACAACCCGATGCTTGGTCACAGAGGTGTGCGTTTGGGAATCAGTTATCCGGAAATTACAGAAATGCAGATCCGTGCAATTTTTGAAGCAACAGTTGAGTTGATCAAAAAAGGCAAGAAAGCAATGCCTGAAATCATGATTCCTGTTACCTGTGGTAAACATGAACTGAGACATCAAAAAGCAATTGTTGATACTGTATACAAGGAAACCTGTGAAAAAATGGGTGTGAAGAAAATTCCTTACCTGTACGGAACAATGATTGAAATTCCTCGTGCTGCATTGAAAGCAAACAGCATGGCAGAAGAAGCCGATTTCTTCAGCTTTGGTACCAATGACCTTACACAGATGAGTTTCGGTTTCAGCCGTGATGATATTGGTGGATTCCTTCCAAAATATCTTGACCTGAAATTACTGCCTTCTGATCCATTCCAGACAATTGACCAGAGCGGTGTTGGCGAGTTGATTAAGATTGGTGTGGAAAGAGGACGTCAAACAAAACCAAACTTAAAAATTGGTATCTGCGGTGAACATGGTGGCGATCCTGAAAGTGTAATCTTCTGTCACAGAATTGGAATGAACTATGTAAGCTGTTCACCATTCCGTGTACCGATTGCACGTTTGGCAGCAGCACATGCAGCAATTGATTTTCCAAGAAAATAAAAGAACAGGGAAATAATTCAAACTACAGGCAGTTGAATGATTATGACCTAAAACGAAAAGGCCACCGCAAGGTGGCCTTTAGTATTTTATTCAGTTGAAGAAATGGCTTAATTCAGTTGAAGCTGTTCAATGATCTCATTCATATTAATCCCGGTATGGCTTTCGTCATACACACATTTTCCATCTTTAATCATCAGTATTTGCGGCGATTCATGTTCAACACCAAAACGCTCCGCAACAGAGTTGGAAAGCTGACGGTAAGAGATGAGGTCGAGATAATAAAAGGAAGCTTCATCAGGTGCCTGACTTTTTTCCAAACGGCTTTTGGCCACTGAGCTGATGCTGCAACGGGTGCTGTGTTTGAAAATTACCTGTGGCTTTTGCTGAGATAAATTGATTAATTGCTCCAGTATTTCAGAGGAGTTCAAAGGAATCCAGTTCATATTCTTCACAATTAATAACTCAGGCTCTGAAAGGTTTTGTTTTTGCTGAAGTAGGGCAACCAGTGCTTGAACGTGTACCAGCGCAAGAGCTGAAAATAAACGTTGTAACTGCTGCAACTAAGAGGGCGGTCATGATTTTTTTCATGTTTGTTCGGATTTGAGGTCTGTAAAATTAGCTTTCTTTTTTAAGAATCTGCGCTTTTCAGCATAAAGAACGTAAAACTCCTCCGTTTATGATACGGTTCGGAGCATTTGTTTAGTTATTTTTGCCACATGAGCAGCCAGCTTCCCCTCAGCTTTGAACCTAATAACCAACCAACAAGTGATTCCATGAGTTTACAACTGAAACGCCCCCTGTCGGTGATTGATCTTGAAACCACCGGCATCAACGTCGGTAGTGACCGTATTGTAGAGATTGCGATCGTTAAAATAATGCCAGACGGTACCCGGCAGGTAAAACGGAAGCTCATTAATCCTGAAATGCCCATTCCTCCGGGTGCAACCGAAGTACACGGTATCAGTAATGAAATGGTGAAGGATGCGCCAACTTTCAAACAGGCTGCCAATGAAATTAAAATGTTCATGGCCAATTCTGACCTGGCGGGTTATAATTCCAACCGTTTTGATATTCCTCTCCTGGTAGAAGAATTTTTGCGTGCAGGACTGGATATTGAGTTAAATGATCGTCTGTTACTGGATGTGCAGCGGGTGTACCATATGATGGAGCAAAGGACGTTGTCAGCTGCGTATAAATTTTACTGTGATAAAGTGCTTGATGGAGCACACAGTGCCGAGGTTGATGCAACTGCCACATGGGAAGTACTGGAAGCACAGGTAACCCGTTATCCTCAAATTGGAAAGAGTGTGGAGGAAATTGTGAAGTTTACAGGTGATGACCAGATAGTAGATTTTGCCCGCCGTTTTGTAATGGAGAATGGAGTGGAGGTGTTTAATTTCGGCAAGCATAAAGGAAAACCTGTTACGCTTGTACTGAAACAGGAACCACAGTATTACGATTGGATGATGAAGGGTGATTTTCCTCTGCACACCAAACAAAAGCTCACAGAAATTTTAAACCGTACGCTGTTAAAGAAGAATTAAACAAACAGGCTTTTTGTTAACACAGAACAACTGTTTTTTGAAATAAACTATATTGCAACGCAAATAATTCAAATTGGAAAAATTAGTCATCATACCCACCTATAACGAGAAGGAAAATATTGAAAATATCATTCGCACAGTTTTTACTTTGCATAGTGATTTTCATATTTTGGTGATTGATGACGGTTCACCTGATGGAACAGCACAAATTGTAAAAAATCTTCAGTCATCATTTTCAGGTAAATTATTTATTGAAGAACGGAAGGGCAAACTTGGATTGGGTACTGCTTATATTCACGGTTTTAAATGGGCCATTGAAAAAGGGTATGCGTTCATTTGTGAAATGGATGCAGACTTCAGTCATAACCCCGCCGATCTTGAACGCCTGGTGCATGCCTGCAAATATGAAGGAGCCGATGTGGCAGTGGGCAGCCGTTATGTAAAAGGTGGTGCAGTTGCCAACTGGCCGCAAAACAGAATTTTACTTTCAAAAGGTGCATCACTTTATACAAGAATCATTACCTGGATGCCCGTGATGGATCCTACAGCAGGCTTTGTCTGTTATAAAAAAGAAGTACTTGAATCAATTGATCTTGATGGAATCCGCTTTGTTGGATATGCCTTCCAGATTGAAATGAAATTTGCTTCCTGGAAACTGAAGTTTAAGATCAAAGAAGTGCCCATCACTTTTGTTGACCGTAAGCTGGGCGTAAGTAAAATGAATAAAGGAATTGTAAAAGAAGGAATACTCGGCGTATTAAAACTCCGCTGGCACAGCCTCTTTAAAAACTACCATGTGCGGATTAAGAAAACAGCAGAACCTGTTTCAAAGTTCACAAATGATGAGGTAGTGGCGCAAAGCAATTCCTGATTGATTCATGAATGCAATCACCAAAGCTTTTCTGCAATTACATACTGCCGTTTTTCTTGCAGGATTTACCGGAGTACTTGGCCGTTTAATTGATCTCAACGAAGGCTGGCTGGTATGGTACAGGATGCTGTTATCAACACTTATTTTATTACTCATTCTTTTATTCAGTAAAAAAAGTATCCGCATTGAAAAGAAATATCTGCTTCAATGTATTGCTGTTGGAGGTATGATTGCCCTGCACTGGGTCTTCTTTTACGGAAGTATAAAATATGCCAATGTATCAATTGCGTTAGTTTGTTTTGCAGCAACCGGATCATTTACAGCTATACTGGAGCCAATGATTTATAAACGGGAAATTGATTTGTTTGAGATCCTGCTTGGACTGCTTGTACTGCTGGGTATTTATCTCATTTTTCATTTTGATGTGCAGTATAAAACAGGAATTCTCTTAGGTGTTGCTGCTGCATTCTTATCTGCATTGTTTCCCATCTTTAATAAACGGATCATACAAAAAGTTCCGGCAGCCAATCTTACTTTATATGAATTGGGTGGGGGATGGCTTCTGCTAAGTTTGTTACTTCCTTTTTATCTGCAATTATCACCGGCAGTTACAGCAATTCCATCCGTAAGCGATTGGTTCTGGCTATTGATGCTGTCTATATTTTGTACTGTACTTGCTTTTCAATTATCTGTAAGTGCATTGAAAAAGATATCTGCTTTTACTGCTAATCTTACCTATAATCTTGAACCGGTTTATGGAATTGCCCTTGCCTTTTTTATTTATCATGAAAACAAAGAGTTAGGCAAGGGTTTTTATTGGGGTATCAGTTTAATTCTGCTGAGTGTATTGATTCAAACACTCAGGGTATGGAAGAAACGAACTGCTTAATACCCGTAAAAGAGTACTTCTTTTTCAAGTGATTCTTTTCTAACTTAACAGGTGCAATTTATAAATCTGCCTGTATGCTGTTTGCAATCCTTTTACTGTTGATCATTCTGCTGTTTATTATAATTTTCTTTCTAATCATTAAACCTATACTTATGTCAACACAAAACATGCTGAGCCGTTATCATTTCCAGGTGCAATGGGGTGGTACAAGAATCGGATTCATGGAAGTATCCGGACTGGATATTGAAATTGAAGCAATCTCTTACCGGGAAGGATCAAGTCCGGAAGACAGTTCAAGAAAATTGCCGGGGCTGCGTAAATATTCAAACATAACATTGAAGCGTGGTATTGTTGCCGGTGATAATGAATTCTTCGACTGGATCAATACAAAAGGTATTGGCACAATCGAAAGAAGAGATGTTAGCATTTCCCTGTTAAATGAAACACATCAACCAGTGGTTACCTGGAAATTAAAGAACGCATTTCCTGTTCATTACTACGGGCCTGTACTTTTGTCCACTGATGGTAACCCCGCAATTGAAACACTGGTGTTAGCACATGAGGGGATTACCATTCAAACATCCTGATTAAAACTCAAGTATAAAACCAATTGTTGGCGTTACACTGGGATCATTGTTCTGCAGAATGAGCGGTATGGCATTGCTGCCATCAAATGCAACGGGCTTATTGTTTGTACTTGCAAATGCTGAATTATCTGCTGTACGTTTGAATGTGTATTGCGGAAATGCCGGGCTCTTTGCCAAATACCAATTGCTCACATCCAGGAAAACATCAAGGGTCATTTTTTCCCAGTTCCATTTTTTATCAATGCGCACATCACTTGCATGAAACACACCCAAACGGTTTTGATTGAGTTTTGCATTATCAAGAACTCCTTCACCTAAACTCAGGTAGTTTTGTCTGCTGGCTGTTTCATCAAACGGTGTATACGGGGCACCTCCCTGGAAACGGAACTTTAAACCCAGTTCCCAGTTGCGTGGAAATTTATAACCCCATGTTAAGCTTAAGAGATGCCGGTTATCCCATGCACTTGAAACATAGTCACCATCAGCTCCGCTAAACTGGCTTACAAACAGTGTATAACTGAATACGCCATAGAAACGTCTTGTAAGTTTCTGTTGTGCAAATAATTCAACACCATAAGCTCTTCCTTTTCCTGTACTGATTACGTCTTCATTTCCCAACACGTTAAAATCGCCGCCACGGTTGGCAAGGTTTACACCATCACGCACACTAACCGGCATATTTCCATACTGCTTGTAAAATCCTTCGATTGTAAAACGTGTAGTATTCTTCGGTAAAAACTCCAGACCTATTACATAATGATCGCTGCGTTGATAGCTTGCATCTGTATTTACAAGATTGCCAGCATTGTTTTCAAAACCAAGTATAGTATATGGCGCCAGTTTGTAATAACGGCCAACACTTGCATTTACTGTCCATTCATCACTTAGCACATAACTCAATCCAATGCGTGGACTGAAGGTTTGAAAGAGGTTCATCCCTTTATCTGTAAATGTATTCCCATCCATGCGTATGCCAAAGTTTACACCCAGCCTGTTATCGAAAAAACGTTTCCCTGCCTGAACAAATGCTCCCAGTCTGGCAAAATTGATAGAAGAGTTGAAGGATGATTTTATTTCAGGCTGAATGATATTATTATTGGTATCTCTTACTTCAGCTCTTATTCTTGCAAAGCCTTTATTGCTGAATTGAACGTATTGTGCAACTGCTCCGTAACTCAGCTTCCATCCATCAACAGTTTGATTGACATCAAACCTGAATTTATTTTCTGTTTCGTTGGACTTGAGATCTAGTGATTGTTCAGACGGTTTTGGATCAAGGTTATCTTCAAAACGTGTTATACCATTGTTGAATGCATTGCGGCTCAAAGCGAAATTCATATAACCGTTTTTGATATTCCGTTTCAATGCTGCACCAACCGTATAGTTCCATTGATTGATATTGGGATTACTGTTGAGGATATAAATTTTCTCGGGCGTTGATTCAGATGGTGCAGCAAAACTGAACTCGTCAATTGCACCCACACCAAGGAAAGTCAAGGTCGTTTTTTTATTAACCTGGTGAGTGACTTTGTATTGAAAATCCCAATAGTTGGGGCGGATGGGTAAATCAATCGCTTTAAACAGGAACTGCAAATAACTTCTGCGTGCACTTGCCAGAAAGGTCGTCTTTTTACTTTTACTTAAAGGGCCTTCCAGTGTTGCCGCAAGTTCCGTTGCACTTAAACGAACATTACCCTGTACATGACTGCTGCTTCCTTTTTTCTGTTTGAATTCAAACACACTGCTGAGTGCATTATCATAACGGGCATCAAAGGCCGAAGAAGAGAGTTTTACATCTTCAATAAAGCTCACGTTAAGAATACCGGTTGGCCCGCCACCTGAACCCTGTGTGGCAAAATGATTAATGACAGGAATTTCAATTCCATCTAAGTAAAAAACATTTTCGCCCGGGCCACCACCACGGATGATAATATCATTCCTGAAACCGCCAACGCTTCCGGCAGTTCCTCCAACACCCGGCAGCGTATTGATCACCCGGCTTATATCAAAGTTACCGCCGGGATTTGCTTTGATTTCTTCTGTTGTTAAGCGCTGTACACTTAAGGGAGTTTCAAGCGTTGCAACTTTGGCAGTTCGTCTTCCCGTAACAGTTATTTCGCCGATTGATTTTATTTCCTGCTCCAGTTCAATAGAAAAATTTAATTCATTTCCTGAAGTAAGAACGATGTTGAAAATGGTATACGGCTTATAGCCAACCTTGGTGAAGAGTACATTGTACGATCGGGTATCAATATTGATGATCCGGAAACGGCCCAGCGAATCGGTAGCTGTTCCAAACTCTGTATTTTCTACTTTAATACTTACGCCATCCAATGGCAGCTGATTGCTTTTGTCAATCACGGTACCTGCAATAACA
This sequence comes from uncultured Chitinophagaceae bacterium, assembly GCA_964580775.1. Taxonomy (GTDB): domain Bacteria; phylum Bacteroidota; class Bacteroidia; order Chitinophagales; family Chitinophagaceae; genus Lacibacter. The sequence continues at coordinate 19,157 of CAZOLW010000045.1, read as the reverse complement.
CCTTTATTTTGTGCCGCTAATGGTTCTGAAAATCCAATCAGGAGGAGGATTAAGCCTGCGATAATTCTGTTCATAAGTTGTTTATTCCACTCGTGTAAAACAAGACAGCGTGTAAATTGTTTAATTTATCTTGTCGAATCTAAAAAATAAGTGCACATGAGAAAACTGATTCCCGGAATAATCCTGTTGATGTTCCCATTGATTTCAATGGCCCAAAGTAAAAAACCGCTTGATCATTCGGTTTACGACAAATGGCAGAGCGTTCAAAGTCCGCAGATAAGTAATAATGGAAAATGGGTGCTTTACATGGTTAACCCGCAGGAAGGAGATGGCGAGTTGATCATTCAATCAAGCGATGGGAAATACAAGAAATCAATTGCAAGAGGATATAACTCACTCATTACACAGGACAGCCGTTTTGTGGTGTTCAAAATCCGTCCTTTATTTAAAGACACAAGAGATGCAAGAATTAAAAAGAAAAGACCGGATGATATGCCAAAAGATAGTCTTGCCATTGTTGAACTCGGAAAAGACAGTGTTTGGAAAGTTGCAAAAGTAAAAACATACAAGGCTCCGGAAAAGGGAAGTGGCTGGCTTGCCTATCACATGGAAAAAACAATCCCTGAACCGCCTAAGATGCAGGTAAAACCTGATTCAGTTACACAGATCAGTAAAATTGAAACGATGGCTGATTCACTGTTTCGTGTTGCCGACAGTTTAAAGAGCAAAGCCAATGAAGCAAGAACAAAAGGCTTAACTGTTTTGCAGCCTGTCAAAAAAGAAACAAAGCCTGCGGCTGTAAAATCTGCTGAAGATCCGGGGGAAGAAGGAACCGAACTGGTTGTAAGAAACACAGTAACCGGTGAAGAAAAGAAATTCAAATTGGTGAGCGATTACTATTTCAGTGAAAAAGGAAATGCACTTTTGATTGAAACAACCAAAAAGAATGGGGATACTTTATCAAGAGCAACCGTATTGTGGATGAATACTGCAACTGGAAGGATTGATACGGTAATGAAAGGATTTAATGATGCAAGGAATTATTCTTTTGATGAAGAAGGAAATCAACTTGCATTTGTTGCAGAAAGAGACAGCGTAACCAAAGCACTGAAGAAGTTTTATAAACTCTGGTATTATAAACCCGGGCTCGACAGTGCAAAACTGAAAGCAGACAGAAAAACAGCCGGCATAAAATCAGGCATGACGGTGAGTCCTGATTTTATGAATAAATTCAGCCAGAATGGAAAACGGTTGTTCTTTGGTTTAACACCTGTCCGTCAGCCAAAGGATACTAACATTGTTGATTTCGAAACAGCAAGACTCGATATCTGGAACTACAAAGATGATGAACTGCAGCCACAGCAATTATTACAGGCAGCAATGGAATTACGCAGAAGTTACCTGTCTGTTATTCATGACGATGCCAATACAACTGTTTCTTTAGCGGATGAAAACCTTGAACGTATTGAATTAGCTGATGAAGACAATGGAGATATTGCATTAGGTGAATCAACTAAAGGTTACCGTGTACAAAACCAATGGGAGCAATTTAATTATCAAAAGCTGTTCCTGGTGAATGTAAAAACGGGTGAACGGAAAATGATTGCTGACAAAATTCGAGGCGGTGGAGCTATTTCACCCAAAGGAAAATTTGTCGGCTGGTACGATTGGAAGGGAAGGAATTATATTGTGTATGATATAACAACTGGAAAAACTATCAACGCTACAAAAGATATTAAAGTTCCATTGTATGATGAAGATGATGATCATCCCGATGATCCGCCGCCGCATGGTATTATGGGCTGGCATGAAAATGACGCAGCGATGTATGTGTATGATAAGTTTGATATCTGGAAAGTCGATCCAACAGGCGCAGCAAAACCTGTATGCATTACCAACGGAATCGGTCGCAAAAAACAGCTTACTTTCCGCAATACAGTGTTAGACAGGGAGCAACAGTTTATTAAAGATGGTCAAACCTTATTGCTGAATACATTTGACAATAAAGAAAAAGGAAGTGGCTGGGTTGTATATAAAACAGGTGATCCTTTTGTATTAAATGAAGCTACACCTGTAACAAACCCAATGTCCTTCAATGCGTTTGGCGGCACTGTAAAAGCAAAGAACAGTGATGTATTGGTTTATACTGCAATGACTACACAAATGAGTCCGTCTTTATTCTCAACAACAGTTGCCAATGCACAGAATCAGAAATCAGCAGTGCAGTTAAGTACAATTAATGAACAGCAGAAAGATTACAACTGGTATACAGTTGAGCTGCATAAATGGAAAATGTTTGATGGTAAAGAATCAGAAGGTTTATTATTTAAGCCTGAAAATTTTGATCCTGCAAAAAAATATCCAGTTATCTTTTATTTCTACGAAAAGAATGCAGATACCCGTTATGGTTACCGTACACCAGCACCAAGTGCATCAACCATTAACATCGCTTATTTTACCAGCAATGGTTATTTAGTATTTGATCCAAACATCTATTATAAAAATGGTCAGCCCGGAGAAAGTGCTTACAACTCTGTAGTAAGTGCAGCGAAATACCTCAGCAAAATGAAATTCGTCGACAGTACAAAGATGGCCATACAGGGACAAAGCTGGGGTGGATACCAGGTTGCGTACTTAGTTACAAGAACAAACATCTTTGCAGCAGCCGGAGCGGGTGCGCCTGTGAGCAATATGTTTAGTGCATATGGTGGTATCCGTTGGGGTTCAGGTCTCAGCCGCCAGTTCCAGTATGAAAAATCACAAACCCGTATTGGGTTTACACCATGGCAGCGTCCTGATCTCTACACCAAGAATTCTCCATTATTCAAAGCAGATAAAGTAACAACACCTTTGCTGTTAATGCATAATGATAAAGATGGTGCAGTTCCCTGGTACCAGAGCATTGAATACTTTACTGCATTGAGAAGATTAGATAAAAAAGTGTGGCTGCTTCAATACAATGACGAAGACCATAATTTAGTTGAACGCAGAAATAGAAAAGATCTTTCGGTTCGTTTGGCGCAATTCTTTGATCATTACCTGAAAGGAGCACCCATGCCTGTGTGGATGAGAGAAGGTGTACCTGCGGTCAATAAGGGAGTTGATTGGGGATTGAAGATTGACTAAGTTTAAAATGTTTAGAAACGCCGGGCAATTGTCCCGGCTTTTCTTTTATCTTGGCAGCGTTAAACAAGGCAGGAACTATGATAAAGAGAATTACATTTAAACAAACTACCTCAATTGTTTTACTTTCTTTATTAATCATTACAGAGATCCTGTTTACAACATTTCTGCGAAACAAGTGGCTGTCACCTTCAGCCAATGGAATAGTATTATTTCTTTTATCTCTGCTAATTGGTTTTTTTCCTTTTATATTCCTGAGCGGTGTAAAAGGGATAATGAGCAAACCAACAAAAACAAATAATGCAAAATACATTTGGTGGTTTTTGGTAGCCTTAAATTTTTTCTTTTGGGTACGGTATACTCACCTCAATCCGGTAAGAGCACAGGAATCAGATATTATTCCTACCATAGAGATACTTGTAAAACGTCAGCAGTCCGGAATTTTCCCTTACAACATTATATCAGACTGGGGATATGATTTACAACCTACCTATCTGCCATTTACATGGATGCCTTTTCATCTGGCTGAATTTATGATGATAGATTACCGCTATCTTGTATTTGCCAGCTGGCTTTTATTGTGTTACTATTTATACAGAAAGTTTTTTGTCAGTAACAAAACTACTTACGGTGAGTTGTTTTTATTAGTTCTGTTCCAGGCAGTTTTCTGGCTGTTTCTTTTTTACGGCGACTTAACATTTGTAAGAACAGTTGAATTAATGATTGCAACTTATTATTGTTTTTTCCTTTTATCCCTCGAAAAGAAAAATATCTGGCTTGTAGCTTTATCACTGGTTGTATGTTTACTCTCAAGATATTCCCTTGCAGTATGGGTACCTTTCTTTTTCCTTCTTTCAATTAAAGATTCAGGTACTAAGCAAACCATGAAATGGTTAACCCTTGTCGTTGCCGGGATTGTCCTGTTATATATACTGCCCTTTCTTTCAGCAGATTTCGGTATTTTTTTCAGGGGGCTAAAAGCGTATGCTTCAGCAGCTGCGGGAGAATGGAGGGGACAAGCATGGCAGGCAGCAACTGAAAAACCTTTTCAATTATTCAGGGGTACAGGATTGGCCGCTTATTTTTATGATCATTCACAAGGATCTGTGGAACAAAAAATTGAACTGTACAAAAATATTCACATGATCTCTGTTATACTGATTACAGCCTTGCTTTGCGGATGGTATTTTATTACAGGCAGAAAACAGAAGTTTTATATGCCACTGATTGCTTCGGCAAGTTTAAAAATCTATTTTTCCTTTTTCTATGGGTTCATTATGACACCGTATGTTTATCTTTTTATTGTACCTGTCATAACATCACTGATTGTACTGTATTATTTTATGCGGCAGTCAGAAATTTCACAAAACTCCGCTTAGCAATCGGCAAAAAAGTTTCATCTACCGGGTAAGATAAATTGGTTTCAATACAATAAACAGCCGGGTTATGTAACTGGGCTTTACTGCGAATCAGTTCGCCTTTGATGTTTTCATAGCTGTTGGCGATATTGCTGATCCAGCTGTCAACGAAATTTGTTTTGAGTGTGCGGTAATGTTCATCATGCCGTTCAAAAAAACCAAGACGGTACTGGTACACTTTTGTTTGTTTTTCATGCGTGCTGCGGAGAAATAAATAACCTTCGCTTGTATCTAAAGGAATAATGCCGATGGGTTGAATACTGATACTCTGCTCCACCATTTCATAAATTTCCGTTCCGCTGCTGATGGTATTTTTCATTTCAGCAATGGAATAATGCATAATGGTTTCCAGCTCCTGCATCAGTTCATCATCTTCAATCATCTGTTCATAGAGCAGCTGCAGTTTTTCTAACTGAATACCGGTGAGCTTTTTGGGAAACTGTTCCTGCAGGTATTTTTTGTTTTCCCTGAAAGCAACAAGGTTGTTATAATGAAAGATCACATCGGCCAGCTGAGGATAAAGCTTGGCTTCATTAAAATAATTGTTGACTTGTTGCAAATAGGCGAGGAGTGTATATTTTTTTAACTCAAAATCAATGTAGCCATCTGCAAACCAGGTTTCGGATAATGTCTTCATGATTGAGGATTTTACGGGTTATTGTTTCTTAAATTTACAAAACTCTTTGATTAATTAAAAGAAGAACTTACTTTATCATTTCAAACCAACTAATATGCGCTTCATTTTAACGTTCGCTTTTCTCCTGATCCTGCTTGTATCCTGTAACAGGAATACTTTTTATATTGTCCGTCATGCAGAGAAAGCTACAGCAGCCCCTAATATGAGCAGTGATGTTCCGCTGAGCGAAACAGGGGAACAAAGAGCGATTGCTTTAAAAAATGTTTTGGCGAAGGAAAAAATAAAATCCATCTTTTCCACTCAAACCATACGGACTACATCAACCGCAAAACCACTGGCTGAACTGAAGGGAATTGCCGTTCAGCTGTATAGCCCGAGAGATACAGTTGACCGTTTTATCAGCCGGTTAAAAAGCATTAAGAAAGGCTCCGTACTGATTGTCGGACATTCCAATACAGTTGACGACCTGGTGAATAAAATGATGGGACAGAATCTGCTGACCGATCTTCCCGAAACAGAATATGACAACCTGTTTATTGTAAAGAGAAAAGGGGAAAAGTATTTGTTTGAACGACAAAAGTATTGATCATGGCTAAAGCCAATAACTCATAAAGCAATAACCCCGACTTTAAAGCCGGGGTTATTTATATTTAAGTTTTTTTTTCTTTACAAATCTCTGTCGCCATTAAAATTCTGCAATTCATTCGCCACAGCCGTTAAGAAAGTAGCACCAAGACTTCCGTCAATAATGCGGTGATCATAACTCATGCTCAAATACATCATGTGTCGGATAGCAATACTGTCGCCATGCGGAGTTTCAATCACCACCGGTCTTTTCTTAATAGCACCAACAGCAAGAATAGCAACCTGTGGCTGATTAATAATAGGAGTGCCCATCAAACTTCCAAAGGTTCCAACATTGGTCATGGTGAATGTGCCACCTGTTGTATCATCAGGTTTCAGTTTGCCATTACGGGCACTGTCTGCCAGGTTATTCACCTGTTTTGCTAACCCAACTAAGTTCAACTGGTCAGCATTTTTAATGACAGGTACAATCAAACTGCCGCTTGGCAATGCAGTTGCCATACCAATATTAATGTCTTTCTTTACTATGATTCTATCACCGTCAACTGAGCTGTTGATAAGCGGATATTTTTTTATACACTTTACAATCGCTTCAATGAATAAGGGTGTGAAAGTGATCTTTGTTCCTTCTCTTTTTTCAAACTCTTTCTTCATCTTATCTCTCCACTGCACCAGGTTGGTTACATCAGCTTCCGTAAAGCTTGTAACATGCGGACTGGTTTGCTTGCTCTTTACCATATGATCAGCAATCAGCTTACGCATTCTGTCCATTTCAATGATCTCAACATTACCGCTGTAAACAGTTGGTGCCATGGATGGAGCAGACGTTGGCTGTTGTTGTTCAATTCTATTCATCGGAACAACCATTACTTCTTCCTGTCTGGATTCCTGTACTCTTATACCGCCTGTTCCTTTTTTGTCAGATACGTATTGCAGAATATCTTTTTTTGTAACACGGCCTTCATTACCGGTACCGGTAATTTTTTCCAGTTCAGCCATTCCAATTCCTTCCTGTGCTGCAATATTCAATACAAGCGGAGAATAAAAGCGGATACCATTTGCCGGTGCACTTACTTTAGCTCCTGCAGGCTGATATGGAATATCATCATCCATTACTTCAGCTTTCACTGATTCATAAACCGGAGATGGGGCGGGAGATGATGCAACAGTTTCTGCAGCACCTGTTTTAATACGGGCAATCACAGCACCAATGGGCACTACATCATTTTCACTGAACAGCACTTCGCTCAATATACCTTCCACCGTACTCGGTACTTCGCTATCCACTTTATCAGTAGCAATATCCAAAACCGTTTCATCCATTTTAATAAAATCACCCGGTTTTTTATGCCAGCGCAGAATGGTGGCTTCCATGATACTTTCACCGAGTTTAGGCATGATTAAATCAACTAAAGCCATATTAATGTTTTGAAGTTTATTATTTGTAACCGGCAGAAATGCACAGATCACCATCTGTTGCGTCGCACTCGTCAGGGTTCTGAACGGTTGTCAACAAGTTTGGTATGCAATCGCTGGTCGGGGTCAAAGGTAAAGATTTGGACTTTATCAAACAGCCTCTGCTTTTATAAACTGAAACAGCATCATCATTGCATTGGTAGCCGTTAATTCAATATTCTTCAGCCTGTCGTATCGGAACTGCAGTCTTTTTGCAACCATTTTTTCTCTTGAGCCAACTGCTACCCAAACAGTACCCACAGGTTTGTCATCTGTTCCTCCACCCGGGCCCATGATACCACTGGTAGCAATGCCATAATCAGCCGTAGTTACTTTCATTAAACCATTAAACATTTCAGTAATAGTTTCTTTACTAACTGCTCCTTTTGTTTCAAGTGTTTGATGATTTACTCCAAGGATTGTTTCCTTCGCATCATACGAATAGGCAACTACTGTTCCTTTAAAGTAAATAGATGATCCGGCAATGGATGTAACCAAATGAGCAATATAACCGCCACTGCAACTTTCTGCAGTTGCCATGCTTTTTCCTCTTTTTATTAATAAATCACCCAATGCTTTTTCAAGGGGAAGATCTTCATTGGTAATCATGATGTCTTTCACCTGTTCCTGTAAGTCTAAGAAAAGCGTATCCAGTTCATGTTCAAGAGCGGCGCCATCAGTACCATGACTTGTTAAACGCAACTTTACCATTCCATAGTTGGGCAGGTAAGCAAGTTTAATATGGGCGGGGAGTGCTTCTTCCCAGTCTTTGATCCGTTCGGCAAGAAATGATTCACCTGCACCGGCCGTTAACAATGTACGGTGAAGGATAAACGGCATTTTGTAATTCTGCTTTAACAGGGGCAATACTTCATCTGTCATTAAACCTTTCATTTCATGCGGTACTCCCGGCATGGAAATAAAAAGACAGCCTTCTTTCGTAAATAACATTCCCGGTGCCGTGCCTCTTTTGTTCATCAATACAGTACATACATCCGGAACTTCAGCCTGCTTCATGTTACGGTCAATAATCGGACGGTTGAGTTTCAGAAAAATATTCATTACATGCTCTAATACTTCCTGGTTTACAATCATCTTACCTCCAAAATAATCGCAGAGCAATGGTTTGGTAATATCATCAGCAGTAGGACCAAGTCCACCGGTAATTAAAATGATCTTTGATTCTTTCGCTTCTTCATCCAATGCCTGCCAGATATCTTCTCTTGTATCGCCAACAGCCACACGACGTTTCACCCACACACCAATCTTATTCAGCTCCTGTGCCATCCATGCACTGTTGGTGTCAATGGTTTGACCGATTAATAATTCATCACCAATGGTAATGATTGAGGCAAATAATTTACTCATGATTGGTTGGTTATTTCCCGACTTCTTTAAAATAAGGTTGCAGGTGATTCGCTAATTCAGTTGGCATGGCTGCTCTTGCCATTGTTTTTGCATCAAGAAAATATAACACGATTCTGCCGATCGTTAACAGCTTGCCTGTTTCATTAAACACTTCATGATGAAATTCAATCCGGTGATCAGCTGGCAATTCTCTCAATTGGGTTTTGATTGTAAGCAGATCATCATACACCGCCGGACGTAAAAATTTGGTATGCAGTTCCACAATCGGCATTACAATACCCATTGCCTCCATGTCTTTGTAGGTAATCCCCATTTCACGGATCGCTTCGGCTCTTGCCACCTCAAAATACTGTGCATAGTTGCCATGATACACTACATTCATCTGGTCAGTTTCAGCATATCGTACCCGTATGGTTGTTTCGCTTGTAAACATTTATAATTATTTATTGATCATTCCATCCACACTTACACGACCGGGGCCGCAAAGCAGGATAGCAAAGAAGCCTGAAAGATACACAGCAGACAGCTCACCTCTCCCAAATAAATACCCGTTTGAGGAAATGAAAAATGCATAACCTAAACTGATAATGACAGGAAGCACAGTAAACCTGGTAAATAAACCAAGCGTTACAAAAATGGAACAGAAAAACTCTGCAAATACCACTAATGCAAGTGTGGCTGTGCTGCCAATGCCAAAGAGATTTACAAACGAATCCTTCTTATCGGCAAAATGAACAAGCTTGTCATAACCATAATTCACACACATGCTGATACCCAGCACAAGACGTAACAGTAAGAAGGAAATGTTAAAAACTGTTGCTGAATACTTAATAGATAATAGTTTCTTCATTTATTTGGATTGAAGCTGCGAAATTAACGGAACCCAAAGTTTTATCCACAAAAAAATGGAACGGTGTTTGAAAGAAAAGGAGGAACTACCTTTAACAAGTAAACAGATTTAAGAGAACGGTTAAAATATTTGATAAAGATGAACGTTTACCCGCCAATGAACAGACGCATTACTTACATTACCATCCTTCTGTTTTCCTGTTTTGCACTGCAGGTTACTGCACAGTCAACAGCTATTTACAAAGATCCGCAGGCAAGATTTAAACAGGCACAGGAGTATTTCCTCAATGATCAGTACAGCCTTGCCTTGCCTTTGCTGCGTGAATTAAAGCAGGAAACTGAATCAACAACTATTCTTAATTCGGGAATCCTGGTACAGGAAATTGATTTTTACCTGCTGGCCTGTTCCTTACAGCAAAACGATGAACGGGCTGTTGTTCCAAGTCGGGAGTATATAACGGTTGTACACAATATGCCCCGTACCCAGCAACTGAGTTTTCATCTGGCGAATTATTATTTCCGGAAACAGCAGTTTGTTGATGCCCTGGATTATTATGAGAAAGCTGAAATCGCAAGCTTAAACAACGAGCAGATTTCTGAGGCTAAGTTCCGCATGGCATATTCTTATTTCCATTTGAAACGTTTTCAGCAGGCCAAGCCTTTGTTCAATACCATCAGGCAGTTGCCGATGGATCCGCATTATCTCGATGCCAATTATTATTATGGTTTCCTGGCCTATGCTGATAAAGAATATAATGATGCATTGAATTCTTTTGAACTGGTAAAAGATCATCCGGAATACGGAAAGATTGTTCCGTTCTATATTGCTTCTATTTATTATTTCCGTGGCGAAAAAGACAAGGCCATTAAGATCGCTGAAGAAGCGATGAAGCGCCCTAATATTCTCTATGATCTTGAAATGAAACAATTGCTGGGTCATGCTTATTTTGAAAAGAAAGAATATAAGAAAGCATTACCGCTGCTGGAACAATATGTAGCCAAATCTGATAAAGTAACAAAGCAGGATTTATATGAATTGAGTTATTGTTACTATCAGGAAAAGGAACTTACGAAAGCCATTGAAGGATTTAAACAATTAAGCGGCAGTACAGATTCACTGGGCCAGAGTGCTATGTATTTATTAGGCGATGCTTATTTAAAAACCAATCAGAAAGAAAATGCAAGAAACGCTTTTGCTTTCTGTGCAGCCAACAGCAGTAACCAGCAGCAACGTGAAGTCTCTCTGTTTAATTATGCAAAACTTTCTTATGAACTCGGTTACCAGGGAGTTGCCATCAGTGAATTCAAACGCTTCTTAACTGAATATCCAAAAAGTACTTATAATAAGGAAGCAAAAGAATTACTGGTTGGCCTGCTTGCCGGAACAAGTAATTATAAGGATGCGATCACCATGATTGAATCGTTGGATAGTCCATCTGAAGCAACCAAAAAATTGTATCCTAGAATTTTGTATGGCCGTGCTGCTGAACTGATCAATGATGGACAGTTAAGCAAAGCAGAAGAATTACTTGATAAGATATTGAAAGATCCATTCAATGCACCTGTACTTCCTCTCACCAATTACTGGAAAGGGGAGATTGCTTACAGGAATGAAAAACTGGATGATGCCATTCGTTATTACGATAAATTTTTACAAAGTGGTAATCCCGGAATGGGAGAGGCAACAGTAAAAGAAGCCAATTACAATATGGGATACTGTTATCTGCGTAAAGAAAACTTTGTAGTAGCTCAGGGATTCTTTCAGAAAGTAGTTGGAAAAGTTGCCTTGAACTCTGCACCAATTGATCAGGATGCCTATATCCGTTTGGCCGATTGTCATTTCATGCAACGTAATTACAAACAGGCATTGAGTATGTATCAGCAGGCAGTTGATTATTCATGGCCTAATGCTGATTATGCATTGTACCAGAAATCGATGCTGAATGGAATTACAACTAGCAAAACAAAAATTGATCAGCTCACAACCTTACAGCGGTTGTATCCACGCAGCAACCTGATACCTGATGCCAACATGGAAATTGCCAAGACTTATATGGCAGATGAAAAATTCCAGTCTGCAATTCCTTTCCTGAATAATGTGGTGAATGCTCCACAGAATACAGGAATGAAACAGAATGCGTTGCTGCAGTTGGGTGTTTGCTATTACAATCTCAACAAAAATGAAGAAGCATTAACTGCGTATAAAAAATTATTACAGCAGTATCCTAATTCAGAAGAAGCAGATCTTGCCATCGACAATATCCGTGCTATATATGTTGAACTTGGGCGGCCACAGGATTATGAAGAGTTTATCCGTTCAACAGGAAAGAATGTTTCTGCAACAGAAGCAGATTCGTTGGCTTATGCAGCTGTTCAGATAAAACTCGATGCAAATGATTGTACCGGAGCCATGCAACAGATTACGAATTATCTTAACCGTTTTCCAAATGGCGCAAATGCAATTGATGCCTATTATAACCGCAGTGAATGTTATATGCAGCGCAAAGACTGGAAGAATGCATTGCCCGGTTATGAATATGTAGCCAAACAGGGTAACAGTAAGTATGCTGAGAAGAGTTCGCTCATTGCAGCACGTACTTATTATTTTGAGATGCAGGATTATGCAAAGGCACAACCTTATTATGAAATATTAAGAACAGTTGCAGCAACAGATGAAAACAGGTTGGAGGCAATGCGTGGATTATTGCGTTGTCATTATCAGCTGAAAGAATACAAACAGGCTGCCGATGTTGCCAGGGACTTATTGATCACTAAAGGAATTGGAAATGATGATAAAGCACTTGCAAATCTTGTAACTGGGCGTAATCATCAAATCAATGGTCAGTTTGATTTATCCATACAGGCATATAAAGCTGTAGTTGCCATTAACAAAGGTGAATGGGCGGCTGAAGCGAGATATGAAATTGCTAAATGCCAGTACGACCTCAACAGTTTAACCAATGCAGAAAAAGCAGCGTTTGAAGTGATCAAGCAAAGCGGATCATATGATTTCTGGGTAACCAAATCTTATATACTCCTGGGCGATATTTATTTCAAACAGAAAGATTACTTTAATTCAAAAGCAACCTTCCAGAGTATATCTGAAAATGCGACCAATCCGCAACTGAAAAGAGAAGCAGAGGATAAATTGCAGATGGTGATTGAAGAAGAAAAGAAGAATTCAAAGATTGACGGGTAAGAATCAGCCGGCAGTCATTAGTAATTAGTTGATAGTAACGATTGATAATTAAGAATAAAACATGAACAGAATAATCATATTTGGATTTGTTTTTTGTGTATTGGGTGTACATTCAATGGCTCAGGATACAACAAAGAAACAATCTGTTGAAATCAGATCGGCTTTTAAACCCGTTTTAAAAAATGCAGTAAAGCTGAATTTTACCGCCACACCTCCGGCTCCTGAAACAGGCAGTCCGAATCTTACCTACAACATTCCCATTCAGAATTTATACTTTAACCTGCAGCCGGTTGGCTTAAAGCCGCTGGCATTGCAGATTGATTCAGCAGGGCAGGCACATAACAGCAACTACATTAAAGTTGGTTATGGCAATTACAATACACCGCTTGTAGATGCAGGTTTTACCATTGGCGATGGCAAGCATACCAACTTTACCTTACTTGCCAATCATATTTCACAAAAAGGCGAGCTGCGTGTACAGAAATTCAGCAACACTAATTTATCAGCAAATCTCAATACCGTATTAAAAAGCGTGGAACTTTATGGAAAAGTCGGCTACCAGCAGCAAACATTTTTCTTATACGGCCCTGACCCATCATTGACCAACTCAAAAGATGATTCATTAAAGAAGCCATACCAAACTATCAATATCCGTGCAGGTTTACGTAATGCCTATGTAACAAGGTATGGTATCAGCTATAACCCTGATCTTAATATTAATGTTTTCAGCGACAGCCGTTCAACTGAAACAAATGCAGTGCTTGATGCACCGGTTGAAGTAAGGTTTGGAACAAGTTTTGGGTTACTGCTTCGTGCCAATGCTGATTTAACAACGTATACACCAACTGACAGCTCATCTTACACTAACAATGTTTATTTCTTTAATGCTGCTGTATTATTGAAAACATCCAGGTTGTATATTAAAGCTGGCATTCGCCCCACATGGGATAACAGCAAATTGAAAGTACTGCCAGATCTGCTGGTTGATTTTCATCTGCAGGAAAAGAAAATTATTGTTACAGCAGGTTGGGTGGCACATGTACGTAAGAACACCTATCAATATCTTGTTTCACAAAATCCATGGATCAATCAACCCGCATCACAGTTTAATACAAGAATTACAGAAGTATACGGAGGTGTAAAAGGTACGCTTGCCAATTCATTTAATTACAGGATACAGGGTGGTTATCTTGAACAATTAGGTGTTCCTCTGTTCACAAACTTTGTAAAGCCTTCTCTGTTTGCCGTATTACGGGAATCTAAATTACAGGCTTTTCACTGGCAGGCAGAAATGGGTTTTGTATTACAGGATAAATTCAATGCCAGTGGAAAACTGGATATCTACAATTTCGTTGGTCAGCAAAATTATTCCGGTGCCTGGCATGTCATTCCCTTGCAGCTGACAGCAGCTTTGCGCTGGCAGCCAACAAAAAAGATTATGGTAAAGAGCGACCTGTATGCATGGCAGGGTGCTTTATATGAAACGTCAAACAAGCCCGACCGGCTTTCCCCGGTATTTGATATCAATGCAGGAATGGAATTCAAAGTACACAGGATGGTGAGTGTTTGGGGTCAGTTTAATAATATTTTGAACAGAAAGTATGAACGCTGGAACAATTATCCATCAGTTGGATTTAATTTTCTTGCAGGAATAAGGCTTACTTTTGACCAAAAGCAAAACTAAGCATGGTTGATCTGGTTGCCAGATACTTATCGTTCAGAAAACAGCTATCCCTGCAGGGCATCGGCACATTTTCAGTGGAGCAACTGCCTGCAAGACTTGATTTTCCAAATCGTTTGTTACACGGCCCGCAATCCCTTCTCCATTTTTCATCATCGGCCCGGCCAGATGATGAATTTGAACATTGGGTGAGTGAGGAGTTGCATATCAATCATGCTGCTGTAAAGGAACAGCTGCATATCCTTTTAACTGATTTTCAACATGGCCTCACTGAAAAGCATGCTGTAGAATGGAAAGGAATTGGCGTTTTTTCAAAAGATGAAAATAAAATACTTCATTTTACATCAGCATTTGAATCAGAGCTTACAGAACCGGTAATAGCTGAAAAGATCATTCGTAAAAATGCAGAACATTTTGTAAGGGTGGGTGAGGACGAAAAGACGAATGCCGAAATGGAGGAATTGCTTTTTGGTCATCAGAAGAAAAAATACAAGAGCTTCTGGTTCATTGCTCTGGCGTTGTTGTTGATTGGTATTGCAGGTATCTGGTATCATCAGTCAACAGGTGCCGGCAGCAGGATGAAGCAGAGTAATGGCGGAAAACTGAATGTGAACGAAAAGCCACCAGGCTACAAAATTCAATAAACCACAACCAAAGCTGATATTTGCTGCTTATGAGTAATCATGTACATCAAACACATTGCCCTGTTTGTAAAAGTCAATTGCTGAAAGAAGTTCTCACTGCAAAAGATTTTACGGTAAGTAATGAGCCATTTGTAATTGCAGAATGCACAGATTGCAGTCTGCGCTTTACACAGGGTATTCCCTGCGAAACAGCGATACAGCGTTACTATCAATCCTCCGGTTATATATCACACAGCAATACAAAGAAGGGACTTGTCAACCGAATCTATCATTGGGCCCGTTTTTTTACCATGATGAGCAAAGAAGCGCTCGTAAAAAAAGCAACTAATAAAAGTGTGGGTATGCTACTCGATGTTGGAAGCGGCACAGGCACGTTTACGCATACCATGGTAAAAGCCGGCTGGAATGTTATTGGTCTGGAGCCTGATGCTGATGCAAGAGCAATTGGTGTAAAGAAGTATAATTGTGATATCTATCCTTCAGAAGAATTATTCAGATTACCGTATGGAACATATGATGCCATTACCATGTGGCATGTGCTGGAACATGTACATCAACTTGACGAGTATATTGAACAGCTGAAAAAATTGCTGGCACCAAAAGGCAAGCTCATTATTGCAGTCCCTAATTATACAAGTAAGGATGCGGAAATTTATAAAGAATACTGGGCTTCCTACGACGTACCAAGACACCTCTATCATTTTTCGCCAGCTTCTATGCGAAGGCTCATGGAACTGCACGGTCTGAAGGTCATCAGCACAAAACCTATGTGGCTGGATAGTTTTTACATCAGCATGCTGAGTGAAAAATATAAGAACGGCAGTACACTGAAAGCATTCTGGAACGGACTTTCTTCCAACTTCAATGCATGGGTCAATAAAGAACAATGCAGTTCATTAATCTATATCATTGATAAAGCAGATTAAACTTCAGCTTACTGTTTTCTGAAATAATACCTGTAGTTATAATTCGCTCCATTCACAAAACCAATCAAACGGTTACCGGATGTTCTGAAATCAATGTAATCAAAGTACCAGTCGAGCACCCTGTTTGAACGGAAGTCATACAGTTTAATGAGCATATCTGTCCTTCGCTGTGATTGCCAGTTACCTTCCTGGTCATAATAGCCGCCATCAATTTCACGCATATTCCAGCTGCCAGTCATACTGCCCGCAGCATCTCTGTAAGTAGCGTCACCATTATCATAAAAAGTAAATATTCCGGTTTCATAGCCGGTTGTAAAAGACTGGTTGCTGAGAGGTCTGCGTTTTTCTGCATCAAAAAGTTGCCATGTACCAACTACACGGTTTTCGGGCAGCCATTTTTTACAGGAAGAAAAAAGAAGTAAGAGTGATAAAACAAGGAAGGGGTAAAATTTTGATTTCATAATATGTGTTTCTTATGAAATATCAAATAAGATACCCGTGTTTGCAGGTTTTTATGAAAAGGAAGTGTTTTAAAGAATCTTTAACCTTAGCTTAAACTTAAAACTTCACGGAATATCTTTTGGAATAATCAATGATTAATCAGTTAAAAAGTAAGGTCAAGGATATAAAGTCATTTTTTGATATCAATCCGTAAAATTGTCTTGTCCCTTTTAGATTGCACTATATAGTAAAGACGTACATAAACTCCTTCATGAATTCTGCCGTCATTTTCCCAAATCCCATCATATCCTAATCCACCTCTGCCATCTATGAATTCTATATTATTAACAGAATAGGTTTCTTCAATTTTTGTTTTACCGGGCTTGAAATTCTTTACATAACCTTCAGCAATTTCATACTGTTTATCCCGATATCTTTTCTTTAATTCGAAAAGGCCATAAATATTTCCAAAACCCAAATAAACTGTCATTATAAGAAGAAAAAGGCTTACTACAAAAGGGAAATATTTCTTGAAAATATTTTTACTATCTGTATAATAATATACTAAAAAGAAAACTGCGCCCATACCTAATGGGGCAAGCCATCCAAAATGTAGTGATTGGCCAGTTATTTCATAAATAGTTTCCCAATGATTATTCATGGCTAGTACAATTCTTCAACTATCTGCCTCATCCTATTAATCCCAAAAACCTCGGTTCAGACATCTTCACCAACGCCATCCGGTACATTCAGTAATACCTTGTCAATGCGGTGACCATCCATATCAATGATTTCGAATGTAAATCCTTTCCATGTAAATTTTTCTCCTGCATGGGGGATACGTTCCAACTGATGAAGTATGAACCCGGCTAATGTATCAAACTCATGCTCGCCTTCATTCATCCATTCTGTTTTTTCAAAACGGGAAAGAAAATCATAGAAAGGAATCTGTCCATCCACCAGGTAACTGCCGTCATCCCGTTTCACAATCTCATAATCATCAGTATGTGGCTCAGGAATATCGCCAACAATTGCTTCGAGAATATCATTAAGTGTAATCATTCCCTGCACACTTCCATATTCATCAACAATAAAGGAGCTGTGGATTTTCCGTTCCTTAAATTTTTCCATCACCTGGTAAGCTGAATTATTCTCCGGAACAAAAAGGGCAGGTTTCATCAGGTGTTTAAACTTGGTGAAATCATCCGACACATATAAATCTTTTACTGAAACAATTCCTTTGATACTATCCAGATCACCATCGCAAATGGGGTAAATAGAGTGAGGCTCGCCTACAATTTTTCCTTTGATGGATGTTTCCGTATCGTTCAAATCGAACCAGATAATGTCGTTACGGTGGGTCATAAGCGAGGTAATATTCCTGTCGCCCAGGTGAAACACACGTTCAATAATTTCCTGTTCAGCCTCGTCAATTGTACCCTGTTCCGTTCCTTCACTGATGATGGCTTTGATCTCTTCTTCCGTTACAAAATTATCATGAACCGTCTTTACCCTGAACACCCTGAAAATGAGACTGGTGATACTGTTTAACAACCAGGCAATAGGGTGAACCGACTTTGCAAATATTTTCATTGGCTTAGCTACAGCCATTGCAGTTTTTTCTGCGTTAATTAAACCTAAACGTTTGGGAACCAACTCTCCAAGTATAATTGAAAGAAAAGTCACTATTACAACTATAATAGTTGTAGCAATGCTATCAGCATATGTTTTTAATGAATCAAACTGCAGGAAGAAGGGGGCCAGATCATCACTGAATTTTTCACCACTGTACACACCCGTTAAGATAGAAATCAGGGTAATACCGATTTGTGCTGCTGAAAGAAAGAGTTCGGGATGTTCTGAAAGTTCGAGGGCTGTTTTGGCGTTTGAGCTTCCTTTTGCTGCAAATACTTCCAGTCTTGCACGCCGGGCCGAAACCAGCGAAATTTCAGCAATTACAAATAA
Organism: uncultured Chitinophagaceae bacterium; assembly: GCA_964580775.1. Classification (GTDB taxonomy): domain Bacteria; phylum Bacteroidota; class Bacteroidia; order Chitinophagales; family Chitinophagaceae; genus Lacibacter. Next base: position 866 of record CAZOLW010000045.1, on the reverse strand, counting down.
GCTGTTGAGGAAAATCAGAACGAATAAAATAAATATCTCCATTGTATATATAGCGCAAATCTACGAAGCTTTTTGCAAGTGCCTGTTTTACTGTAAAAAGGGAACGATTAATTAACCTGTAATCCTCCGAATTGTTTGTTGAAAATAAGTGCTGTCCGATGGCCAATCAGTAAACCAAGAAGGGCTCCGCCAATTACATCAAAGGGGAAATGTGCACCTACGTATAATTGTGCGTAGCCAACCAGAAAAGCCCAGACAAAAGCCAGCCAAATCCATTGTTTGGCAAAATGCTTCATGGTTTGAAAAAGAAAAATAGCTATTCCAAAATGATTGGCCGCATGCGATGAAACAAAACCATAACTGTAACTGCAGGGAATCAGCATACGTACATATTGAGCTGCTTCAGCATCGGCACAGGGTCTTGGCCGCTGAATAAAAGCTTTGAACACCTGTGTACTGATCATATCTGTTAGTGCAAACGTGGTAAGGAAGAATAAAACCCACCACCATACCTTGCTGCGGAAGTTGATGAAAACAAACAAGAGTAAAAAAAGGTAAACCGGCACCCATAAAAACTGGTTCCTGATAAATGGCATCACTGCATCAAACAAATCATTGCTCCACTTATTGTTGATGTAGTAAAACAGGGAACGGTCAAATTGTAATATCGGTTTCAGCATGGTTTCATCAAATATAGCTAACCGTTTATGGAAATAAAACCGAAACCGCTTAAATCTTTCTAATTTAGCGGCCAGCTTAAGGAATATGGGTAAACGTTTTCACTTGCCACCGACTTCCCGTTGGGTTTTAAAATTGTTTTTCTTTTTTATGTTGCTGTTCAGCATCATGAGAGTGTTGACGTTTTT
>CAZOLW010000044.1:0-40626 GCA_964580775.1 uncultured Chitinophagaceae bacterium | reverse complement strand
TCCTGTACATTGATGGGGGCACAAATTACTCCCTTCAAACTATTGGTAGAAGAAAGCCATAAAACAGTTTCAATTATTTTTCAGCCCGGAGGGCTAAACCGGTTTTTGAATATTCCGATGACGGAAATATTTGACAATGGTTACAGTGCCAGAGAAGTTGTAGGCAGGGAGATAGAAGAACTTTTAGATAAATCGCACGACACGATTTCTTTAGACGAATTGGATCGTATTGTACAATCCTATTTTCTCAGAAAACTATCTCAGGTAAAAGAACCGTTACCCATTGATTTTGCCCTGCAATACCTCTTGACAAATTACAATACGAATATGGACAAGATTGCAGAAATGGCTTGTATGAATATCCGTACTTTTGAGCGAAAGTGCAAAGAACGATTAGGTATGCCTGCCAAGATGTATGCACGGATAGCCAGATTTCATAAAGCATATAAAATTCTCGAAAGCAAACCAATCATCTCCTGGCCAGATTTGACATATGAAGTTGGTTATTACGACCAAACACACTTTATCAAAGACTTTAAGGAATTTGCCAGGCTCACACCAACAATCTTGCACAAAGAATTATCGGGAGAACATATACAGTTTCAGAACTGGGACATGATTTGATTTTGTCGTTTTTCTACTATCAGAGCTCTTTTCGCACAGATAGCTTTGTAGAAATAAAAATGACGAAATATGAGAAAAATAGTTCTATACGCAGCCGTTGCGTTTTCAAGCGGATTGTTTTTTACCCTTGTCTATAATTCCATTGTTAATGCAGCCAACTGGGAAAGCAATATCCCTCAATCCATAACCGCAACCAAAGACTTTTTTGTAGTTGCCAATCCAGGCACCTTCTTTCAGGTTGTAGACCCAACAACTATGCTTTTGACTGTGTTGGCATTGATCTTATTCTGGAAACAATCTTCTTCCATTCGGTTGTTTTTGGGCATTGCATTGCTTTGCTATATATCGTCGATGATTTTAACCTTTACCTATTTTTATCCCAGAAATGACATCATGTTTCTTTCAAAACAACTTCCCGATACAGAAACACTCAAAAAGGCAGCATCTGAATGGGGAAGAATGGGCTGGGTAAGGTGTTTCTTATCGCTGGCAGGTCTTGTCTGTTCTTTCTTAGCTTTGGACAAAGCCACTTCAAGCACACAAAAAATATCTTAGTTACAGAAAAGAATCTACTTAAAAACACTATCCAAAACGGAAAGACTGCCGCTAACATGAACTGTGTAAAAAACCAAATAAATTTTACTCTTTTTTACGGTTTTGCTGAACAGTAGTTTGGTTGATACATCGTATTGTTTTTTACCACTGCAAACACCTGTTTTAAAAGTTTATTACACACTGCTATCAAGGCTTGTTTTCCTGTTTTACCGTTGGCTCTTAAACGTTTTTGCCTTTGTTGGTGGCGGTCAAAAGAAGCACGCCAAGGTTGCGTCTTTTGACCAACCGCATAATATATCATTTTTTACCGGTTGGCACTTCTGAGCCCTGATTCGTGTCCTCACCAATCAACTATAAGTGCGTCATTTATTTAACAGAGAAAGATGAGCCTGGCATTTTAACTCATTAGAATGAATAACAATTTCGGTTGGTGAGACAGCAACCGATAAGAAAAAAGTGCAATACCATCCGCACAGGAAAAATCCCTTCGCCGCTTAAAGGCAGCTCCCGGTCTTTTTCTGCCAAAGATTACGCTATTACGATCCGATTTACCTGTAAATTTATCCGGTGTATCATTGTGCGCAGCCCAATCGCCTGTTTAACCCAACATTTTTGATTATTTAAAATTTCTACAATGAAAAAAACATTCAGTATTCTCCTGCTGCAATTCGTTGTATTTTCTTATAGTTTTTGTCAAACTAAAATAACTGCCAATGCTAAAAGTGAAATTATTAAGGATCATCCAGCCTGGATAATGCAGGGAAATATTTATGAGGTTAATGTTCGACAGTATACAGAAGAAGGAACTTTAAATGCTTTTGCAAAACATCTTGACCGTTTAAAAGAGATGGGGGTGCAAACAGTTTGGTTTATGCCAATTAACCCTATCAGTAAGGCAGACAGGAAAGGTTCGTTAGGAAGTTATTATGCCGTTTCAGATTATACCGCCCTTAATCCTGAATTTGGCACAATAGCAGACTTTAAACAGGTGGTACAATCCATCCACAACAAGGGAATGAAAGTGATTATTGATTGGGTTCCCAATCATACAGGTGCCGACCATAGATGGCTTACTGAGCAACCTGATTTTTTTGTAAAAGACAGTACCGGCAAAGCTGCGATGGCGGTTGACTGGGCAGATACCAGGCAATTGAATTATAATAATTCGGTGATGCAAGACAGTATGATAGCCGCCATGAAATACTGGGTTTCAACTACAGATATAGATGGATTCAGATGCGATGTAGCCTGGAATGTTCCGGCTTCTTTTTGGCGTAAATGTATTCCTCAATTAAAGAACATGAAAAGTATGTTCATGCTTGCTGAAGGTGACAGTGCCTATTTGCCTGAAAGTGGTTTTGATGCTGTTTATCCATGGCATATGTTTAAAATGATGGAAAAGATAGCAAAAGGTGAAAGACCGGCATTTGGTTTAGACAGCATTAAGCAGGAAAATGACAGGATGTATCCTGCCAATACGATTCAAATGTACTTCACCAGCAACCATGATGAAAATAGCTGGAACAATGCAGACTACGGAACTTTTCCAGGCTCTGTACATGAGCCTTTTGCAGTATTTACACAAACGATGATTAATAGTGTTCCCTTAATTTATGGTGGTCAGGAAGAACCGGTGCTAAGGGCATTAAAATTCTTTGATAAAGACCCGATGACTTTTGATAAATTTCAAAGAGCTGCATTTTATAAAACCCTGCTTAATCTTCGTAAAAGAAATGCTGCGCTTTCTGCCGATGCATCATTTAGAAAGGTGAGTGTGGGAGATGATAAGGCAGTTTATGCATTTGTAAGAGAGAAAGGGAAAAAAAAGGTATTTGTAGTTCTTAATCTTTCCAATAACCGGCAGTCAATAACCATAAAAGAGAACACTTTATATGGCAACGTATACAATGTTTTTAAGGGTACAAAAGAGCCTTTAAGCAGCAAAGTATGGAACATGCAGCCATGGGGTTATGCGGTGTATGAATACAATTCAGATTAAGCTATAAAAGGTCTGTTTAATTTGGGCAGATGACAAATGAAAAGCAGATGGATATGCGTATAATCGGTTTAGCATTATGGGGCTGACGAAACACAGAATACCGCCACATCAAGCCGTCACCTAAGATCGCAATACATATTGCGTAAGCTGGTACAGGCTTCAACCAACCCGCCCGTTTCCCTTCCTCCTGATTTTACTGTAAAAAATTACTCCTTTTTTTTCAATGACAGCCATCATTGTATACTTCTGTAATAAGTCTTACTTTTTGTGCAACAAAACTGCCAATGCAAATCTCATGTTGGCCTCATCAACTATAAAAGAAAAAACAAACCGGAAGAAAGTTGCTTTTATTACCGGCGTAGTGTTACTGATTGCCGGCGCACTTGATCCGCTGGAAGGATCAGTTGTTATTCTTATTGGCAGCGCATTAATTGCATTATCAGCATGGCTTACAAAAGACCGCCATTATAAACTGTTTCTTACCGGTTTTATTCTGATTGTAACAGGAGTGTGCTTCCTGTTTTATCTTTCCTCATTGGGAGGATTTGGCGGCAGTTCTTCTTTATCATGGTGGTGGGGTTTACTTATTGTTCCATATCCTGCCGGATGGTTGCTCTCCATTATTCTGCTCATTATAAGAGCCTTTAAAAAGCAACATCAGCAGATAGATACCTGATTGTTTATTTCCTGCTTTAACATCACCTGTACCGGCGTTTCACAGGCGGCCGGCTTTAGCCATTGTTTCAAACTCTAAAACATTGTTATACTTGTGTGAAGATGGTTGAATCGGTAAGATTCTTGCACCTTTAAAACGTCTGATAGGTATTGATTCATTTTTCACAATTAAAAAGCACAGCATGAAAACGAATATCGACACATTAAAAAGGCAGTTACAGAAAGCCGGGCTTGTGACGCTGCTTGTGGCCGGCTTATACAGCATGGATACACAGGCACAGGGCAACAGTAACCGTGGCCAGGGAAATGGTAACAACAGGGGAAACCGTGAAGGCAACGTAAGGCAGAGTACCGGAAGGAATGATGCCCCACGTCAGCAAACACAGGGTGCTGACAACAGGCAGCAACGTCAGCAAGGCATCGGACAAAATAATCAAAACCGGAACGACGTTGGTCGTGGACAACAAAACCGTGGTGCGGAAACAAGGCAACGGCAGGAAAGCAACCGGAATGATGTTGGCCGTGGTCAGCAAAATCAAAACGGCGGCACCCGTTATGGACAGGGACAGCCAAACCGTGATTATGCAAACAGGGATAATGTAAACCGTAACAGAACGGAGAACCGTAATCCGGTAACTACCAACAGAACAACACCTGATGGAAGAGGCGGTGGAATAAATAACAGTAATGACCGCAGACCGGGAAATGGAAACGACCGTTATGATAATAACAGGAGACGTCCGGATAACGGAGGATACAATCGCACGGGAAGCAATGACCGCAGATACGATGGAAACCGTGGATACGGTGGTAGTAATAATTACAGGAGACCTGCGTATAATGCCTATAACCCGAGCTGGAGATATTCTTACTTACCGGCAAGAAACAGGTATTATAATACATTGCCATCTACTTACATCAGTCTGAACTTTGGTGGTTACGGCTACAGGTATTATGATGGTGTATATTACCGTCCTTACAATAATATATTCAGAGTAGTGGCGCCGCCGATTGGTATTTACATTAACGTATTACCTTTTGGATACAGCAGGATTTATGTGCGTGACTATCCTTACTACTATTACAACGGCACGTATTATGATTACAGAGATAACAATTACTATGTTGTTTCTCCTCCGTTAGGTGCAGTGGTTGAAAGTTTACCAGCAGGCTACGAAACCGTAACCATTGATGGTGAAACTTATTATATGGTTGATGGTGCCATGTACAAACCTTTTATACAGGACAATGGTGAAGTTTGGTACGAAGTGGTGAAAGCAAATTAACAAACTCTTGTTCATACAGGCCGGTGTTATTTTAACACCGGCTTTTTTGTGAGCTGCAGAAGTTTTGATTGAATGAATTAATTTCATTCTTCAATCAGACAAGTATGAAAAGATCAGAGATCAGTCCAAAGCCGGGGTTTTTTGAAAAGTATATTGACCTTGTTGATGATGTTGAATTAAGTGAAGCTTTTAACATGAGCCTGCAACAGATCAACGGACTTGATCTTACTTTGCTGAAACACATTGGTACAAAAACCTATGCAGAAGGTAAATGGACGGTGAATGAAACCCTGCAGCATATTACAGATTTTGAACGCATCTTATCGTACCGTACTTTACTTTTTGCAAGAAGAAAAAAATCTGTACAGCCGGGGTTTGATGAAGACCTGCTGGCAAGACATTCAAAGGCAAATGAAAAAGCAATTGAACAGATTCTTGATGAGTTGATTGCTGTACGGAAATCGACCATTGCGATGTTCAATAATTTTGATGAAGAAATATTATTGCTTACAGGGATCAACTGGCAGTTTGAAATTTCTGTAGCAGGAATGGGGTTTAATATAATTGGCCACCAGGCACATCATTTGAAACTGATCAACACCCATTATATTCCATTAGCAGCAAAATAAACCGATGATCCTTTTCAGCTGATCTTAAAAAGCGAAGACCGTTATCTTGCAGGCGAATTCAGAAAAACGTTGAAACGTTTTTAACCCATAATAGTATGAAAAAAATCAGTCTTGCTTTTGTCCTCTTATTTATATCAATTCATTCCTTTGCACAATCAGCGAACAATATTATACCTGCGCCGGTAAAATTTGAAACAGTTCAATCGTCTGCTGTTCAGCTTACCGGAAATTCCACGATCTATTACAGTAAAACATTTGAAGCACAGGCGAAATACCTGCGTGATGAACTGCAAAAGCAAAGTGGCGTTACACTGTTGCTTCAGGAAATACCATTAACAAAAAAAATACCTGCTGCGGGAATTGTAATGCTCTGTGATTCTGCAACAATCAGCAAAGCAGAAATGTATATGCTGAAAAGTGGCGGTGAGCGTGTTCTGATCCTTGCAAAAGATGTCCGTGGTTTTATAAATGCTGCTCAATCCTTATTACAGTTATTTCCATTGAAGAAACAGGCAGGCATAACTATTCCTGCTGTTGCCATTACAGATTATCCACAGTTCAGTTATAGAGGTATGCACCTTGATGTGGTGCGGCATATTTTTTCGGTGAGTTATATTAAAAAGTATATTGACTATCTCACGTTTCATAAGTTCAATACATTTCACTGGCATTTAACCGATGACCAGGGATGGCGATTTGAAATAAGCAGTTACCCGAAATTAAATTCTATTGCATCATGGAGAGACTCCACACTGATCGGACATTTTAAAGATGCACCTGCCCGCTATGATGGCAAACGTTATGGTGGCTTTTATACCAAAGCAGAAATAAAAGAAATTGTTGCTTATGCAACTGTACGTGGCATTACTATTATTCCTGAACTGGATATTCCCGGTCACAGCAGGGCTGCCATTGCTGCTTATCCGCAACTGAGTACAAAACCTGATACGGTATGGAATGTGGCAACTACATGGGGTATGTATAACCGGCAGAACAATGTGCTGGCACCAACTGATTTTACGTTTCAGTTCTTGAAATCAGTATTTAAAGAACTCACTGAATTATTTCCGTCAACGTATATACATATTGGTGGTGATGAATGCAGCAGGATGTGGTGGAAGCAGGATAAAAAAACGCAGCAGTTTATGCAGAAGAATAACCTGAAAGATGAAACAGCACTTCAAACTTATTTTGTTGAATACATTGCTTCATATTTAAAAACGCTGAACAGGAAAGCCATTGGCTGGCATGAAATTGCTGAAGGTGATCTGGATACATCTGCACTGATCATGAACTGGGCCGATGAAAAGCAGGCGGTATCAGTCGCCAAAAAAGGATTCAACATTATTATGACGCCGGGTGTTCCCTTTTACTTTGATCATTTTCAATCGAAAGACCCCAGCGACAGCCTGGCGATTAAAGGATATAATTCTTTAGAAGCTGTATATACTTACCGGGTTATTCCTGATGCTGTACAAAAAGCAAACCTGGGAAATAAAATTGTGGGTGCTCAGGCAAATGTGTGGACAGAGTATATGGGCTACTCAACAAAAGTTGACTACATGATCTTCCCACGTATGACAGCACTGAGTGAAAATCTATGGAGCAAAGCAAAAAACTATCCTGACTTTTTAAGAAGGCTGGATCAATTTATGATTCCAAGATATCAATCATGGAACAGCTCCTATTTTAAAGGCTACAGGATCTGGACGAAAGAAAAATAAGTTTTCGTTGAAATGATTTCTGCAGCTTTTCTTACTTTCATCTCATAATAAACAGGCAGGATGGATACTCAACAGGCATACAATGCATGGGCATCGCAATACGATACCAATCTCAACAAAACAAGAGACCTCGAAGCAATTGCGCTACGCAGCAATTTAGCCACGATCAACTTCGACCGTTGTTTTGAAATTGGTTGCGGTACAGGAAAGAATACGGTTTGGTTTGCAGAAAAAGCAAAACATGTAACGGCAGTTGACCTGTCGGAAGAAATGCTGGCGAAAGCAAAAGAAAAAGTCAGCTCAGAAATAGTTGAATTTAAACAGGCAGATATTACCAAAGACTGGACTTTCAGAAACGGCTTATACGACTTAGTGAGTTTCAGTTTAGTACTGGAGCATATTGACAACCTTGATCATATTTTTAAAGAAGTGGCAGCTTCATTAAACAGCGGCGGGCATGTTTATATTGGAGAGCTGCATCCCTTTAAACAATACAACGGAAGCAAGGCAAGGTTTGAAACGGAAACAGGCACACAGGTGGTACAATGTTTCAATCATCATCTCTCTGATTTTTTACTGCCTGCAAAAAAATATGGATTATCGATTGTTGAAATCAATGAATATTTTGATGATGACGACCGGAATGAAATTCCAAGAATATTGACAATTCTTTTTAGAAAATGAAAATAACAAAACAGAATAATCTTATTTTCCTTTTAAGCCTGACAGTTGCGGCTTATTTTATTTTTCTTATTACCGCAGACAAACTTAACTACAGACCTGTTTTTCTTGGTGTAATTGTGGAGATGCTGACAATACCGGCTCTCCTGTTACTGTTGGCCATGTTTATTATATCTGTTATCCGCTTTGTTAAAAGCAAGTACAAGGTGGCAAGCTTCACTTTTGTATCAATTATCATCCAGCTTGCTACAATGATCTTCCTGGTCACCAATTCGTAAGCGTGAGGATTTTTTAAAAGGCCAATTTACTTTTTTCATTCAGCAATTCATAGCACTGTTTCACAATTTCCAGTTCTTCATTGGTAGGGATCACTAAAATTTTTACCGGTGAATCTGCTGTATTGATCTCTCTTATTTCAGAAGAACGGATTTCATTTTTTGCTTCATCAAAATGAATACCGAGGAACTGCATATCGGTACAAACACGGCGGCGGATATCAGTTGCATTTTCTCCTACCCCTGCAGTGAAAACAATTGCATCGAGTCCATTGAGTACAGCAGCGTATGCGCCAATATATTTTTTAATGCGGTAAGCATATAATTCAGAGGCAAGTTCTGCCTGCTGATCACCTTCGGCTATTGCCTTGCGGATATCACGCATATCACTGTATCCGGTTAAACCAGACATGCCGCTTTTTTTATTGAGGAGGTCGCTCACTTCTTTTGCTGAATAACCAAGCTGTTCAATTAAATGAAAAATAACAGCGGCGTCAATATCGCCTGATCTTGTTCCCATGATCAAACCACCAACAGGACCGAAGCCCATGGTTGTATCAACAGAACGTCCGCCATCAACTGCCGTCATGCTGCTTCCGTTACCAAGATGAATCGTAATAACTTTTGCATTTTTTTTATTGAGATAAGCAGCTGCCTGTTCGCTCACATATTTGTGCGAAGTGCCATGAAAACCATAAGCCCTGATATGCTGCTCTGTATATAAGTTTTGAGGAATGGCAAAACGGTAAGCTTTCGCCGGCATGGTTTGATGAAAGGCTGTATCAAACACAGCTACCTGTTTTGCTTTGGTAAATATTTTTTCCGCCACCTGTATACCGATATAATTGGCGGGGTTGTGCAGGGGTGCAAGCGAAAATAATTCTTTGATCTTTTCTTTTACTTCATTGGTAATAATGGTGGTTGCTGCAAAGCTTTCCCCGCCATGCACCACACGGTGACCAACTGCCTCAATCTCATCTGTACTTTTTATTACTCCTGTTTCTTTATCAGTGAGCAAACTCACCACTTCATGTAAACCGGCTTCATGATCGGCCAGTTGTATTTGTTCCTTCACCACTTTCTCTTCACCGTTCAGATATGTTTTATGAGTAATGGAAGAACCATCCATCCCAATCCGTTCTACCAAACCGCTGCACACAGGTTTTTCATGCGGCATTTTAAACAACTGGTATTTGAGCGAACTGCTGCCTGTGTTAATTACAAAAATGTTCATACGATCAGTATCTTTTTAGCAGATGAAAATCTGCAGGTGAGTTATTGTTTTATTTTTCCTGCGCCTGTATGGCTGTAATAATGACTGTGTTAAATACATCATCAACTGTACAGCCACGGCTGAGATCGTTGATGGGTTTGTTCAATCCCTGCAGCATCGGACCAATGGCCAATGCACCTGTTTCACGCTGTACTGCTTTGTAAGTATTATTTCCTGTATTTAAATCAGGGAAAATTAATACACTTGCCTGCCCTGCTACTTTTGAATCTGGCATTTTTTGTTTACCAACAACCGGATCTACTGCCGCATCATACTGAATCGGACCTTCCACTTTCAGATCGGGTCTTTTTTGTTTTACAATTTGTGTAGCCAGTCTTACTTTTTCAACATCAACTCCTTCACCGGATGTTCCGGAAGAATAAGAAAGCATTGCAATTCTTGGTTCAATACCAAAACTTAAACTGCTTTCTGCTGATGAAATAGCAATCTCAGCTAACTGTTCAGCAGTTGGGTCAGGATTCACTGCACAATCGCCAAATACAGAAACACGATCGGGCAAACACATAAAGAAAACAGAAGACACGGTTGAAATGCCGGGTTTTGTTTTTACAAACTGCAATGCGGGGCGAATGGTATGTTGAGTTGTATGCACTGCGCCTGATACCATTCCATCTGCATGTCCTTTGAACACCATCATGGTACCGAAGTAAGATCCATCAGACATGAGATCACGTGCAGCTTCCATAGTGATGTTCTTTGTTTTCCTTAATTCATACAGTGTTTCCACATAATCATTAAAATGCTCAGACATTACCGGGTCGATGATATGAATGCGTTTCAGATCAAGATTTAATCCAAGTCGTTTGATTGATGCTGCAATTTCTGCAGCATCTCCCAATAAAGTAAGTTCAACCAATTCCTGGTTAATTAAACGGGCGGCCGCTTTTAAAATACGGTCTTCATTTCCCTCGGGAAGTACAATATGTTTGATCTTGGTTTTTGCACGCTTTGCCAGCTGGTACTGGAACATATGCGGTGTAATGCCTTCCGGCTTAAAGGTGACAATCTTTTCATCCAGTGCATTTACATCCACATACTTTTCAAATGTGCTGATGGCCAGCTGAATTTTCTTGGTGTTATCGGAAGATATTCTTGATTTAATAGAGCCAAGCAATGCTGTTGTATGAAATGTTCCTTCTTTTACAGAAATGATGGGCAACACTGTTTGTAAACCATCCAGCAAACGGATTACCGGTTCTTCCGGCTCAATGCCTGCTGTAAGTACAATGCCTGCAATTTTTGGATAATTCACAGAAAGGCCTGCCTGCATTGCGCCAATGATGATATCTCCACGATCCCCGGGAGTAACAATCAATACGTTCTCAACAATATGATTCAGGAAATGCGGTAAGTGCATTGCACCTGTAACAAAATTATCAACCTGGTTGGTTAACTGTTTTTCACCAAAAAGAAGTTTACCACCCAACTGCTCATGAATTTCTTTCATGGTTGGATTCTGCAGGTTTTTATCTTCAGGTATTACAGCAAGGATGGTTCCGCCATTCAATTGCGATGAAAGCAGCAACTGCACATCATCCACCATGTTCTTTTTTATCTTATTGGCAACAACTGCCAGCACCTGCACTTCACGTGATTTAAAGTTCCGCAACACAGCCTGAACGGTGTTCACTATCTGAGCAGTTGTTTTGTTTTCACCTGAGATAACGATAACAACCGGTGCATTCAGATTTTTGGCAATACTTACATTGGTCTCAAATTCAAAAGCAGTTCCTTCTCCAAGGTAATCGCTTCCTTCAATCACGGTAAAATCATAGGTCTCTTCCAGCTTCTTTACCTTACGGATCACTGTATTGATCAGATCGCCCCGGTTTTCTCCTTCCATTTGCCGTAATGCCTGCTGACGTGTAAAGGCGTAGGTATCTTCATATGCAATAGGAAGTCCAAAATGATGTACAATTGTTTCTATATCCACATCCCTCTTCCCCCTTGGATCTTCGTTGATGATTGGTTTAAAATAACCCACTTTCCGGGCTTTGGCCAGGAGCATATTTACAATACCGAGTGCTATAATTGATTTACCGCTGTAAGGTTCCGTTGTAGCTATAAAAATTGTCTTCGTCATAAGTAATACTTGAATTGGGGGCAAAGTTAGACAGGCCGCTATTTAAATAGTCTAATCAAAATCATGTTTATAAATGAAGGAAGTCACTTTTCCTTCAAATTTAAGCAGTTACAGGAGGATTATCCACAGCCGACAGGTATGATTCCGGGAAAGCTGAGGAACTACAGTTCAGGACAGTTATCCAGATCCACCCGTCAACTGGAGCAGGAGTTGCCAGTACTGATTAAAATCATTCAACCTTGTTGCATGAATTCTTGCAACAAACAGAAACTCAGTTTATCTTTCCCCTTTAAAAATCAATCAATGAAAAAAATAATCACTTCAGGCCTTGTTGCCAGTGCAGCTTTACTGCTGTTTGCTTACATTGCTTTGCTGGTAATGCCCATCCTGCTTCCAAAAGTAGCAGAAGAGTATTACAACCCGGCATTTGTAAATGATGAGTCCCGCAACTTTTTGTATTATATACACCCGGTTATTCTTGGGTTTGGATTAGCGTGGTTCTGGAACAGGTTTAAATCATTGCTGAAGGGCAATGCTTTTATGCAGGGAATTGAAATGGCAATCATTTATGTATTAATTGCCACAATCCCATCTTTACTCATTACCTACAGCGCTATTGACGTTTCCCTGTTGACAATCTGGTCATGGGTTCTTTATGGATTTTTCCAGGCCATGATTGCCGGTATTATTTTTTCAAGAATGCATGCGTAAATCGTTTAGGTATAATTATCGACTTTCCTTTTTTCATGTTTAAGGTCTGTCAAAAAAAACCCCTCCGTAAAGCGGAGGGGTTTTACATTACCAAATCATTTATTAAATATAGTTCACTTCACAGCAGAAAACGATATTCCACCCATTAGCCAGATTTCCGAATCTGACCCGCTTCTTCTACTGATTTTTATCGTATAATTTATCCGGAATTATTATTCCCTTTGGTCAATTATTCCGGAGTTGGATTAGATATAAAAAAACAAAGAATTGACTAACTTGTAAATGTAACCGCTAAACTTTTTCCTATGGCGCTGGAACTTTCACCCAAAATCGACACAGTTGATATTAAAGACCTAACACCTGCAGCTTTTAGAAAAAACTATTTTCTGCCGCAAAAGCCTTTGCTGATAAAGGGGCTTGCCAACCTGCAGCCGGCAGGCAAAAAATGGACCATTGATTTTTTCCGTGAGTATTGTGGTGATGAAATAGTGCAGGTATTCGACAACCGAAATAAGGTACATGAGAAAACAACTACAACAAAAGGAGATACAGAAATTCTGTTGCGTGATTTCCTTAACATTATTGAAAAAGATGAATACACGCCGCTCCGCATGTTCGTATTTGACTTATACAAACTGAAGCCAGAGTTAAAAAAAGACTTTTCATGTCCGCACCTGTTCAAGGGAATGTTAGACAAACTGGGCTTCTTTTTCATGGGAGGAAAGAACACCGAAGTTCGTTTGCATTTCGATGTTGATTACAACAATGTATTGCTTACCCAATTCTATGGGAGGAAAAGTATAACGTTAATTGCACCTGAATACAACGATCTGCTTTATCGCCTGCCATTCAATACGCATTCAACAGTAAATCTTGATGCTCCTGATTATGATACGTATCCCGGGTTGAACTATGTAAAAGGATACAGGTTTGTACAGGAAGCAGGCGATTCTTTATTTATGCCCGCCCGTTGGTGGCATTATAACGTGTACTTAAGCGGGGGTATAGCAGTCAGCTATCGCAAACTTCATCCCAACCCTCTTAATAATTTGTGGGGCCTGATCAGCCTCGGCATTTATCTGCCTTTTGATAAGATGATGACTCGTATTATGAAAGACAACTGGTTTTTGTACAAGCTGTCGGTTGCAAGGAAAAAAGCAGACAAAGCCATTCGCCGCTTTCAGGAACAAAATGTACCGGCACAGATTTAATCATATAACCACAATTATCCAAAACAATAATATATGCCTGCTACTTTCGCCTGGGATCCCGAACAAACAGATGCATTTATTGCTATTACTTACACGGCAATTGGATTTGCAGCTTATTGGTTTCTATCCATCGATCAAAAACTGGAGCAGAGGTTTCTTACTCAGCAAAACGCTGATAAAGCACAGATCAATTATGCCGTATTTCAAAAATTAACAGGGGTATTCTTTCTTGGCATTGTACCTGTAATTTTGTTTTTTTTCTGGAAGCAATATTCAATGGCCGATCTTGGGTTGAAATGGGGCGACTATAAAACATCCCTGCTTTACATAGCTATAATGGGTGCATTAATTATTACGATGAATTATTTTGCATCGAACAAAGCGGCCAGGCTGGCTTCCTACCCGCAAATGCGTTTAAAAGAATGGACAGCGAAACGGGTTTTCATCAACTGCTTTGCCTGGGTTTTCTATTTACTCGCTTATGAATTTTTATTTCGGGGTGTTTTACTGTTTACCTGTTTGGAAACGTTTGGCTTTTGGCCTGCCGTAGCTATTAACATTGCACTGTATTCAACAACACATATTCCGAAAGGTTCAGGCGAAACCATTGGAGCAATTCCTTATGGTTTATTACTTTGCTATGCTACGGTTTCAACGGGAAGTATTGCTGTGGCTTTTTTTACTCACCTCATCATGGCCCTTTCGAATGAAATTTTTTCTGTGTATCATAACCCGGAAATGAAATTTGTATGAGCGTTTCCTTTGAACAAAAAGTAGTGATCATAACCGGCTCTTCGATGGGAATCGGAAAAGCCCTTGCAAAAAATTTAGGTCATCGCAATGCAAAAATTGTATTGAATGCAAGATCAGCTGAAAAACTGGTTGCTACAGAAAAAGAGTTAAGGCAGGCGGGTTTTGATGTATGCAGTTTCGCCGGCGATGTAACAAAAGAAGAAGACAGCATTGCTTTAATTGACTTTGCTATCAGGCAATATGGCCGCATTGACGTACTGGTGAACAATGCCGGTGCATCGATGCGTGGGATGATTGAAACTGTTTCACCCGCCGTAATGACATACATGTACCAGGTGAACAGCATTGCCCCTTTGATGCTTACAAAAATAGCCTTACCCCACATTAAAAAAAACAAAGGAAGCATTGTTTTTATTTCGAGCCTGGCTGGTTTGAGAGGATTGCCTTTTATTTCAATTTACTGCTCTGCAAAAATGGCCTTAACCGCTATTGCACAGGCTTTGCGTATAGAACACGCAGCCGACAAAGTTCATGTGGGAATTGTGTATGTAGGTATTACAAAAATTGAAGCTGATAAAACTGCTATTGGTGCTAACGGAGAGTTGGTTCAGCTTGAAGAAAGAAAGGGAGCATTTAAAGATTCACCTGAGACTGTTGCACAAAAAATTGTGCAAAATATTTCATCGAGGAAAAATCAAACAGTAGTTGGCATTCCCGGCAAATTATTTTTCTTTCTTTCCCGTTACTTCCCGGGTATCCTGGAAATGATGGTAAAACGCTCTTACAAAAAAATGAATAAACTTTACAAGTAACCGTTTTCTTCAAACCAATACTTTAATTCTTTTGCTGCTTCACCAATAGGTGTTTGCGGAAGGCTTAATTCCCGGATTGCTTTCTGTGAAGTAAAAAATTGTTCATCACAGGAAATACAGGCAAGCGGATACGAAAGGTCAGGCTTGATTCCCCTCAAAACAGAAAAGATCGGCGTCAGTTTCCCCGCCAGTTTCATGAATATGTCAGGCAACATCACTGTTGGGTAACTGGGTTGCCCAACCGACTCTGCAATTTGCTTTACTGCATCTTTATAAGAAAGATTTTCTCCACCAAGAATATAGCTCTCTCCTATTCTTCCTTTTTCAAGTGCATTACAAATACCAACTGCTACATCTTTTACTGCCACCCAGTTTTTTCCTCCTTTGGGTAAAGCAGGAATCTTATTCTTAATAACTGCAAGCACCAATGCCCCTGAACTGGGTTTAGTATCATATGGTCCAATCATAAACGTGGGACAAACAACCACTGCAGGAAGGTTTCTTTTTTTAACTGCCTCTATCACGAATTCCTGCCCTTGCTTTTTTGAAATAATATAATCAAGATCATAGGTTGTGCACTTTTCTGCCCACATTTCATTACCGGGCTCCTTAATTGTTCCAAAACCAAATGAACTCGCACTGCCTACATGAATCATTTTACCAATCTTATTTTGTAATACTGCTTCCACTGCGTTCTTTGTACCCACTACATTAATCTCGTGATACTTCGAATGTTTTGTGGGCCAAATATCCGTCAACGCTGCAACATGAATAAAATAATCAGCACTGTTTGAGAACTGAATCAACTGCTCTTTGTTTGTTACATCGCCATACACAATGTTCACTGAAAGATTGTTTAACGTAACCGGCTGCCGGCCGGTTTGAACCATGGCTGTTACTTCGTAGTTTCTTTTAATCAGCTCCCGCACAAGATTACTGCCTAACAGTCCATCAGATCCGGTCAGGAATACTTTGGGCATATGATGTAGTTTTACAATATGGATAATCTAATGTAAGTAAAAAGAAATATGATTCAAAATAGATAGCCCCTCTTTTGGAGGGGCTATTACACAACGAATAAACTCAACGATTCTAAAGTTCACCTTACAACTAAAAACAAATTATCTCTACGCTAAAGCATAGAGCTAGTCAGGCTTTTTACCATCCAAAAAAGTATTGATGGTATTGATCTGACCCTGGTTATTTTCATCAGCCTGCACAGTGTAATTGCTGTAAAAATTTTCTGCAGACGAAATTGTATTATACAATTCTAAATTACGGCGGAGATATGCCGGCACATTGTCAAACTCATTATTCGGATCAGCTGCATGAATGTTAAACGAGAGGTTTCTCAACTTCTGTAATCGTTCTGCGGCTTTCTTCCGTTGCTCTTCTGCCTCATCCGTTACCGGAGGCTCTTCCGAAGAAGCAAGATGAACATTTTGATCGCTCCTAAGCTCTTTCTCCGCCGGTTGTTGTTCTTTCTTTTCCACCAGCTGCATATTGAACGATTCTTCCTCGTCCTTAACGATACGTAACTGTGTGGGAAGTTCAACTGGTTTTTCTTCAGACTTTATTTCCGGAATGGATTCTTCTTTTGGTTCTGCGTAAATCACCGCCGGCTTCCTTAAAAAACCGCCAGCAGGTTTTACTTCTCTTGTATGTTGAACAGGATTCATAGATGTCTGCATCACCAGTTCTTCTTTCGCTGAAACGATGACGGGTAAATCCTCTTTCTTTTCTTCAACTGGTGGATGCATCATTGCAGGAACAGAAACCGGTTCCAATACAAATTCAATCTTTGTTGTTTCCACAACCGGTGCAATTGGCATCTGCACAACAGGGGTCATTTCTTCCACTATTGTTGGAGCAAAGAGATCTTTTGCTTCTTCAAACAACACAGGTTGTTTGTATTCTTTCTTCTCCGGTTCTCCTAATGTCAATACAATTTTTTCAAGCTTTGGTTTTGCTTCCTCCACCACTGCAGGTTTTTTATCGAATGGATTCTTTTGCTCAAACCCTGTTGCGATTAATGTAATACCGATCTGATCGCCCAACGTAGCATCATAACCCAAGCCAAGAATCACATCTGTATTTTCACCAGCCTGTGATAACAGATGGTTTTGAATAATCTCTACTTCATCCATGGTAAATTCATGATCACCTTCTGCACTGTTGATGTTGATGAGGATCCATTTTGCACCACTGATATCATTATCATTCAGCAAAGGTGAATTCAATGCTTCTTCAATAGCACGCTGTGCACGGTTTTCACCATTTGCACTTGCATTACCAAGTATGGCCACACCACCATTTTTCATGACGGTACATACATCCGCAAAATCCACATTGATCTGCCCGGTGCTGTTGATTACATCAGTGATACATTTTGCTGCAGTTGCCAGTACATTATCTGCTTTGGCAAATGCTTCCTTCATTTTTAAATTACCAAACTGGTGACGCAGTTTATCATTGCTGATTACAAGTAATGTATCAACATAGTCTTTCAGTTTATTAATACCTTCCTCTGCCTGCAGGATTCTTTTCTTTCCTTCATAACCAAACGGAGTGGTTACAATACCAACGGTAAGGATACCGAGGTCTTTACAGATTTTTGCAATGATAGGAGCACCACCTGTTCCTGTACCACCACCCATACCTGCAGTAATGAATGCCATCTTGGTATTCACTTCCAGTATGCGTTTGATTTCTTCCAGACTTTCTTCTGTTGCCTGGCGGCCAATTTCAGGATTTGCACCTGCTCCCAATCCCTGGGTTAAGTGCGGGCCCAACTGTACCTTGTTTGGCACCATACTTAATGCAATAGCCTGCGCATCTGTATTGCAGATAATAAAGTTTACTCCTTCAATAATCTGTGAATGCATGTGATTCACAGCATTGCTTCCGCCGCCACCAACACCTATTACTTTGATGATGGAGGACTTTTCTTTTGGCAGATCAAAATGTATCATAAATTTCCGGGGTTGTTAGGTTGTAAGTTTTTTAAATATGCTGTAAGTTTTAGGTTATAAGTTTTAAGAATGCAACGGATAAACTTCAAGCTGCAATTAAAACTTACAACTTATTACCTAAAACTTTTTGTCTTCCTCTTCATTAAACATGTCAATCAATCCGTCTTTGATACTGTCCATAAATCCTTTCAGACTTTTACGTTTTTTGATGCGCACTGTATGTGTGTCTGTCCTTTCATCATAGTCATTCACAACTTCAGCAACCAATTCCGCTTTTACTTCAATGCCTTTCAGTTTATTCTGTGTATTCTCATACACATTGTATCCTTTCAATATCAAACCAATACAGGTTGAGTACATTGGCTTAGCCAGTTCATCAATATGTCCTGATGCAAGGTGCTCATTTGGGAAACCGATTCTTGCATTCAACCCGGTTACATATTCGGTTAACTGAATCAGATGTTTTAATTGTGAACCGCCGCCTGTTAATACAATACCACCGTTGAGCATGCGGTTATCTAAACCAACCTGCTTTAAGTGATAGGTAACAAAATCCATGATCTCACTCATACGAGCCTGGATGATGTGTGCAAGATTCTTTACAGAAATTTCTTTTGGCTGCATACCACGGATGCCGGGAATGGTGATGAATGCATTTGTTTTTGCCTCATCAGCCAATGCACTTCCGAACTGTACTTTCATTTGCTCAGCCTGTGTACGTAATACACCCAATCCCATTTTAATATCGTTGGTAATATTTTCACCGCCGAAAGGAATAACTGCTGTATGCTTTAATATACCTTCATAAAACACAGCCAGATCAGTTGTACCACCACCAATATCAACAATGGCTACACCTGCTTCGAGATCATGCTCGCACATAACAGCTGCTGCAGAAGCCAATGGTTGCAATACAAGGTCTTTTACTTTTAAATGGCTTTTCTCCACGCTGCGGTTGATATTGCGGATGGCATTTTTATCCCCGGTGATGATGTGAAAATTAGCGCCGACTTTTACACCACTGTACCCAATCGGGTTGGGAATATTCTGAAAATTATCAACAGTGAACTCCTGCGGAATCACATCAATGATCTGATCGCCGGCAGGAATATATGTTTTAAACTGATCACTGATGAGCTGATCAATTTCACGCTGTGCAATTTCTTCTTCATTATTCTGACGGACAATATCGCCACGTGTCTGCAGACTTTTAATGTGATGACCTGCAATCCCTACATACACTTCATTGATTTCTAAGTTAGGGTTACTGGCATAACAATTCTGTAAAGCCTGTTCAATTGCTTTAATCGTTTGATCGATGTTCAACACCATACCGTGTTGTACACCACTTGAGTTAGCACGGCCAAAGCCAAGAATTTCCAGTTTGCCGAATTCATTTTTTCTTCCGGCAATAGCAGCGATCTTGGTGGTACCAATGTCCAAACCCACAATAATGGGGTTGTTGTTTACAGCCTGTGCACTGATTGCTGTTCCGTTGGTGGGTGATTCCGTTGTCATTGTTGTATGTTGTTTTTAGTTGTGTGAAACCGTTGATGTTCTGATTAACTGATTCGAATAATTTTCTTATGCTTGTTTCCTGAGTTTATTTTTTATTGTCCATCTTTCTTTTTCATTACTGCCTTTGGTTCTTTTTTTATTGGTTGTTTCTTCGCTTCACTCAGCACTTTTTCTTCATCTGTTTGCGATGGAGGTTTTTTAGTAAGCACTGGTTTATCTGCTTTTTTCGAAGGGGTAGGGAATTGGTTCTTCAAAGCATTGAGATTTTGGTTTTTTTGTGATTTCACAGGTAGGGATTGTAAAACGGACTCTGGTTTTTGGGTACTCTTATAGGTCCCGGAGGTAAGCAAATTGCCTGAACTGATTGTTTTATTTGGTTTCTCAGTTGTTACTGTTGAATCGGTTACGAGCTGACTGCTGTCGATCGTTGTACTGATCTGTAATTGCTCCTGCTTCAATACAAAACTTTTAAATAAACTCACACTGTCCCTTCTTACAGCAACCAATTGTTTATTATAACGAACATCCAATGCACTGTAATAATTCCAACCCGTTTTATTCATAATCTGCTTGTAGAAGAGCAACAGGCGGTTAAACTTTGGTTCAATGCCATTACCATCGCCAAACAAAATCACATGATTACCCAGTTTTGGTACCAGCTCAAATTCATAGTTATTAATATTCAGCTGATCAACCTGCGCCATCCAGAAATCATTCTTCAAAATAAAATGGCCTATCTCTTTTACCTGCTCCTGCAGCACACTGTCTTTTTTTCTTTCCTTCGTCGTTTCATTGGGGAAGGAAGTAAACACCGGCACTCTTGCAATCTGATCATTGGTAACCGGAAGCTGATCGCCCAGCTCATCCACATAAAATGATTCACCATTTACCCTGAATACTCTTGCCACGGGTTCACGTTCTGTTATATCAACATGCAGCACATCATTGTTATCAAAGAACAGTTCTGCATTTCTGATCCACAGATTTGTTTCGAGTAATTCCTCCAGCTGTTGCAGATCAAATGTTCTGATCAGCTGCCCTTTCATCAAATCAGGTCTGCCTCCGGAAATGGTTTTCAGGATTTGCTTCTTACTTACATACTCCGTGCCGTCGATTCCTTTTATTGTTACAATTACATCTTTACAATGTTTTCCCCTCTGGCTTTGCGCAGCAGCAACCAGCACGACAATTGTGCCTGCTCCTACTGCCATCCAGATGATGGTCAGCAATAACTTCTTCCATGAAATTTTTCTATTGCTCATTTATTTCTGTTCGATCTTCTTTTTTAATTCCTGCAGCATTGCATCAATATCGCCTGCACCTGCTGTAATAAAAACAGCCCCCTCCCAACCTCCGTCTTGGTTAGTGTCTTCACTAACCAATTGTTTTACCTTACTAACTAATTCTTCCTTCGCCATAATCTGTTTCTTCTTCAACTTCATTTTATCTAAAATCAATTCACTGCTTACTCCTTCAATTGGCAGTTCTCTTGCCGGGTAAATGGGAAGAAGAATCACTTCATCTGCCATATCCAGGCTTTCTGCAAACCCATCCGCCAAATCTCTTGTACGTGTAAAGAGATGTGGCTGAAAAACTAAAACCAGTTTCTGCCCTGCAAACAAGCTTCTTGCTCCGGCAATTAATGCTCTCAATTCTTCCGGATGATGTGCGTAATCATCAACAAATGTTACATCAGCATCACCCGGAGCAATCACATACTCAAATCTTCTTTTCACTCCTTTAAAGTCAGCAACGGCCTTTTTTATTTTTTCATCTTCTATCTTCAGTATATGTGCAACAGCAATTGCTGCAAGTACATTTTCCACATTGTGCAAGCCACCTATATTCAATTGGACATTCTTTAACTGCCATCCGGTAGCTGTCGGATCAGTCATCGCTGCATCAAACAAATAACCTCCATTGTTCACTTTCAGATTCACGGCATGAACAGTTGCCTGCTCATTGCTTAAATGATAAGTGATGTGATTAGCTGCAATAAGATCATCTGTCCTCTTCATTCCATATTTGCTGATGAGCCATCCACCGGGTTTTATCTTACGTGTAAACTCAATGAACGCTTCCTCCATATTTTCAGCCGTTCCGTAGATATCCAGATGATCTGCATCCATTGCTGTGATCACGGCTATATCCGGACTCAGTTTATGAAAGGAACGGTCATACTCATCTGCTTCCACCACACATACATTGTTTTCGCTGCTCCAGAAGTTGCGGTTGTAATTCACTGCAATTCCACCGAGGAAAGCATTGCATCCAAAACCGCTGTGTCGCAACAAATGCCCTGTCATGGTACTGATGGTTGTTTTGCCATGTGTACCTGCCACACATATATTCAAAGAACTCTGCGTTATAATCTGCAGCACATCACTTCTCTTTACTACACTGTACCCATTCTGCAGATAATACCGGTACTCTTTCTGTTCCGTTGGAATGGCCGGTGTATATACCACCAGCTGCACATCCTTTGGAATCTGTTCAATGTCTTCTTTATAATGAACTTCAATTCCTTCTTCTTCCAGCAAACTGGTTAATGGCGTAACTGTTTTATCATAACCACTCACCTTCACTCCCTTTTCATTAAAGAACCTTGCCAGTGCACTCATGCCAATTCCACCTACACCAATGAAATACACAGACTTTATATCGTTCAACTGAATCATTATTCTTTATTCCGGTCTGACGCCCTCGTCTGACCTATTCATTTCTTCTTTTTTATTCCGTCAGACGAGGGCGTCAGACGGAGGATCGCACTATCTAATATTTTTCAAAACCTCTTCTGCAATAATTCTGTCAGCATCTACTACTCCAAGCTTTGCAATATTCTGTTTCAACTCAGCCTGCTTTGCTTCATCTTTCGCCAATGCGAGAATTGCATTCACCAGTTTACCTTTTGCCTCACTATCCTTCACCATCAATCCTGCATGTTTTGCAACCAGGTGCTGTGCATTCGCAGTTTGATGATCTTCAGCTGCATAAGGAAACGGAACAAATACCGCCGGCTTAGCAACTAAACAGATCTCAGCAATCGCCATCGCTCCTGCTCTTGAAATCACCACATCAGCTGCTGAGTAGGCATGCTCCATCTGCGTAATAAACTCATTCACCCACACATTGTATTTTCCTTCAGCTCTTACTTTTGCTTTTGCGGCATACGGCTTTCCTGTTTGCCAAATGAGCTGCAGATTATTTTTTCCAAACTCATCAATCCCTGCATCAATGGCTTCGTTAATATTCTTTGCCCCTAAACTTCCTCCAACAACCAGAACGGTTTTCTTTGTTTCTTCCAACTGAAAATAAGTCAGTGCTTCTGCTTTCGTAATAGTAGAAAGCGAAATGGAAGAACGTACAGGGTTTCCGGTGATCATCAATTTCGCTGCTGGAAAAAACTTCTCCATTCCATCACCTGCCACAAACACCTTACTTGCTTTTTTCCCCAGCAGGATATTCGATTTTCCAGCAAACGAATTGCTTTCATGAATAAAGGTTGGAATGCCTTTACCCTGGGCAAAACGCAGTACGGGAAAACTGGAATAGCCACCTACTCCAATTACCGCATCGGGTTTAAACTGATTGATGATTGTCCGCACCTGTACAAAACTTCTTACAAGCATAAACGGCAAACCAATATTTTTTATCAAAGAACTTCTGTTAAAACCGATAATATCCAGCCCTTTTATTTCGTAACCGGCCTGCGGCACTTTTTCCATTTCCATTTTCCCCTTTGCACCCACAAACAAAATCTCTGCATCGGGTTTTATCTTCTTAATGGCATTAGCAATGGCAATGGCCGGAAAAATATGTCCGCCTGTTCCTCCTCCTGCCATTATAATCTTCACACTCATGCCAGCACTTCTTTAGTTTTTTCAGTTGAACCTTCCAGTTCCTCCACATTTCTTGCAACACTTAAAATAATTCCGATAGACAAACAGGTAAACAGAAAACTGCTGCCGCCCATACTTACCAGCGGAAGTGTAACACCCGTTACGGGAAATAATCCCACATTCACCGCCATATTTGTCATGGCCTGTATCACCAACGTAAAACTCAGCGCCAATGCCAGGAATGCCCCAAATGCATAAGGGCATTTCCTGAACAGCTTAATACTTCGAAAAAGGAACACCATATAGATAAACACAATAAATGCCGCACCAATCAGCCCATACTCTTCAATGATGATTGCATAAATAAAATCGGAATAAGGATGCGGTAAAAAATTTCGCTGTTCACTGTTACCGGGGCCTAACCCAAATATGCCACCTTTTGCTACCGCAATTTTTGCCTGCTGTACCTGGTAAGGCGATTCATCATTTTTTGCATAACGGAAATCCTGTACACGCTTAATCCATGTTGGAATACGGCCTGCAGAAAGCAATGCCGGCAACTCTTTGGTTTTACCTTCTTCCTTATCGTAATAACTTGAAGCGATAATGATTAAAAACAACACTGGAATCATCGCCACTCCAATTACCAATAAAATGTGTTTCATCTTTACCCTGCCGATAAATAATAACAGCATACTGGTTGCACCTGTAAGCAATGCTGTAGAAAGATTGGCCGGAGCTATCAATGCACAAATGATTACGATCGGAATCATTAAGGGAATAAATCCTTTTTTGAAATCCTTAATGACATCCTGCTTCTTGGAAAGCAACCTTGATAAATACATGAACAGGGCCAGCTTGGCAATATCAGATGTTTGTACGGTGAGATTAATTATCGGCAATTTGATCCACCTGCTGCCATCGTTGATCCTTGCACCAAAAAACAATGTATATATAAGGAGCACAATGGAAATATAAAAAATCACTTTCGCCACTCTTGAATAGATAGTGTAGTTAACACGGTGTGCGAAATAAACAATCAGTATCCCCAGTGTTATAAAAGCAATTTGTTTAAACAGGTACACAAATGTGTTGCCCTTATATAATTTATACGCCAGTGAATTGGTTGCACTGTATACCACCAGCAAACTCACCAGTGATAATACAATCACAATAGCCCAGATTACTTTATCTCCCTTGGTTCTTTCTCTTAAACCGAAGGGTGAAAATTTGGATGATATTTCGTTGAACGTACTCATGTATATTATAAATCTCTTACTGCCTGCTTAAACTGAATTCCTCTGTCTTCATAATTTTTAAATAAATCGAAACTTGCACAGGCGGGGCTTAATAAAACTGCATCACCTTTTTCTGCAAAATGATACGCTGCTTTTACAGCATCTTCTGCACTGGTTGTATTTACCAGCAATGCAACTGAACCGCCAAATGCTTCATGAATTTTCCTGTTATCCAATCCAAGACAAACAATGGCTTTTACTTTTTCATTCACCAGTTCTTTCAGCACTTCATAATCATTTCCTTTATCCACACCACCAAGAATGAGTATGGTAGGTCTTGTCATACTTTCCAGTGCATACCAGGTAGAGTTGATGTTGGTTGCTTTACTGTCATTGATATACTCAACTCCTTTAACCATTGCCACCATTTCCATTCTGTGTTCCAGGCTTTCAAATGTGGTAACCGCTTCCCTGATTTTTTCTTTGCGGATACCTAAAGTAGCCGCTGCAATACCTGCTGCCATGGTGTTGTACTGGTTGTGTTTTCCCTTGATCTTAAAATCGTCTACGCTCATTGTAACCTTGTCGTCGTTAACTGCAATCGTCATAGTGCCGTCTTTAATGAAAGCACCTTTTTGTGGTTCCTGTTTCATGGTGAATGGTAATGGGTTTGAATGGATAGTAAGTTTACTGAGATACTTTGCTGTTACCGGGTCATCGGCACAGTAAATGAAATAATCGTCTTTCGTTTGATTTTGGATGATCTTAAACTTTGCGTTGATATAGTTTTCAAATTTGTATTCGTACCTGTCTAAATGATCTTCTGTAATATTTGTCATCAACGCTATTTCTGCCCTGAAGTCTTTGATATCATCCAGCTGAAAACTGCTGATCTCAGCCACATAAATTTCTTTGGGATCAAGTGCCACCTGTTTGGCAATGCTGATTCCGATATTACCAACCATTGCACAATTCAAACCGGCATGACGGCAAATATGATAGGTTAAAGCAGTGGTGGTTGTTTTACCATTGCTGCCTGTAATACCAACGATTTTACTTTCGCCTTTAAAACGCCAGGCCAGTTCAATTTCACTGATCACCGGAATTCCTTTGCTGCGGATCTTCTTCATCATGTCACTCTTTTCAGGAATACCAGGGCTCTTAACAATTTCATCGGCACTCAGTAATTTTTCTTCTGTGTGCATACTTTCTTCAAACTGAATTCCAAATTCATTCAGTTCGTCTTTGTACAGGTTTTTGATTGGACCGGCATCACTTACAAATACATCATACCCCTGCTGCTTAGCAAGAATAGCGGCGCCTGCTCCGCTTTCTCCAGCTCCAAGTATGTAACATTTGTGTGCCATTTGTCTGTTCCAGATTTCATGTTACCAGTTACAGGTTACCGGTAACTGGAAACTGCTTTAATTCTTTTTTGGTTTTTTGAACCTTCTTCTTATTTCTTTGAGAACTAAAAAGAGGCTCTTCATAAGTATGGGTTAGTACTCATCCCGGTGAATCATAGATCGGATTTTATTTGGCTTTACACTGGATTGGGTGGTACTGGATTCTAAAAACCAATTGTGGTTTTTCAACATTTTTCCTACCGGATTTTGAGTGTAACGATGGCAAACACAACGCAAAGAATCGTAATGATCCAGAACCGTGTTACAATCTTACTCTCATGAAAACCCAGCTTTTGATAATGGTGATGCAAAGGGCTCATTAAAAAGATCCTTCTGCCTTCACCATATTTCCGCTTGGTGTATTTGAAGTAGCTCACCTGCATCGTCACACTTAATACTTCTACTAAAAACACACCGCAGAATATCGGTATCAATAATTCTTTTCTAACTAAAAACGCTAATGATGCAATCACTCCTCCCAGCATTAAACTTCCTGTATCGCCCATGAACACCTGTGCAGGGTATGAGTTGTACCAGAGAAATCCGACACATGCTCCTACTAATGCAGCAATGAAAATGGACAGTTCACCAATACCGGGTATATACAGGATGTTGAGATAATCAGCAAAACGTATATCACCACTGGCATAGGCAAAAATGCCAAGACCAATCCCTATCAATGCAGATACTCCTGTTGCCAATCCATCAATACCATCGGTGATATTTGCACCATTTGAAACAGCTGTTACAATAAATACCACAATCAACACATACAGCAACCATGTAACACCCCGGATAGCTTTGGGCAAAAGCTTCGCATAATTAAACTCATGACTCTTTACAAATGGTATCGTCGTTACAGGTTCATCGGCTTTAATAAAAATCTTTTCCTTTCCATTTAGCTTTGGCTTTTTTACCTGAGCATTTGCAGGCAGATTTGTTCCTGTGAATTCCCTGTATGCACTTACCGAATCATTAAACATGAGTGTTGTTGCCACTGCAACACCTAATACTACCTGTCCTAATACTTTAAACCAGCCGGCCAATCCATCTTTATCACCTTTCCTATAATGAATACCCAGCTGCTGAGCCATGCGCTTTGAACGGATCTTTAAATAGTCATCAATAAATCCAATCAGGCCCATCCAAACTGTAGCAAACAGCATTAATAAAATGTACACTTTGCTTACATCAGCCAGCAGCACTGTGGGAACAATGATTGCAACGATGATGATAAGCCCACCCATTGTTGGTGTTCCTTTCTTTTGTTGCTCGCCGGCCAAACCAAGATCCCTTACTGTTTCGCCAACCTGTCTCTTCCGTAAGTAATTAATCAGCTTCTTTCCGATTACAGTTGAAATAAGCAGCGACAGCAATACTGCCAGCATAACCCTGCTGGTGATAAACTGAAACAGGTTATCGCCGGGAAATTTGATCCCATTGTTATTTAACCAGTCAAATAAATTCTTTAGCATGCGTTCAGTTATTCAATTGTTACTTCTCTAATAATTCAAATATTTCCTGCAATACTTTTTTATCATCAAACTCATACTTCACTCCTTTTATATCCTGGTACTTCTCATGGCCTTTTCCGGCAACGAGAATAATATCTTCATGCCCGGCCAAACTCACAGCTGTT
This sequence comes from uncultured Chitinophagaceae bacterium, assembly GCA_964580775.1. Lineage (GTDB taxonomy): Bacteria > Bacteroidota > Bacteroidia > Chitinophagales > Chitinophagaceae > Lacibacter. Next base: position 12,702 of record CAZOLW010000044.1, on the reverse strand, counting down.
TTAATTGCTTCTTTTCTATCGGCGATTGAAATAAATTTTCTTCTCGATGCAGAACTCAATCCGTATTCCATATCGCCCAGTATCTCCAGTGGATCTTCTGTGCGAGGGTTATCACTGGTAAAAATCACTTTGTCGCTTAACTCGCAGGCAACTTCTCCCATAATGGGTCGTTTCGTTTTATCTCGATCACCACCACAACCAACCACCGTAATGATCTGCTCATGCCCACGTCTTAATTTTTTAATCGTTGACAACACATTTTCCAGTGCATCGGGAGTGTGAGCATAATCAACAATACCGAGTATTAATTCTTTTGGAGAAATGATATAATCAAATCTTCCTTCGGCTCCTGTTAATCCGCTCAACACCTGTAACACTTTTTGTTTGTCTTCACCTAATGAAACAGCTGCACCAAATACTGCTAACAGGTTGTATGCATTGAACTCACCAATCAAGCGAAAATGAACTTCTTCATTATTCACCATCATCTGCAAACCTGTCAAGCCATTCTCAAGAATCTTACCTTTAAACTCTGCAAGATTTTTAATACTGTAATACTGCTTCTTTGCTTTTGTATTCTGGAGCATTACTTCACCACGCTTATCATCTTTGTTGCTGATGGCAAATGCATCAGATCCAAGTCCGTCGAAAAAACTTTTCTTTACACGGATATATTCATCAAATGTGTTGTGATAATCAAGGTGATCATGTGTGATGTTACTGAACAATCCGCCAACAAAGTGAATACCTGTAATGCGGTGCTGATGTATAGCATGACTGCTGCATTCCATAAATACATAGGTGCAACCTGCATCATACATCTGCTTCAGCAAACTATTCAAACTGATTACATCAGGAGTTGTATGTGTTGACGGAACTACTTTATCTGCAATATGATAATCAACTGTTGAAACCAATCCACACCTGTAACCCAATGCACTGAATAACTTAAATAATAATGTAGCAATGGTTGTTTTACCATTTGTACCCGTTACACCAACCACTCTCATCTGCACACTTACATTTCCAAAGAACTGGTTGGCCATAAAGCCTGCTGCTTCTGCACTGTTTGCTACCTGTATGAATGCAACATCATCATTCAATTGTTCAGGAAGGTGCTCACAAACAATTGCTGCTGCACCCATTTCAATTGCTTTGCTGATGAATTCATGACCATCAGCTGCAACACCTTTGATGGCAATAAAGCAACTGCCCGGCTTTACGTTGCGTGAATCAATCTGCAGATCCTTGATATCAATGCCTGTTGATCCGTGAACGCTGCGGATATGCACTTTATATAATATGTCTTTTAATAAAGCCATCAGTTCAGCGACAATATGATTTGTTGTCCTTTGGCAACAGGCGAACCTGCAGCTACAGACTGGTTATTAATCCTACCTTTTCCATTCACCTCCACTTTCATTCCTGCAGTTTCCAATACATATAATGCATCTTTCAATCCCATTCCTTTTACATCGGGCATAACTGCACCTGCCGTATTGAACACCTGCGACTGCATTGTTTTATTTTTCAGAAATGAAATGCGCCAGTTTCCTACCAACTGATCAGTATAACTGAAACCAAATTGTGTAGAGATGGACTGTATTTCTTTTTTCATTCCTGAGAAGGTGTACAACATAGAATCAACAAGTGGCTGCAGTTGATAAGGTTGCTGCTGTTCCTGGCTGTATTTATAAAGATGATCAGCAATTTCCCTGAATACGGGTGCTGCCACAGATCCTCCATAGTAGTTAGCTGCGTGTGGTTTATTCTTTATTACAACGATGATGGAATACTTTGGAGCTTCAGCCGGGAAGTATCCTGCAAAAGCCGACTGATATACACCATCACTGTATTTATATTTGCCGTCATTAACTTTTGCTGTTCCTGTTTTACCCGCAGCTTTATACACAGCTGTTTCAAATTGCTTTTTTCCTGTACCTTCTGTACAAACTGCGGCCAAACATTCCTGCAATTGTTTGATGGTGGATTCACTTGCGATTGCTTCATTCAAAACAACAGGCTCATTTGTTTTGATAACGGTTCCATAACTTTTGATTTCATTCAGCAGGTAAGGCTTCATCATTTTTCCATTATTAGCAACGGCATTGTACACCATCAGCAATTGCAATGGCGACAACATCAGTTCATAACCAAAACCCCATGATGCCAAAGTTTGCGGATGCCAGTACTTTGCTTTGTTTGGGTTTTTAATAGATGGTTTGAATTCTTCATTCAGCTCAATTCCTGTTTTGGTAGTGAGATGAAGATTGGTGAAATGCTTATAATATTTTTTCGGATCACTGGTGTAATACTGGTAAGCCAGTTTGCTCATTGCAACGTTAGAGCTTTGTGTAAATGCATGTTTGATGGTTGTTACTTCAGGACCATGATGATCATCAACAATTGTACGTCCATTTAAATTCCATCGTCCTCCATTAATAACAATATTATCATTAATCGTTACGTGCTTGTCTTCCAGTGCAGCCAGCAATGTTACCAGTTTAACAGTTGAACCCGGCTCTGATGTACGCAATGCATAGTTATCTGTTTCAAAATAAGTTCCATCAGGTGTGCGTCCAAGATTAGCAATGGCTTTAATTTTTCCAGTGGCTACTTCCATTACAATACAGGTGCCTTCCAATGCTTCATTAGTTGCAACTGTACGCATTAATGCACGTTCAGTTATATCCTGAATGTTTACATCAATAGTTGTGTACACATCATTTCCATTTTCGGGCTCTACCTCATAACCTTCAACCGGCATCATTACACCACCTGCTACAAAACGAACCAATCGTTTACCGGTAGTACCACGTAACACACTGTCGAATGAACGTTCGAGGCCAACCAGTTTTGAATTTTCCCTGTACAAACCAATTGTTCTGAACCCTAACTCACCAAACGGATTCAAGCGTTTTGTTTTTACTTCAGCAATAAATCCGCTTTTATTTTTTCCTAAACGAAACAATGGGAATTCACGCAACTCCTTGTATTCTTCAAAGGATACTTTTTTATGCAGCGGATAGTAGCGCTCTTTATTTTTATATGCCAGTTTCAGTTCTTTCTTATATGTCTCAGCTTTTTTATCTTTAAATAAACCAGCTAATGAAATGGCTAACGAATCGATATTGTCAAAAAAACGTTCCCCTTTTTTCTGACGCAAACCTTCTGCACCAAAATCAATAAAAATATCAAACTGTGGTAAAGAGGTACTGAGCATACTTCCATCTTCACTATAAATAGTACCACGTTCAGCATCCAGGTCAAGAATTTTGGTATGCATACTGTCGCTCATATTTTTCCAGTAGCTTCCTTCAAAGCGCTGCGTATAAAACGCTTTGCCCAGAATGAGTATACCAAAAAGTGCCAGCCCCAGGAAGCCCAGGTTCACCCGCCACAATATGTCGTTTTTAACTTCCATTAATTCTTCTTCTGTTGTGTGCTGTCTGTTATTTTAACCGGTTGCTGAATATTTTCTTTTAACCCGATTGGCTCAACTGATTTTGCCACTTCACTTAACCGGTTTTGAAACATGAGTTTTCCGTTCAATGTTTTAAACTCATACTCCTGTTCTTTTAAAAGCCTGGTAGTTTTATTAATGTTGCGGATCGTGTTGTCGGCATAATGCCCGTTGGCGATGTAGATGATCGCCATCACAGAGAGAAACAGGAAGTATGGAACGTTTTTAACGATCCACTGGTGATTGAACCACTTTTTAAAATCAATCTTCGGTTCTTTGCCTGCCATTGGTTTGTTTGTAAGTTCTTTATTTCAGTTTTATAGGTTAATGTCAGTTAGTTTACAATGGGTTTATATTTTTTCGGCTACTCTCAGCCTTGCACTTCTTGATCTTGGGTTTCTTTTTTGTTCTTCAGGTGATGCTTCAATTGGCTTTTTGCTGATGATGCTGAACACTTTTTCTTTCTCCTCCCGTTCGAAGGGGTTATACACCTCCTCCTCAAAACTTCCTTTTTTAAAAAAGTTTTTAACCAATCTGTCTTCCAGCGAATGAAAGGAAATGATTGCTATGCGGGCTTTGGGTTTCAGGATACCGGGTAATTGTTCCAGCAGTTCTTTTAACACATTCAGCTCTTCATTCACTTCAATCCTTAATGCCTGGAACACTTGCGCAAAATATTTATTGGGATTCCCTTTCACCACAGATTGCAGTGCCTGCTTTAGCTGTTCAATGGTTTGATACGAATTGGTGCTGCGTTGCTGAACAATTACAGCGGCAAGTGTTTTGGCATTTGTTACTTCACCATACTGCTCAAACAGTTTATGCAGCTGTTGTTGCGAATAGGTTTGAAGGATTGTTGATGCCGTTACTGATTGCGATGGATCCATCCGCATATCAAGTGGTCCGTCAAACCTGGTTGAAAAACCTCTTGTTGCTTCATCAAACTGATGGCTGGATACTCCGAGATCAGCTAATACACCATCCACTTTGTCAAAACGGTTCAGCTTTAAGAAACGGCTGATGTGTTTGAAATTATGCGGCACAAAAACCACACGCTCATCATCAGGCAAATTTCTTTTGGCATCAGGATCCTGGTCAAATGCAACTAAACGTCCATCTTCATTCAATCGCTTCAATATTTCCCTGCTGTGTCCTCCTCCTCCAAAAGTGCAGTCAACATACACGCCGTTTGGCTGAATGTTCAATGCATCAATTGCCTCCATCAGCATTACAGGAATATGATAAGCATCCTGTTGCTGATTGGTTAACTCATCGTCAGCAGATTGTATGTTCGTTTTCTTCACCATCTTTCTTACACCGTTGGTGGCTTCACCATCACCTCGCTTGCAAGGCTGCTGAAATCATTGGCTGAAAGGGTTTCAAAGAGCTGTTTATACTTACGTTTATCCCATATCTCAATCACCTTTACTTTGGCAAACAACACAATGTCTTTATCGATCTCGGCAATATCTTTCAGGTTCTGAGGAATCAATAACCTGCCGGCTGTATCCATATCAACGTTGGTTGCCCCGTTCAAAAAAAGGCGTTGGAAGTTGCGTACCTTCGGATCAAAATCATTTAACTGACTTATTTGAGTAAAAATGGGTTCCCAGGTTTTCATAGGATATAAGGTGAGGCAGGGTTCAATGCCCCGGCTGATCACAAACTGGTTGCTCCAGTCTTCCGGCATCTGCTTTTTAAAGCCAGCCGGTAGCAGGAAACGACCTTTTGCGTCCAACGTAACCTCATATTCACCAAGAAAACCAATCATTTACACTTGATTTTGAAATATATCTACACAATTCTACACAAAATAACACAAATTCCCACTTTGCGACCAAAATGGGGTTACTTTATTTTTTCCACAAAGCGCTGAGCCATAACAGCAAAGGGATGCAGCCCGTTTATACGTGCATTTGGTACAATGTGATGTGGATTACGGTGAATTGCCTGTGGAAAAGCCTGCTTTTGATGTGCATTACCCGACAAGGCTGAAGAAACCGGAGGTTAGTTGAAACTGAATTATTTCACAACTTCACTGAAGCATTTAATTATGAAGGGGAGCTGAATGCTTGATAAAATCAAAGAAGAAAAACGACTGCTTTATTTTTTGAGAGGGAAGTCAATGGTAAACGTACTGCCTTTGCCAACAACACTGTCAGCTTTAACTTTTCCTTCATGGGCTTCTACCATTGTTTTTACATAACTCAATCCAAGTCCGAAGCCTTTTACATTATGTACATTTCCGGTATGTGCCCGATAGAATTTTTCAAATACACGGGCAAGTGTTTCTTTATTCATTCCTATTCCATGATCTTCTACCTGGATACGAATACTCTTACCAATATTTTTTGTAGAAATTTTCAGTTGAAAAGAATCATCTTTCGAATACTTCAGTGCATTATCAACTAAGTTATTGATCAGGTTGGTGAGATGCACTTCATCTGCTTCCATTAAATCGCTTGCAGCATTGAGTTGTACTTCCACCTTACCATGCTTCTCTTCAATTTGGAGTTGCAGGTTATTCAAAACGTTTTTGATAATCTCGTGTACATGAATATCCCGTTTATTCAACTGCACTTCCTGTCTGTCCATTTGTGCTGCCTGCAGAATAGATTCAACATGCTTGTTCATCCGTTTGTTTTCATCTTTGATCATGCCGGTGAAATAATTATGCTTCTCAGGATTGCTTAATACTTTTTCATTCTTCAATGCATCAACAGCCAGTGAAATAGTAGCAAGCGGAGTTTTCAGTTCATGCGTCATGTTATTGATGAAATCATTTTTCATATCACCCAATTTTTTTTGACGCAGTAATGTTCTGATGGTAAGAAAAAAGGCAGTAATAATAATAACAGTAAACAGAATAGCACCTGCAATCATCCATCCCAGTGATTGAAATATATAAGATTTATAGTTGGGTACCACAATAACAAGAGCTTCTTCGGGTGCTAAACTTTCCAGCACGCTTCCTCCTGCAGGAATCAGTGGGTAATAAACACGTTTATTATGAACACTATCCATTGCCATTTCATAAAACTTGGGAGATTTCATTTCATAATGGCCGAACACATTATCACTTGCAACTGCAAATTCAAACTTTGTGTCCTTCATGTTCTGCGCTAAAAAAGCCTTCTGCAATTTTTCTTTTATTTCATAAATAGTAAAGCGGTTGGTAACAGAAAACTGTTTATAAATATCATATGCTTCACCCGGAAATTTCAAGCCGGGCATTTGACCGGGGTTATTAAACGTCACACTCCGCTGCGCTACCAATTCTTCACCCACCTGCTGACTGATAGCTGAAATATTTTCTTCCAGCTGTTCTTCCCTGAATAATGCAAGCGTACGGATCCATGATACCTGGATATAAATAATACCAAGCAGGGATAACGTAATGAGTGCAATGATTATGGGGAACGTTTTCTTCATAACTGCAAAAATACCCGTGAAAGTAAATGGAAATATGCTAAAATCAACAGTTGCACCCTTTTAACTTCATTTTGACAACTGCAATTACTGAAAACTTAGAATAATAATCTGAAATTTAGTTTGTAAATTAATTCTATGATTGAGCCAGCCACCGGCATATTATTGATATCAGACCCTTTTTTGAAAGATCCCAATTTCAAACGCACTGTTGTGCTGCTATGTGAACATAAAGAAGAGGGAAGCTTCGGGCTGGTACTCAACCGCACATTTGATCATACACTTGATGAACTCATAACTGAACTGGAAGGTTACGAGGTGCCTGTATATTACGGCGGCCCTGTTCAGATGGACACGCTACATTTTCTGCATCAATTGCCCGATGAGATTCCCGGTGGACAGGAAATTACCAATGGAATTTTTTGGGGCGGTAATTTTGAATCAGTAGTGAGCGGGTTGAAAAATGGAACCCTTGATTTAACGAAAATTCGTTTTTATCTCGGTTACAGTGGATGGAGCAGTGGACAACTGACTGAAGAAATGAACGTGAAAAGCTGGCTTACTGTATCTGCCACACAAACACTTATTTTCAATACAGAAACAGATGCCATCTGGAAAGACGCTATCAAATCAATGGGTGGACAATATGAACAAATCATCCACTACCCCATTGATCCGCAGCTTAATTAATTTAAGATTTTTCTTTCACTCTTGAAAAGCCAAGACTTTTTACAATCCAGTTGGGCAAAGGTTTTGCAGGGTTTCTTTTTTTAAGATTTAAATACCATCCAATCTTTTTCAGAATAGGCACACGGTGTGTTTCTACATATTCAATCAAGGTTCCATCTGGATCTTCATTGTAAGAAAAATGACCGGCTGCTTCGCCCATGTCAAAACTGTTGGCACTGTTAACAGTAAACGGAAAACCGCTTTCATTACAGATCCTTTCATGTTCTTCATACCCGTTGATATCAAAACAAACATGAATGAAACCCTGATCGCCCCAGTAACGGTTTTCAAATATTTTCTTTGGAGTTCTGTCGGTTACTTCAACCAGTTCAATATATGTTGAGCCGAGCAAACGGGAGAACGCACCTGTTAATTCTCTTTTATGCCCCAGTAATAAACGTTTGAATTTATGTGTGCCGCCGGGAATGTTTTTGAACTCAGGATATTCACCTTCACTTACAAAAAGTTCTTTATCATATCCTAATACTTTTTCATAAAAGGGAATCGCTTTTTCAATCGATGAAACACCGATTGTTACACCACATACAGCTCCTGTTAAATCACCTGTATTTACAAACCAGTAATTATCTTCCATTATCTCAAACACATTTCCGTAGGGATCTTTCATAAAGAAAGTTTCCAGTCCGCCGGGATTTTTTGTTGGCTCCGACAGCAGATTTACTCCCTGTGTTTTATAATATTCATAGGTTGCTTTTACATCCTTGCTTTTGATCTTTACTGCAAAAATGCCAAGATCACCCAGTTGCAATTCAAAGGCGGCAGGTTGTGATTTGCGGCTGGTGTATTGCCAAATTTCAAAGCCACCTCCACTTTGCATATTCAATGCAAGAATCGCATAACGTTCGTGCCCTTCACCTCCTGTGTACCGTTTCATCAGGTCAGCTCTTGCTGCATCTTTAAACACTACCACATCAGTTCCGAAAATTTTACTGTACCACTTAAATGCCTGGTCTGCATCTGTTACGCCGATTCCGACCTGTTGAATACCACTGATTATACGTTCCATAGCCTGTTTGGGTTTATCTTCAAAAGATGAAGATATTCAGTTTTTCAGTTAAACATTCAGTTGAGGCAGTATATTTCTTTTCTATAAATCAGCATTGATTTACTCCAGCTGCAGACGCTTTTCTTTTGGATATTTTACACTGTATTTCAGTTCCATTTTCTTTACCTGCTTCGGTTCGATTGCCTGACTCCAGGTAACAACTTTTGTGTCCTCATTCAGCTTAGCCCCATCATATTTCAGATCATCCACTTCAATTTCTTTCATGGTTGAAATAGGAAACTGATCTTCCACAACAATATTCACCGGAACATTTTTATTATTACGTACGGTTAGTTCAAACTGGCGGTAATCAGTGCGGTTATTACCAAGGAATTTCTTATTGCTGAATTCTTTTAACAGTGTTCGCTTAACTGTAATGCCTTTATCAATGCCCAGTGAAAGTGATAATGTATCAGAACCTGTTGCTAAATCGAGATAGGATTTTCCAAGATAGGTTCCTTCAAAAAATAAATTCGTTTCACCGGGAATCAAATTCAGCTCCTGCCAGTTAGTGATCTTTGCTGTGAGATAAGCAGCCTCATCCAGTTTAGGGGCTGTATAATATTCATAGTATGCTGCAATACTTGTTTCGTTAATGCTAATAGTATTCATCTTTCCATCATTATTCACCGTTGTAATTTCCTCTATTTCGTATTGGGTGGTGATGGGTTGAAAAGTTGTGACCACCTGTAAAGGAATTGATTTTTCTTTTTTAAAGCTTGATGCACCTCTTATCTGTACTCCTGAAGTTTTTCCTTCTAAATACCCATCTGAAGTTCCGTAACCAACTACCACCACTTCACTTAAACTTGCGTTCATTGGTTTCATTGCCACGCTTACAAAACTTTTCCCCGCAGCAAATTCATAAGCTTCATATCCGACTGATGAAACAACCAGTGATTGCACATTTCCGCTTGCTTTGATGCGGTAAAATCCATTCGCATCTGTTGAGGTTCCCTGTGCTGTTCCTTTAATGACAACACTTGCTCCAGCAACAGGAATACCCTTATCATCTGTTACTCTTCCCATCAGCATTTGATCTGATCCACCGATCTGCCATTGCTTCATATAGTTGCTCATCTGCGCATCTACATAATACAGCAGCCATGGACTGATCAATGGTTTGGAATTATTTTCATTGGGATTTCCGGTTGATAAAATCATTTTAATATTGTTCCAGTTTTCGCCACTTGTCTGGTACACGTTTGCATTCATTTCCAGTTGCAGGTTACTCACCACATCCTTTACACGGATATTATATGTTGGATACCATCCTGCTTTCTGAACGAGATAGGTAATTTCAAACGGAACCGTTGCACTTTCTTTAACATCAGCCAGGATAATAATTTCATTGGTGGAGAGATCAAATTTTTTATTCATTTCGCCGAGCTGATTAGAAAGTTTATTCCTTTCTTTTTCCATTTCTTCGATCTCTTTCTGCAAAGCCATTTGCTGCTTCAATACTTCCGTTAATCTTGCCCGTTGAAAGTCGAGTGATTGTCTTAATTCTTCCGGTTTGAGTGTAATCGTTGTTCCGCCTATTTGCTGGTTCTTGATGATCATCATTTCTTCCTGCTTAAACACTTCCATCATTTTTGATGTCATCTTTATTTTTTCATTCAGCTGCAAATGTTTATTCTGTACCGTTTTGATTTCTTCTCTTACTTCCTGCTCTTTCAAAAAATCTCTTTGCACTTTCACGGAAAGGATCGTCATTTTTCCATCAGCCTTTACCTGCACGCTTTGTTTTTCAATATCAGTTGAAATACCTGTAAACACAATTTCCTGTTTCCCGGAACTGATCATTTGTTTAGCGGTTCGTTTTACCTGTGCGCCTTTCATAAATACTGTTACCTGTTCCATTTTTGTTTCAACAGGAACACGTTTAACTGATTGTGCCAATAAAGTAAAGGGGAAGAAAAAAAGACAGAGTTGCATCCATTTCGTATTCATAAACAATTGTTTTATGAAGGATGGATGCAACAAAGAAGAGGATTACATAAAGTTTTATTTCTTTTTTTGTTTTGCAGCCGGCTTCAGGGTAATTGAACCTGCCCGCCAGAGATTAAGTGATACTTTTTTCAGCTCACATTCAACTTTGCTGCCTGCCGAAATTTTCAGTTCATCAGTCATTGATTTTGATACAATGGCTTTCAGTTTATCGCCCTTTTCAGCGCCGGGCATTTGCAGTTGCTCTGCTGTTTTTTTAGCAGATGTTATTTCTAAATCAAGAAGATAAAAATCAGCCTGCGCTGCATATGTGTCCATAGCCAGTACGGTTGCTGAAACAGTTGATTTATTAGGAGCCATCTGTACCATAACTCTATTTTTAAAAGATGAAGCGACTATACAAAGATAGCCGCTTCATGATGCACTGATATAAATGAAAGACTATCTTCTCCTGGCTGCTTTCTTTTTCTTTGGTGCTGTTGCCGGGCCTGTTTTGATATACAGGTCGGCAGTAATCTTTCCTGCATTCAGTTTAATATTTCTTGCAGCAACTGTAGTTGGCAATCCGCCGTATGATTTTGAATTGGGTTTTGATGTGTTGCTGAATGTTCTTTTGCCTGCACTGCCCGGCCATGGATCTGCTGTATCACCCTGGTTGGTGCCTGTTTCAAGGTGTTTCTTTCCATCGGCCTGCACCAGTGCAACTTTATAATGCATTTCATTGGCATTGCTACTCATGGCATCATCAATATGATAAATGAGTAATCCTTCTCCGGGCAGGAACTTGTCGTAATTTTTTTTCATGCGGTGCTCGAGTAAAAAATATTCATTCCCCGGTCCGCCATCTTTCCATAAACGATAAATTGTTTTTCCGGTTTTTACATCATCAATACCTACAGCTTTTTTATTGCTGCTGAGATTAACCGTGTTCACCCAGTTCTGATCTGCTTTACACCATGCACAGGGATGAGCAGGGGTTAACCCGCCATTGTTCCAGCTGCCACCAGCCATCAAGCACCAGTCACCAATTCCTTCACTGGTGTAATCGTCATCATACAGATCAGGAAAACCAAATAGCAAATGCCCCAACTCATGTGCACATACACCAAGCTTGCAATCCTCAGGAACTGTTAAGTAGGCATATACATGTGTGCCATCAGCATTGTACACACTGGGGAACACCCACTTGTGACTCCAGATATCATAGTTACTGCCGGTTTCTTCAGCACCACGTCCGGCATGAATCACAACGAACGCATCTACATATCCATCTTTATCATTATCGTATTGAGAAAAGTTGACAGCCGCATTTGCCGCTTTGGCCGCATCCATACACATAGTTCTTGCATTGGGCAACCCATTATCCGTTCCTGCGCCATTGCCTGCATATGTTTTTAATGTACGGGGCATGCGATATGGACCAACAACTTCACCGGCAATATTCACCATACCATTCGTTACTTCTTTATAATACTCTTTCACACTGCCCGTTGGAATAACTCCTTCAGAAAAAAACAGATCCTGAAAATGTTTTTTTGATTTCGTGAATACCTTATCTGAAAAATCAACCAGTACAACAATAACCCGCAGCGTTCCGGTGGGAGGTGTTTTGGTGGCCGAGATGCTTCTTACCCTTGCGGCAGAAGTACCCAATGGAAATACATTGCCGGGCTGCAGCATGCCATCGTTCATACCAAGTCTTGTTTTTCCTTCCGGTTTCAGTAAATTTCCCAGCGCAAATGAGCCCAATTCTTTCTTCAGTTTCTTGAATTCCTTTTTGAGTTTTTCTTTCAGGTCGGGATGGGGAGCAATCATACAACGTTCGCCATCATTGCTGTCAGCAGCTTTTTCCATGATCTGCAGATAACTCTGCAAAAGCGGAGAGAGTGTTTTTGATTTCATGATGATTTGGTTTGAAGTAAAAAGTTACTCAATATCATCAGGAAATGCAATACCACTATGAGGGGAGGCCAAAAAAAATCCCGCCATTTCTGACGGGACTATCTATGAGAATTTTGGTTTCGAATTAAACGGCTTCACTGCCTTCTACCAGCACCGTTACTTT
>CAZOLW010000043.1:34967-40861 GCA_964580775.1 uncultured Chitinophagaceae bacterium | reverse complement strand
CACAGTGAAATCAATTGCAATACACGAGTTTTGCATTCGTTAATACGTACCATGCCGTTTACTGCATTCAAAGAAAGTAATTTCACCCGTTTATCATTGTTCTGTTTAGTTACAGCCCTGCTGCTTTCGCTGGCGGTGATTTTATTATGGGTAACAGGCCAGCCCGGACTCATGAAATACGGCATGCACCAGTCAATAACAAAATTCAATACAGCATTCTGTGCCTTACTTACCGGTATCTCTTTCCTCCTCATATCACTCAATAAGCAGAAAAAAACCGCCATTGCACTTGCCATCACTGTTTCACTCATCAGCATCATCACACTTGCCGGGCATGCCTTTCATTTTAATGCAGGTATTGATGAACTGATCTTTAAAGATCCGGTTACAGCTCTCGCCAGCCACCCCGGCCGTATGACGGTTGGCACATCACTGGAATTTTTAGTACTGCCCTTTGTGCTGCTCAGCATTGCGTATAAAAAAGAAAAAATTATTACCGAATTGCTGCTCATTCCGCTTTGGAGCATTTCCTTCCTCATCGTAATGGGTTATTTCTTCCAGTTAGGGAAATCAGTTTCCTTTACCGGTTATTCCAAATTATCGCCGCTTGCAGTAGTAATCATTTTCCTGCTTACAAGTGCTGTTTTTTTTGGTAAATCAGCAAATGGTTTTTTAGCTCCCTTTACGAAAAATACAAGTGCCGCAAAAGTGAATGGACGGGCATTGATCATCAGTATTGTCCTAAGCCTGGTATTTGCATGGCTGCGTTTACAGGGAGAGGAATACGGTTTGTATGTACATAACTTCGGGATTGTGCTCATGGGTTTTTTTATTGTACTCATGCTCATCTACATTACACGTTTCAATACCATCCGTTTAAACAGGGCCGAAGAACAGATTAAACGTGAAAAAGAATTGTCAGAAAATGTATTGGGCAGTATCCCCGGTATTTTTTATCTCTTCGATGCAAACGGAACATTTTTAAAACAGAATAAACTCTTTGAAAAAATAGCCGGGTACGACGGGGAAGAAATTGAACGCATGCATCCCCTCGACTTCTTTGAAGAAACAGAAAAGCAACGGATACAGCAGCACATTACAGCTGTTTTCGAAAAAGGAAGTGTTACGGTGGAAGAATTGTTTGTTACCAAAAGTGGCCGCAAAATCCCGATGCTGTTTACTGCTGTACGGATGATGTACGACGGGCAGCCCTGTGTTGTTGGTACCGGTTTGGATATTTCTGAACGTAAAAAAGCAGAGGAAGAAGTACGGCTGGTAAATGGACAATTAAGAGAGCTCACCAAACATATGGAAAACCTGCGTGAACAGGAACGTCTGCATATTGCCCGTGAAATTCATGATGAACTGGGTCAGCAGTTAACAGTTCTAAAAGTGAATTTGGGCTGGCTGCAGAACAATACGGAAGCAAATAAAGCAGAGAAGCAGGGACACCTAACGAAAATGATGGAGTTGTCGGAAAATACCATTCATACCATCCGCAAAATTTCTACCGATCTCCGTCCGCCTGTTATCAATGATCTTGGTTTGGGAGAAGCATTGAGGCTTTCTGCAAAAGAATTTGAAGGTCAGACAGGCATCAACGTACACTTTTATACCGAACTCGATATGCTGCAGCTTTCTTCTGCAACAGCTACGGCCCTCTACCGTATTTACCAGGAATGTTTAACCAATATCGTTCGTTATGCTGAAGCATCCATGGTTGAATCATCACTTGATCTGCACGATGGCCAACTGGTCTTGTCGGTGAGTGATAACGGGAAGGGTTTTTCAATAGAAGAACTTACCCAACGGAAAACACTGGGTGTAATTGGTATGCGTGAACGGGCATTTATGATTGGCGGCGTTTTCAGCATTCACAGTGAACCCGGCGAAGGCACGCATATCCAGGTAACAGTTGATTTAAACGAAGATGTAGAAAACGATCTGTAATACACGCCGGCCGGCTTCCTGTAAACAGGCCTCTTTCAGTGAACTGGAAAAATTTTTCCGGTATGTTCTTTTTTTGATTACTTTTTGAACGGCAGAATAAAATTCAACCGTCATGAAAAGTGTTCACTTCATTCTTTGTTTGCTGATCAGTTCTTTTTGTATGGCTCAATCAGGCAACTACCAAAGCCTTGATGCAAAACAGCCCATTGCTTTTTATGGCGATCATATTGTATTTAACGGTAAGACGATCAACCTCAGCCCCAACGCTTTTTTTATTGATGGCAACCTGCCCGATTCATTTACAGCAAAGTATCGTTATGTATTCAATTCAGTGCAGAAAGCAGTTTCACAATTAACAAACGGAACAGAGGCAGAACCGATGAAGCTTTACATGGCACCTTATGTGTACTGGATTGATAACCCCGATGATACTGCTGCAAGAATACCTGCAGATGGTTCAACACCTTATGGTATGATGATAAAATGTGAATGGCTTCAGTTTTATGGTTTAACTGACAATCCTTATAATGTAGTGATGGCCTGCAACCGTGGCCAGACTATTGGCGCAAAAGGAAACTTTACCATGTTCCGTTTTACAGGTCAGGGTACTGCTGCTGAAAATGTAACCTTTGGCAATTACTGTAATGTGGATCTTGTGTATCCGCTAAAGCCTTCACTTAACCGTACCAAAAGAGCTTCAGCTATTGTACAGGCCCAGCTGATCCATTGCAACGGCGATAAAATTGTTGCCCGCAATACCAATTTCATCAGCCGGTTAAATCTCTGTCCTTTTG
Source organism: uncultured Chitinophagaceae bacterium (assembly GCA_964580775.1). Taxonomy (GTDB): domain Bacteria; phylum Bacteroidota; class Bacteroidia; order Chitinophagales; family Chitinophagaceae; genus Lacibacter. The sequence goes on along the minus strand of CAZOLW010000043.1, from coordinate 38,117 downwards.
TTGGTGCCAAACGGGTATTGTTCGACCGTTGTCATTTTGAATCAACGGATGATGCTCTCTGCGGCACAGCAGTTTATCTTCATTCAACTTTTGATTTTTATTCATCCAAACCTTTTTACCGTACCATTGGTACCGGTGCTGTTTTTTTGAATTGTGATATCCGTTCCATGGCAGGCAGTCAGCAGTATTTTACAAAAGCTGGCGGGCAGGTTGCTGTGATCGACAGCAGGATTACTTCGCAGCAAAATCAATACTGGGGATGGATGGAAGTAGTGCCGCCCTCTGCCAAAAATTACCAGTATAATGTAAAGCTGAATGGCAGTGATCTGTACATCAGCAAAGCTGATAAAACTTCTACAGTTGATTTGCAGGGAAAGCAGGCGATGCAGGTATACCGTTTTATTCAGAATGGAAAAACAATTTATAATACCTATAACCTGCTCAGTGGTGATGATGATTGGGACCCGATGTTGATAAAGCCAACAATTTTGCAATGGGAACAGGAACATAAACAATCACTCAGGAACTTACCCGTACAACTGACCATTGCTGCAAACACAACTGCAATTGAAACAAAAAAGAATGAAGCAACCTTAACGGCTGCATTGTTCCGCTTTGGTAATTATCCTGCAACCATGGAAAAAATAAACTGGCAGATTGCAAAGTCTGATATTGCTTTTGTACAATTGAAACCGGGAGAAGATGGGAGGCTTTGTACTGTAATCCCTCTAAACAAACTTGATACAACACGGCAGGTGCTTGTTACCGCTTCTACAAAATCAGGATTGGAAGCTTCTGTGCTGCTGATTGTGTCTCCACAGGTACTGAATGCACCAACTTTTGTTTCAACGCCTTCTATTGTTTTGGAAAATACAGGTGTGATGCAGGCATCTTATCAACTCAATACAAAATATGCCGACCAGTCTGATATAAAATGGTTTCGCTGTACAGATGCTGAAGGCAGCAATGCAGTTGAAATTGCTGTTTCACGTTTTAATACTCCATTGAAAAAATACAGTTTGTCTGCAGGAGATAAAGGATATTATATAGCGATGTCCATTGCCCCGAAACATATCCGCTCATTGAAAGGAAAAGAACTGTTTGCTGTAAGTAAGAATGCAGTAACTGAAAAAGATATTAAAGCCAATCCAAAAATTCTTGAAACCGATTTTAAAAATCTGTCGCTGAAAAATCAACCGGCCATCCTGCCCGGCTTCTGGACATGGGATCACATAACTGTTCAGGAACAGGATACAAGAAATAATGCCGACCGTTTAAAAGATGCCTGGTACTATGGTGAAGGAATAGAAGGTGCAGGCAATATGCAGGGACTTTTACAGGGCCGTCATGCACGCATGAGTTATACACCGGTGGGTGAACATTTTGGCGATATGAAACTGTCGATTACCGTTGCTCCTTTTAAAACCGCCGGACAGGGTTTTAGTGTAGCTCATTTGTATATGGATGTATTGATAAAGATGGATGCAAAAACAGGAACAGGTTATGCATTACGGTTGATAAGAACCACCAAGTATAGTGATGCAGTTGATTGCCTGTTGATGAAATATGAAAACGGTGTAGCAGTTCCGTTAACAGAACCCGTTTCCACTTCTGCTTATCGTACACCTTGCATCATTACCGTAGAACTGAAGGGAAATAAACTGATAGCTGAACTCACTACCACTTCAAAAAACACCGGCCCCGACAGACCCGGCATTGTAAAAGCGGTGAAACTGGAGATTCCTGTAACACCCAATGAATGGGGTGCATTTGGCATTGAATACAACGGCGGTTCGCCTGCAATGATCAATGCACTGAAAGCGGAATGGCAGTGAGATTCACAGAGCATGATTGGCTGCCTATTTCAGTGGGGATCAGATGAATGAATTACCTGTACTGATTTCTGTTTTCATGAATCTTTAATGGTCAGCGAGCGACAAAGGCAGAATCATTTTAACTGATGGTCATCATTGATTTTACAGGTTAACTGCACTATATTTCTTTAAAATTCGGTTGATGAGAACCGGTTTATTAGTTGCTGCACTATGCTGTTGCGTTACTGCATTACAGGCACAGGAAAATAAACCCGCAACAGATTCCACTTTACAAAACAGGGCGGTCTTATTAAAGGACTGTCCGCAGGAGTTGCTCCCTTACATTAATCCTGATTCATTAAAAACAAAAGCCATTTTACTGGTCTTCAACGAATCATTACATCCCCTTGGCAGGTATGAGTTTTTTGAAGCCGGGAAACCGGTTAAGTACCTGCATATACCCATGCGGATGAGACGCTGTACACTGTTATACATTGATACAGGTCTTCATCTGTTTCATACCATGTACCAGCAACTGAAAGAGCCTGTTCATTTCGAACAGGGTAAGATTTATATGGCCCGTTTGTTTACACGTATAGTATGGCCGCTGGGTGGGTTTTCAATTATCAAAAAAAATGAAAAAGGTGAAAAAGTAGAATATGCAGCAGTACTGTTAGAATATATCAATGCTTCCGTTGCTGCAGAACTGCTGCCAAAAATGAAGAGTAAAGAAGTGTTGATTAATCAATGAAACAAAGAATTGATTTCTTCACTCGTGTTGAGGGAATACTCTCAATGAATTGGCTTAACAGAAATCAATCTTATTTTATAAAACAGGTACTCTTATCTGCATTCTTCATTTAGTCCGTTTATACAGTTATGCACAATCATTCAGCATCGGAGTGCATGGTGGTATAAGCGTTCCTCAACTACGGGCAAAAACGTACAGTCAATCTTAAACCCAGAAGGTTTTTATTGCATTATCAATGAATCTTTGTTGGTCAGCTAACGGCAAAGGCAGATATTTATCTAATAATTTATTCGTCATGCCAAAACCAGCTTTCCGTTCACTATTGACAACTGCTTTTTTATTATTCTTTGTTTCATGGCAGAGCTCTGCACAAAAAGAAAAAGCAGAAACAGCTATTAAAGAAATTATGCAGCAACAGAATGTAGTTGGTCTTTCGGTTGCAGTGGTAAAAAAAGGAAAGATCATTTATACGCATTCCTTCGGCATGAAAGAAGTGGAAACGAATACTCCTTTAACAGATGATTGCCTCTTCCGCATAGCATCTATTTCCAAATCTTTTTCGGCTACATCCATTATGCAGCTGGT
>CAZOLW010000043.1:0-34867 GCA_964580775.1 uncultured Chitinophagaceae bacterium | reverse complement strand
TCCGCATAGCATCTATTTCCAAATCTTTTTCGGCTACATCCATTATGCAGCTGGTGGAAGCAAAGAAACTTTCATTAGATGATGATATCAGTAAACTGGTTGGCTTTACTGTACGGAATCCCAGGTTTCCCAAAACAGTGATCACACTCCGCATGATTTTGTCGCATCGTTCCAGTATCAATGACAGCCAGGGTTATTTTACACTCGATGCCATCAACCCTGCAAAAAATCCCAACTGGATAAATTGTTACAGCGATTACGAACCGGGAACAGGTTATCGTTACTGCAACCTTAATTTTAATATGGTGGGTACAATCATAGAAAAAGTTTCGGGCGAACGTTTTGATCAGTATGTGAAACGTCATATCCTCGATCCGCTCGGATTGTATGGTGGTTACTGTGTTGACTCACTCGATAAAACCCGCTTTGCCACTATTTATGAATACAATGATTCAACAAAGAAATTCGATCCTGCACCTGCTGCTTATAATCCACGCAGTGAAGAGATTGCCAACTATGTAATGGGGTACAGCACTCCCCTCTTTTCTCCTACCGGCGGCATGAAGATTACTGCCACCGACCTGGCAAAATATATGATCATGCATATGAAACAGGGCCGCTCAAAAGGAACAAAAATTATATCGAAAAAGAGTGCACATGAAATGCAAACGAAATTATCTGACACAGAAGGGTATGGTATGGCCATTATGACATCAGACAATCTCATCAAAGGAAAAACAATGAAGGGGCATACCGGTTCGGCATATGGTCTTTACAGCGCCATGTTTTTTCATCCAAAGAAAAAATTTGGAATTGTTGTTATTACCAACGGATGCAACCCGGGTTATACCGATGGATTTCAAACAACGGTCAGGAAAACGGTGAACTGTTTGTATGATGCGTTTATTGCCGGAGATTGAGATGGGTATACTGGTAACCTGTGAGGAGTAACAGGGAAGTTTTTTTATATTTATAAAAAAAGGTCATGATGAAAAACATATTCCTCTTTATTTGTCTTTGTTTTTACACAGCTGTATTTGCTCAGGCTGATAATAAAACAACATTTGCACGCTATATAAAAGTGATGCCCGCCGACAGTTTGCTCAAAATAAAAGAACCGGTTAAAAACCAGCTGAATAAATTAATCAGTATTAAAAAACAACAGCACCTGGTTTTTACTGATGCAGATAAAAATGCAAACATCATCAGTGGTCGCTGGCTTGCTGCCAAACAAATGCAGGATCTGTACAGGGTGAGCTTATCTTCTTTGGTAAGTAAATATATTGGCGAAACTGAAAAAAACCTGGAGCATGTGTTTCGCAGAGCAGAAGAAAAAAACTGGGTTTTATTTTTTGATGAAGCAGATGCGTTGTTTGGTAAGCGTACAGACACAAATTCGGCAACAGAAAAAGAGAGCAACAGCAATCAGGCTTTTTTTCTGAAGCGGATAAAAGAATTCAAAGGAACTGTTCTCATTGTCTGTACGGGAGAAGATTGTTTATCAAAAATCGCTAAGCAGCACTTTACCTTAATAAGATAATAAAGTTGACAGCTATTTTTTTAACTCTTCGATTACAACATTTCATTTAAGTTAGCAGAATTATTCACATAACAGTACAAACATGAACTTTCTCGGCAATCTTATCTGGCTCATCTTTGGTGGCTTTCTTGCAGCGCTGGGTTATTTCTTTGGAGGAATTATTCTCTGCATTACTATTGTAGGTATTCCTTTCGGGCTGCAGTGTTTTAAACTGGCAGGGCTGGTGCTATGGCCATTTGGCAAACAGGTAGTGAGTAATACAAAACAAACAGGGTGCCTTTCTGTTGTGGCCAATATCATCTGGATCTTAGTTGGAGGGATTGCTGTTACAGTTACACATCTTGTAATGGGCGCTCTTTTGTATATTACCATCATTGGTATTCCCTGGGGCAGGCAACATTTTAAGTTGCTTGAAATTTCATTGATGCCATTTGGGAAAAAGATTGTGCAGGAATAGTAAAATAAGAAATGAGAAAGTGACTGCAGAAAATAATCATGGCTTTTTTAAACGTTTATAACTCTTTTATATGAAATCAATATCAATCAGCTTGCTGCTCTTTTTCGTTTTGTTTACCAATGTTTCCACTGCACAAAAAACATACGTCAATACTCCGCCTGAAGTTTCACCTATGCCGATGAAACCGGAGATGACAGAGATCTGGAATCCTGAAGTAAAACTGATTACTCCCGGTAAAAAAGCTGGTGATGCTCCTTCTGATGCCATCATTTTATTTGATGGCAAAAATCTTGATCAGTGGGTAAGTCAGAAAGACAAATCAAAATCTGCACCCTGGAAAATAATCAACAATGATTACCTGGAAGTAGTTCCGGGCTCAGGTGGCATTCAAACCAAAATGAGCTTTGGTGATTGCCAGATTCATATTGAATGGAGTGCTCCTGATGTTGTTGAACATGGCGGTCAGGCAAGAGGAAACAGCGGTTTGTTTTTTCAGAACCGGTATGAGCTGCAAATCCTTGATTCGTACAACAACAGAACTTACAGTAACGGCCAGGCAGGAAGTATTTATAAAGATCATCCTCCTTTAGTAAATGCTATGCGTGCCCCGCAGGAATGGAATGTGTATGATGTAATTTATACAGCACCAAGGTTTAAAGCTGATGGGCAATTAGATGCTCCGGCAAGAATTACGGTTTTACATAATGGTGTAGTGGTGCAGAACAATGCAACCATTCATGGTCTTACATTTTACATCGGCTTACATAACTACCCATCTGCACATGCAGAAGATGTAGTTTCTTTACAGGATCATGATTCCAAAGTACAATTCAGAAATATCTGGATCAGGAAATTATAGATGCTGCTGAAGAAATAAGAAAATGGCAATCATTTTTCTGATCAGACTATTTACATACATTGTTGAGTAAATAAATTCTGCTGTGCAGTTCATCTTACAATTGCTCCATGAAAAGCAGTACACATAAACCCGCTTATTATGTCATCAACGGCATAACCATTTACAGGGTTATTGCTGCGCCTGTTTTACTGCTGCTGTTGCTGTTCAAACAGTATGATCTTTTCAAATGGCTGCTTGCCTTTAGTTTTTTTACCGATTTCATTGATGGTTTCCTGGCAAGAAAGTTCAGAGTAACGAGCATCTTCGGTACAAGACTCGATTCAATTGGAGATGATTTAACGATTGTTGCGGCCGTTGTTGGCTTGATTGTGATAAAACCCCAGTTTCTTAAACAGCACATGGTTCTTATTGGTCTGCTTTTAGCATTGCACCTTACACAGATTATTTATTCATTTATACGCTACGGCAAAATAACCAGCTTCCATACCTATTTTGCAAAAACAGCTGCCATCTTACAGGGTGTGTTCCTGATTCTTGTTTTCTTTTTGCCCCAGCCTGTTCTGCCGTTATTTTATGCAGCAGTAATTCTTACAGGGCTGGAACTGATTGAAGAAATTATTATGGTGCGCCTCCTGCCAAACTGGGAAGCCAATGTAAAAGGATTGTACTGGGTATTAAAAAAGAAAAAGCAGGAAAAGATTAGCCATTAAGATGACCATCTGCACAATAAGAAAAACAGAACCTGCATGAAGAATTCTTTATTACCTGACGAAGTAACGGTTAAACAGTGGGTACAGCAATATGCTTACTTAATATGATCGTCGCTTAAATAATCAATAATTAATCCACGCAGGGTTCATGACCGGCTGAAGTTTTACCCGTTCAGCAATACGCCTGTAACGATCTGCCAGTGTACATAAATAATCCTGTGCTTTCGCTGCATAATCTTTCAGGCCTGTTAACTGCGCCACCTTCCATTGCTCTGTGAGATGATGAATGATATTGGCATAATCGTACGTTGTATAAATGCCCATGGTTTCTGTAATGAGTGAAAAACGGGTAAACAGACTGTTGTCTTTTTCATGATCCATTAACAGGGCCGGCATGGTAATTTTTTTCTTCATCATGGTTTCAAATGCCAGTAATGCACCATTGGGATCTGTTTCAAATATTTTCGACATAAAACTTTTATAAGCTTTCTCATGCCTTGCCTCATCACCTGCAATGGTTTTGCAGATTCGTGATAACACATCATCCCCTGCTTTATCGGCCAGCTTTCCTGTATTAACATGTGCAATTTTAGTCGCTCTTTCCTGAAAGGAAGTATAGATCAATGCCTGGTATGGATCCTGTTCTGATTTTGCATCAAAGCCATTGCTGATTAAGTTGTGTATGGTAATTTCCACCTGTTTCATATCTGCACGGCCTGATAGGTACAGATATTTATTCAGCAGATCTCCATGGCGGTTTTCTTCGGCTGTCCATTTCCGTGACCAGCTCACCCATCCGTTTTCACTGGCCATATTTCCATCAGGATTCACGCCTTTTAATAAATTAAAAAAAGATTGATAGTTGGGTAACGCTTCTTCGGTAATCATATTCCCAACCAGTGATGTAATCACTTCAGGAGGAATAGCATCCGTGCGTTTCCGCAGTTGTGCTACCTGTTCCAATGCATCATCCTTTGTCATATCGGGCAAAAAATCGGTGGGCTGCCAGCATTGCTCAGGATCAACAAGGTATTCATCCACTGCTTTGGCAGCGATCCCTTCGAGGCTGAAAATGATGGCTGCGTTTTTATCTGATTCAGTTGTATGTAGATTCATAATAATGCTGTTGAAACTGCTCTTTTTATACAAAACAAAGAACCCTCCGTTTTGTTTGATCGGTGCAAATAAACGGCTTCTTTAACTGCCGGGAACAGTTCTTTATAAAATTGGATCTATTTACCGGTTAATTTGTTGCATTACTTTTGAAATTACTTACATAATTCACACTTCTCCTTTCTGAACTGAAGCTTTACTGTCAACACATGGTTATGAGAGAAAAGAATTGTGGAAACAGGAACCGTTAAATAAGTTATTGATGCTGCTATGATGTATCTGTTTACTGCTGATCAGAGTATTGATACATACAGATCCTCCACTTTCTTTCTTGCCCACGGAGTTTTGCGTAAAAACGTTAAGCTCGATTTGATGCTGGGGTTACTGATAAAACAATTGATGCGGATGCGTTCGCCCAGCTCTTCCCAACCGAAATGGGCAACGAGTTCGGTAACAATAAACTCTAATGTTTTGCCATGCAGCGGATCATTTGATTGATTCATATGATGTATTGTTCTTCTGAATTACTGTCAAAAGTAGGACCTATGCAGGAACTGATGTTAAAAGATTTTGCAGCTTCTGCATGTAATTGAAATAAACCAATTGCGGGGAGGAATGATACGCACTGATGAATCCATTGTATTTAAAAGTTTGTCTGTTGTACTTTTACTGCATGAAACATTTTTCTATATTGATGTTCTTTCTTTCCGCATGGATATCTGCGACTGCTCAACAGGATTCAACAAAAAAAATACAGTTGGGTGTTGAACTGGATGCCCTACCCTATGCTACAGGTGGATATTTTGCTGCTGCCTGGCTGGGAAAAGACCTATGGAGAATACGAATCTTAACAGCAGCTGTAAACAAACCCGACTGGACAACAGCTGACGGTTTTACACATCATCATATCAATGCCTATGCTTTGGTAGCCGATCGTTTTTTAAAACCCGGATGGAAGGGCTGGTGGCTGAGCGGAGGATTGGTGTACTGGAAAAGCCGCATTGAAACCAATGCAGGAAATGAACAGGCAAAACTGCAAAACTTTTTACTCAATGGAAGTTTGGGATACAATATTACTCTATACAAAAAACTATACCTCTCACCGTGGGCAGGCCTCAGCTTCCGTGTGGCAGGTGACACAAAAATTCCGGTTGACAATAAACAATTTACTCTGCCATTCGTAAACCCCGAAGCTTCGCTGAAACTGGGTTATACATTTTAATTGATCATTTCTTAGTGATGGTTAAAAATGCGGGTGAAGGATATTACAGTGCTTCAACTGAACATCTGCCTTTCCATTTCAACAGGCAACATCAGGCCCATCACAATGAAACAAATGAATTGCATTACAGCATTGCAGATCATTCTCAGTAAGGCAGCTCCTGCTAAAGCAGATTCATTGCGTAAAGGGTATATTCTCATCAGCTATAATGTACCTACAGGAAAGTGAATTGTAACGAAAACAAAATCAGTACTGACCGGTAAATGAAACATCTGTTTACGATATGTTTTTGCCGAAGTAATTTTACCTGGTAGTTTTATCACTTGATTCTTTTCTCCATTTTTTTAGCATCTCTTCCATAAATCACTAAGTAAACATGCTTAGTCAAACTCATTTTACTACTGGTTTTTGAAACATAACACAGCAGTTTGTTTCTTATCTGTTAAACTGAACCTACATTTACTGAACAAATCCAATACCTGAAAAATTCAGGATCCAATGCCGGTGAAAACCAAACAAATCCAAAAGCCCGTTTAAATCACGGCTCTATGAAATCAAAAAAAGATGGCTTCTGTACCCAAGGATGAAAGGACCATAAACAGAAAAACTTGAAGCCTCATAATTGCCCTGCAACATTGCAGGGCTTTTTATTTCTTTTATTGTTCTGCAACAATACAATGCTGAAGCATTTACTGAAACAGGATTAACAGGCACAACATGAATCCGCTACCTTCGCCGCATAAAAAATCAATATGAAAGAACAGAACTACAGTAATCATTCCCGGTTGGTAAAAGGGTTTCATGGCCTTACAGCCACGTTAATTACTGCATTTATTATCGGGTCATTTGTGAATCTCTATCATTCCTTTCAGCAGAAAGACAACCTGTATTCAGCTTCCTTAATATGCCTCTCTGGATTTATCATGGTGTTATTGTTCTGGTATATCCGCAGCTTTCCCTTAAAGGCACAGGACCGTGCTATCCGTGCAGAAGAAGGTCTCCGTTATTTTATACTCACAGGCAAGCCATTGGATAGCCGCCTCCGGCTTTCTCAAATCATTGCACTTCGTTTTGCCTCTGATGCAGAATTTCCTGCACTGGTTGAAAGAGCAGTAACAGAAAGCATGAACAGCTCTGCTATCAAAGCAGCAATTCAGCACTGGCGTGCAGATCATCACAGAGTATAAGCAATAAAAAAACTTTTTACCTGATTTGGAATTCTGTTTCTAAACTGTATCTTACCGGAAAGAAACAAGTATGAAACCAATCTGCACATTGCTCATCAGCTTTTTTTTGTTTACACATTCCTTTGCACAAACTGCCGTAAAAGACACGATTCAGATTCCTGTTACTGACAGTATTCAAAAAATGATAACCGACAGTATTCAGAAAGCAAAAGCTGATTCGGTGAAGTGGGCAACTATGGAAGCAAAGCTGATTTTTCCGTTGATAAAAGCCGGCACCTGGTCGGGCGTATTGCCGGTAGATGATGCAGATGAAATACCTGATCCTTCCATCAATTATAAATTATTATTTGAACTGATACTTCCCACTAAAGCAAAAGACAGTAAAGACATTAATCATGGAATAACAGAAATATGCCGGGTCATCAACCTGCACGTTGCCTCAGGAATCCCGGTTAAAAAAATTGTACCTGTTATTGTTGTGCATGGAAGTGCTTTGTTTGCTTTTTACAGCAATGAGTTTTACCGGAAAAAATTCAAAACAGATAATCCCAGTATTGCCATCATTGAAGAGCTGATTAAAAAAACCGGTGCCAAATTCATTGCCTGCGGACAGGCGATGCAGTTTTTGGAAATACAACGTACAGAAGTTATTCCGCAACTAAAAATTTCCTTAACAGCTCAAACTGTTTTATCGCATTACGAGCTGAAAGGATATAAGCTTTATGTAATTGCAGAAGATAAATAGAAATCATTTTCCCAATTTATAAAAAGCAGTAAACCCAGTGCTGCCGTTTTGAATATTGGGCAGCAACGTAAGTTTAGAAGAATTGAACGATTTGTTTTTATGCAGATGCGGAACCAGGATACCCACTAATGTTCCTAAAGAAACACCTGTAATCACATCCGTTTTAAAATGCTGCCCACCCTGCATGCGCAAGATACCGGTTGCTGCTGTGGCACCACCGGCAATTGTATACAGTATCCATTTGTTCTTCATGTGCGGATGATAATCGCAATATACTTTCGCTGTAAAAAAAGTAGCTGTTGCCACCAGAGCAGGATGCCCTGCAAAAAAAGAATTCTTTGAACCTCCACTTGTTTTTACACTCATAGGTGCATCAGGGTTATAGGCATAAGGCCTGTAACGGTTTACAATCATAGCAGAAGAGGTATACAGCACGCCGGTTGTGCCCATTGCTTCCAGTAATAGCAAACCAACCTGTAACCCATCCTTTCTTATTTTTTTATCAAGCAATAACAAAAGCGGAACGGGCATACTTCCATAAAAAAACAAGTCGCTGGTCTTTTTTGCTGTCAGTGAATAATTATTGGTGATTGGCCTGTCGAAACTGTTGACATCATTTTTATTCAATGCCAGGATTACTGATTCAGGAATCCTGTCTCTTCCATAGATCACTCCCATTCCATAAAATGAGAATACATCAACAGCAACAGTAATCGGGATATCAACCCATGGTTTTATTTTGTAAACCCTCTCTTTATGATTTGATGTTGTGACGGGTTGCAGATCAGCCTGTACAATTAATGTATCTGTTTGCTGAGCAACTAAAGTGCCTGACAAAAAAATAAAGAATACTGTCAGCGTCAAAATGTTTTTCATACTATAAATTTTTCAGGTGTAGAAAGAATTGCTGAAGGATGCAGGAATGCCTTTGAAAGGCAAAAGAACATACAGGAACAACAGTGCAAAGTAGCGAAGTTTGAGTTCTTAAAATATTTATACTGTCTGAAGGCATATATTGAGGCTAATCCAATTTCTAAACCTGCCTGCCGAAAAGAAGGAAATAAAAAGGATCCCCGGCATCAATTGGGAATCCTTTTTTCTCTGCCCGGTATTGTTTCTGCCACCGGGGATTTCTCTCGTCATCACATCAAACAATTTGCAGTTTTTAACTGCTGATCCTGTTTCAAAAAAAAATGCCGGATGAGAAAGTGAACAGCTGTAACAGTGTAATGATCTTTTTCATCAGCCATATTTTAACTGTTAGCGATCACCAACTTATCGGTAGTAATGTACGAATACAACCGGGTGGAAAACAATGATGTCAGTCAGGAAAGGGGGACTTATTCTTTGCTTCAGTAAGATTATTTCAATCCAATAATTACATCTCTTCCCAAACGCAGAATGAGCAAACTGATGACCAGCAGAAATACATAGCGGATAAACACATTGCCTTTTAAGATTGCTGCTTTGCTGCCAATATAACCGCCGAGCATATTACAAAGCATCATGGGTAAGGCAAGTTTAAACAGCACGGCACCGTTGAGGAGAAAACCAATCAGAGAAGCCGCATCGGCAATAGCATTAATAATTTTAGAAGTGGAAGATGCATGCAGGAAATTCATTCCGGCTACGCTTACAAATGCAAATACAAGTAAACTGCCGGTACCGGGCCCGATAAAACCATTGTAAAAACCAATCACCGCACCAATAGCGCCGCAAACAAAAAGAAAGGTTTTCCCTTTGTATTTCACTTCATGCACTGCGCCAAAATCTTTTTTGATAAATGTATAAACAGCCAGCACAATAATTACCACAAGAAGCAATGGTTTAAATACTTCAGGACGAATCAGCTCCATCACAAAGGTTCCGCTGAAAGAGGCAATGGCAGCAGTAATGCCGGTAACAACAGCAACAGAAACATCAACCCCCACCATGCGGATGTACTGAAATGCAGCAACAGCTGTACCTGCAATTGATGCAAAACGGTTGGTGGCAATTACCTGTACATGTGTAAGCTCAGGAAACAGGATCAGCAGCATGGGCACCTGTATTAAGCCGCCACCACCAACAACAGCATCAATAAACCCTGCGAACAAAGCACCAAAGCAAATGATTACATAAATCCACCAGTCGAGCATGGCTGCAAAATAAAGAAGATTGAATTGAATAATATCAAGGTAGCTTACTGTTTCAAAAAAATAAACACTGCACCAATCAGGGTTAAAACAATCACCACTTTCCGGTAATTCTCATCTTTAATCCGATGAACAATTTTCAATCCCATCCAGAAACCAATTGCCAAAGCAGGCAATAATACAAGATCTGTTTGTAAACTGGATGCAGTAATATTCTTCCAGTAAAAAACCTGGAAAGGAAGTTTAAACAGGTTAATAACTAAAAACACCCATGCAGCTGTACCAATAAAATCATTCTTTGGCAAACGCATGGCAAGGAAATAAATATTCGAAAATGCTCCGGCAAGGTTGCCAAGCATAGTGGTAAAGCCCGCCACCAAACCTGTACCGGATACAAACAAAGGGTTTGTTGGTATGCTGACTGTTTTACGAAATTCCATATACAGAATAATCACTACGGTAATGAGAATGATCAGCGCCATTACTTTCCTGAACACTGCTTCATTCAAATCCCTTCCCACAAAAACACCAATCAAAATACCAATGGCCATCCATGGTATCAGTTTCCAGAAATGTTTCCATTGCGCATGACGGTTGTAAAAAAATACGGCACCAATATCTGCAACACATAATAAGGGCAGCACAATTCCGGTGGAAGCCTTACCGCCAAATACAATGGCCATAATGGTGACATTGAGCATATCCATGCCTTTTAACCCAGCTTTCGAAAGACCGATAATAAATGCAGCCAGCAGGATAAGGGCCCAATTGAGTGTTGAATAAGCAGATAATATCTCCATCATAACCTGAATAAAAGTTCAATATACTGCAACAGGAATACATGGCAGTATAAAAAATGGAACAAGTCCATTGCCTGACCTGAATTCTAAAATGGAATGAGTGTAATCAGGATAAAATTGAATTTAAACAGCAATCTTAGCCAAACATTCCATGGATTTCAGCTAAACAGCATTGCTGTTTTTTTCTCATGAATGAATTAACTTACAACAAACTCATTACATATGCCGAACGGCCTGCCAGTGTACAAAGTAAAAGTGAACGAATTTGAATTTGCTTTTACCAAAGAACAGATCGATGCTGTTGACCTCGTAAAAAAATCTCCGTCTGAATTTAATCTCATTAAAGATCACCGCTCAGTGAATGCCAGGCTGATAGAAGCTGACAGTGATGCCAGGAAACTGACCATTGCAGTGGGTGGCGAAAATTTTGCCATTGAAATTAAAGATGAGCTGGACCAGATGCTGGATAAGATGGGTTTCAGTACTGTTGCCAACAAACAGATCAAAGAAATCAAAGCACCCATGCCTGGATTGGTACTTGAAATTGCAGTAACCGAAGGACAGGAAGTAAAAGAAGGTGACAGGATTTTAATTCTTGTTGCCATGAAAATGGAAAACAGTATTGTCATTCATGCCAATGCAACAATCAAACGCATTGCAGTAACAGCAGGACAGGCTGTTGATAAAGGACAATTGCTGGTGGAACTTGATTAATCATTTTTTGAAACTTATTTATGAAAAAAATATTAGTTGCCAATCGTGGAGAAATTGCTTTACGCATTATGCGGACGATACGAAAAATGGGGATTCAGTCTGTTGCTGTTTACAGTGATGTTGACCGGCGTTCACCACATGTGTTATTTGCAGATGAAGCAGTTTGCCTTGGTGCCGCACCATCAAATGAATCTTATTTGAATGCAGATAAGATCATTGCTTTTGCAAAGGAACTGGGTGTTGATGGGATTCATCCCGGCTATGGTTTCCTGAGTGAGAATGCAGATTTTGCACAAAAGGTGCAAGACGCCGGAATTATATTCATCGGCCCAAGTCCTGCGGCCATGCGGACTATGGGATCTAAGCTTGCAGCAAAAGAATGTGTGAAGAAATATAATATTCCCATGGTACCGGGAATTGATAAAGCCATTGATGACATTTCACTGGCAAAAGAAACAGCCAAACAGGTTGGTTACCCCATTCTCATCAAAGCATCTGCAGGTGGTGGAGGTAAAGGAATGCGCATCGTTGAAAAAGAGGCCGACTTTGAAGAACAGTTGCAGCGGGCCGTTAGTGAAGCCATGGCTTCTTTTGGTGATGGCTCAGTGTTCATTGAAAAATATGTCAGCTCACCACGTCATATTGAAGTGCAGGTGGTAGCTGATCAGCATGGAAATATTATTCATGGCTTTGAACGTGAATGCAGCGTTCAGCGACGTCATCAAAAACTAATTGAAGAAACTCCATCTGTCATCATCACACCAGAATTGCGTGAACAGATTGGTGCTGCTGCTGTAATGGTGGCAAGAGCCTGCAATTATACCAGCATTGGTACAGTTGAATTTTTAATGGATGAAAAACTGAATTTTTATTTCCTTGAGATGAATACCCGTTTACAGGTGGAGCATGCTGTTTCAGAAATGATCACTGGTCTTGACTTGGTGGAAGAACAGATTAAAATTGCAAGAGGTGAACTGCTGAGCTTTGCTCAAACGGATTTAGTATTAAATGGGCATGCCATTGAGCTGCGTGTATGTGCTGAAGATCCATTGAATAATTTCCTTCCTTCCATTGGCACTTTAACCAAATATGAAAAACCAACCGGTGAAGGAATCCGTGTGGATGATGGTTATGAAGAAGGAATGGACATTTCTATTTATTACGACCCCATGATTGCTAAATTAGTGGTGCATGGCAAAACAAGAACAGAAGCCATTCAGAAAATGCTGCAGGCCATCAAAGATTATAAAATTGAAGGTGTTGCCACTACCCTTTCCTTCGGCACATTTGTATTTGAACATGAAGCTTTTTTTTCCGGGCATTTTGATACACATTTTGTAAAAAACTATTACACACCTGAAAAAATAAAAGAAAAACATAAAGCCAGTGCAGAGATCGCAGCACTGGCGGCTTTAAAATACTGGATGGAAAAACAAAGTATTACACAGCCTGTTCAACATAAAGTAACTAGCTGGAAACGGAGATTGGCTTAGGATAAATCAGGAATGAGAAATGAACAATTAGAAATAAAAAAGTTAAAAACATTAACCGCTAACAGCTAAAGTCTCGCAGCTAATAGCTTTTTAAATACAAACGCATGAAATCAAAAGTTGATATACTCAGGGAGAAACTGGAGGAAGGAAAGTTAGGTGGTGGTGAAGACAGGAATAATAAACAGCATCAGAAAGGAAAACTCACTGCAAGAGAACGCATCAACCTGCTGATGGATCCCGGATCATTTGAAGAGATCGGTGCATTGGTATTGCACCGCACCATAGACTTTGGCATGGAAGAACAGCAAATTTACGGAGATGGTGTGATAACAGGTTATGGTACGGTACATGGCCGTTTAGTGTATGTATTTGCGCAGGATTTTACAGTATTTGGAGGTTCATTATCTGAAACACATGCAGAAAAAATTTGTAAGATCATGAGTCTTGCCATGAAAACAGGTGCACCCATGATTGGTTTGAATGATTCAGGTGGTGCAAGGATACAGGAAGGGGTACGTTCGTTGGGTGGTTATGCTGATATTTTTTACCGTAATGTTTGGTCGAGTGGTGTTATACCGCAGATATCTGCTATTATGGGGCCATGTGCAGGTGGTGCAGTGTACTCTCCTGCAATCACAGATTTCACATTGATGGTGGAAGGCACGAGTTATATGTTTGTTACAGGACCCAACGTTGTTAAAACAGTCACCAATGAAGAAGTTAGTTCTGAAGAACTCGGCGGAGCATCTACGCATTCAACCAAAAGTGGTGTTACTCACTTAACTTCTGCCAATGACATGGAATGCATTGCACAGATTAAAAAGCTGTTGAGTTATATGCCACAAAACTGTGAAGACATCACACCAAAAGATCCTTACACATTTACTGATGAAACAAGAGAAGTATTAGAAACCATTCTTCCCCCCAGCACCAATCTGCCTTATGACATACGTGATGTGATTACTGGAATTTGCGATGAAGAAACATTCTTTGAAATACATAAAGATTACGCTGAAAATATAGTTGTTGGTTTTGCAAGACTGGCTGGAAGGAGCATTGGCATTGTTGCCAATCAGCCGATGAGTCTTGCCGGTGTGCTGGATATTGAGAGTTCAAAAAAAGGCGCAAGGTTTACACGTTTCTGTGATTGCTTTAATATCCCTTTACTGGTATTGGTTGATGTACCCGGCTTCTTACCCGGCACAGACCAGGAATGGAACGGCATCATAACCAATGGCGCTAAACTCCTGTATGCTTTAAGTGAAGCAACAGTGCCACGTGTAACGGTGATTACACGAAAAGCATATGGAGGTGCTTATGATGTTATGAATTCAAAACATATCGGTGCTGACATGAACTTTGCATGGCCTACTGCAGAAATTGCAGTAATGGGTGCTAAGGGTGCCAGTGAAATTATTTTCAAAAAAGAAATTGCAGAAGCAGCCGACCCTGCCCAGAAATTACTGGAAAAAGAAGCAGAGTATGCAGAAAAATTCGCCACTCCTTATCTTGCTGCAGAGCGTGGTTTTATTGATGAAGTGATTGAGCCAAGAGAAACAAGAAAGAAACTGATCAAGTCCTTTGCCATACTGGAAAATAAAGTAGCCAAGCGTTCAAGAAAGAAACATGGAAATATTCCATTATAAATAATTATTGTTCTGTTAAAGCCTGCTGCCTGTTTATTGCTGATATGTACTTTGGAAACGTTTTTGCTTTCATACGTTAAACAGTAAACATATTTCAATGAAACAAAAAATCAGCCCGGTATTTTTGCTTTTCTATACAGCTGGAATTTATTTATTCTTTTTTTCTACCGGCTGCACAACAGAGAAACACGCATCAAAAACCGCATCAACAGAAGAAATTGTAAAGGCTATCAGTACAGATCGATGGATATTCACCGTCCATAATGTTATGCCGCAATCTGGCCGTTCAAGAAGTGCAAATGGCATTTACGAAGTGCATTGCAGCAGTGATACAGTGGTGGTTTATCTTCCTTATTTTGGCCGCTCCTATTCTGCTGCTATGAACAGCAAAGGCCCGCTCGATTTTCAAACAACATCCTTCAGTTTTACAAAAAAACAAAATAGAAAAGCAGGCTGGGATATTATGATCAAACCAAAAGATAACAGCGAAATTCAATCCCTTTCATTTATCTTATATGATAATGGCTCTGCACAGTTAAACGTTTTACTTACCAACAGAAGCCCGATCAGTTTCAGTGGAATTATAAGTCAAAAAAAATAACAAAACTGCATGAAGAAATATTTTTTGTTTTGTTTACTGATTCCTCTTATGTCAACAATGACCAAAGCCCAACAAAAAAATCCTGTGGGTGCTTATATGTTACAGGGAGTAAGAGAAATGGCTTCCGGTTTTGAGCTGAAAGCCGATTCAACTTTTGAGTTTTTCTTTTCGTATGGTGCACTTGACCGTTTTGGAAAAGGCACATGGAAACAACAGGGAAACCAAATCATTCTCAACAGCAATCCACATCCCGGCAAAGATTTTAAATTAACCGACAGCAGCAAAACAGCCGGTGCATTTATCTTTCTCCAGTTTGATTTAAAAAACCCGGTGCTGAATAATTATATATATGCCTATAGCGGCAAACTGAAAAATGAAGAATACCCTGTTCGTGCAAATTCAAACGGTCTTATCAAACTTCCTGTTACAACCGATTCAATTCATGTGCTGTTTGAATTTGTGCCTGAACGGGAATCTGTATTCAGTCTCAACACAAAAAACTTCAATCATTTTACATTTGCCCTTGAACCATGGATCACCGATGTTTATTTTATTGATTTCCGTTTAACACTAACAGATAACAAACTGGGAGGGAAACATCCCCTGCTTACAAAAGAACATTGTGAATACATAAAAGAAAACTGATACAGCTTCCGCATTTCAATCAGGCATCACTAAGGAATTGCACTTAACCCGATATAGTATTGATACTGCTTTTTGAAACATACCGCTTACAATTGTTGCAAGCCCGCAGATGCAGATATACCTTTACTCCAGAAATTGAAGTTATCCAAATCCAATCCCTGAAAACCAAAAAATCCAAAAGCCCGTTTAAATCACGGCTCTATGAAACAACGAATGGCTTCTGTACCCAAGGAGAACGGACAACAGAAATTTAAACAATTTGAAGCCATAGTAAAGCCCTGCATCACTGCGGGGCTTTTTAATGAATTCTTTCCGAATCTTTTATTTTAATACTTCATCAATTTCTGCATCGCCCTCCTCATCTTTCACTTTGGGGTAATCGTTCTTAATCTGCTGTTCAAATTGCTTTTCATCCTTCTGGTTTCGCATTATCAGGTACACAATTAATGCAATTACAGCAATTCCAACAAGAATGATAATTGGCCAGTTCATTTTTGATCGTTTACATGAAAGTTAGCTCATTTTTACCGCCAGCTATGTTAAGTTTCAGAGATATCAGCCTATTCGCCAAACCTGGGCTGTGGGATAAAAAGCAACTTTTTACTTCCGTTCAACCCTGTTTTAGTGCAAACTAAATAAGTCAGTAAGCAATACCCCTTACCGAAAACTGCTGTAGTTACTGGTTTTTACAACAAACTGTACAGAATGTATTGCAGCATTACGAAACAGCTCTACTTTCAGGAAACAAATCCAATACTTAAAAAAACCGAAGACCCAACACCTGAAAGGCCTTTGACCAATACCTGAAAAACCAAGTAAAATCCAATGACCGTTAAACCGGTTCTATGAAAAACAAGAATGGCTTCTGTACCCAAGTAAAACGGACAAAGAAACAGAACAAAAAAATTGAAGCCCATAAAAGCCCTGCAGCAATGCGGGGCTTTTCAATATTCAGCTGAGCGCTGGCAATACTTTGAAAATCTTCACTTTTTGAACCTGCTGCTCAATCTTTCCCGTAACCCGGTTCATAAGTAACCTCATTTTTGTTGACTCATTTTACCAACCGAAACCTGAACTGAAGGGTTTGCTGAAAGCAGCCATATCAAAAAGTACAGAATAAGGCTGTTCGTTTCTATATAGCTTCTGCACCATCTGTGCAAAATTGAACCTATGACAAAGATCATTTTTTGAGTAACTTAACAGGTATATCTTATCCTTAAATTATATCAATATGAAACATTCCCACATTGTCTCAAGAATAGCAATCTACCTGCTGTCTGTTGTGCTTATAATTTTCGGTATTTTCCACTTCAAATATCCATACGACCTTCTGGTGTATGTACCCGACTTTCTTTTAGGAGGTATCCGTTGGGCCTATGTGGTTGGAGGAGCTTTTATTCTTGTAGGTATTTCGTTTATGACCAACCGGTATGTAAAATTCACCAGTTACCTGCTGGCAGCTTTACTCATCATTTTTATTTTAACCATTCACCTGCCCAATGCGCTGAATGCAGGTGCGCCGGAAATGAGACAATGGGCATGGATCAATTTACTGAAAGATACAGCCATCGTTGGTTTTGCCTTACATATTGCAGCAGGCGCCCATCACCAGCATCTGCATTTTGAAGAAAACGATTAATTGTATTTGTTCAACATTGTATTACAGGTAAATCGCTAAGCATTTTGTTCAGCGGTTTACCTGTTTCTTTTACAGAATTCTTTGCTTTTATCGTGAGCTTGCTATCTTCATTTTCTAAACAGTCAATATTGTTCATCAACATTCACAGTCATTTACCTGCAGGCCCGCATGAATGGGCAGTTCAAAATCTTTACCGGTATTTTGAGCAGGTTTCGGTACCCGGGAACTACTCCATTGGTTTGCACCCTTGGTATTTGAATGAGAAAACAGTTATTTCTGATTTTGAAGAGCTGAAAAAATGGAGTGTTCATCCAAATGTTCTGGCGATTGGTGAATGCGGACTGGACAGGGTATGCAATACCGATTTTCTTCTGCAAAAAGACATCTTTCTTAAACAGGTACAATGGGCAAATGAACTGCAAAAACCTTTGATCATCCATTGCGTAAAGGCACATGAAGATGTTCTTCAACTGTTATCAAAATATCATAGCAAAGTACCGGTGATTTTCCACGGTTATAATAAAAACAAAGAGCTTGCACTGAAAATCATCAGTAAGGGATATTATGTTTCATTTGGAAAAGATTTGCAGAATCAGCGTTTACGTGAAGTAATCGCCGAACTTCCTCTCGAAAATATCTTTTTAGAAACGGACGATTCTGAAACAGGTATTGAAAAAATTTACAGTCTGGCAGCAGATGCTTTACAGATTACCGGAGATTCACTTAGTTTGCAGCTCCAAAAAAATGCAGCTGCTGTTTTTGGCGTTGCGGCAATACAATTATGATGGATATTTCCTGGCTTTCAAGAACAAGTTTATTAATTGGCGAAGACAAACTCCGTCATCTCACAAAATCGCATGTAATGGTGGTTGGACTTGGTGGAGTTGGATCATATGCAGCCGAGTTTATTGCACGCAGCGGGGTTGGAAAAATGACAATCATTGATGGCGATGTAGTTGACCCCACAAACCGAAACAGGCAGTTACCTGCTCTTGCAACCAATCATGGTCAGTCAAAGGCATTAATTATGGCTGAACGTTTGCAGGCAATCAATCCTGAACTGAAATTAACAGTGATCAAAGAATTCATCAATCCTGAAATGGTTGTACAACTGCTGCAGACCAAGCCGGATTATATCATTGACGCTATTGACAGCATTACACCAAAAATTACCTTTATTAAACTGGCTTTTGAAAGTGGATTGCCATTGGTGAGCAGTATGGGTGCAGGTGCAAAACTTGACCCTACAAAATTGCAGGTAGTGGATATTTCAAAAACATATAACTGTCCTTTTGCCCAGCAGATCAGGAAAATGCTGAAACAGCATCAAATCAGAAAAGGAGTCAAAGTTGTGTTCTCGCCGGAAGAACCAATTAAAGAAAGCTTAATGCTTACCGATGGAAAGAATTACAAAAAGTCTGCTTACGGAACCATCTCGTATATGCCGGCTGTTTTTGGAGCTGTTGTGGCTTCAGTTGCTATCAGGGATTTGATGGAGAAATAAAAACAGCTTCAGTTTATGGCTGTTTACAAAGGCTTAGATCTCCGCTGTAATGGCTGTCATAGCTGTTACTGACGGCAATCATCAGGTTCAGTGGTTTTCTGTCCTATCTTGAAAGAAGTTCAATCCCATTGTATGTATCACTGCGAAATTGAACGGATCGATAATGCTATACTTCTTCCATCAGAATGGGATAATGAAGCACCGCTTTACTTTCAACGCAGCGCTTTTCTGCAGTATGCCGATCTGTTCAATCCCTGTAACCAGCGGTATTACTTAATGTGGCAAAAAAATGAATTGCTTGCCGGTGCATGTGTGTATACTTTACCCATTCACCTGTTTACATTCAGTCATATTCCCAGCAAAGTATACATGCAGGTTATCGGGCTTCCTGCTTCTGTTTCGGCACCGGGAATTTTTGGAAGAATAAAAACTGATACAGAAAAACTCATACAATATATTTTATCGCATGAAAAAGGTTTAATTCTTGGGCTCAACCTGCCAACACATCTTCATGTGCAGCCTGCTGTTGAAATGAAAATGATGCCAACAGTAATCATGCAGCAGAACTATGATTCATGGAATGAATACCTGTCTTCACTCCGGTCTCCCTACCGCAGAAGGGCGAATCACATACTACAGGCTTTCAATGAAGTTGGTGAAGTAAGAACAGAATGCAGTGCATTTTCAGAAAAGCATTACAGCCTATATCTCCAAATTATGCAGCAGACAAAGAACAAGCTGGAAACGCTGAGTTTTGATTTTTTTAAACATCTGCCCGATAACTTTTATCTCACATCCTATTACCATCAAACACAATTACTCTGCTGGCATATCAACTGCAGGGATGAAGATCAGCTGTTTTTCTTTTTTGGCGGACACGATTATCAACTGCTTAACAACTATCACTCTTATTTCAACAATCTCTTTGGCATTTTAAAAGAAGGTATTGAAGATGGATTTTCACAAATCGATTTTGGGCAAACTGCTGAAACAGCAAAAATGAAAACCGGTGGACAGATGGCTGAAAAAAGAATGTTTCTTTATCATCGTAACTTCCTGATCAGGGCCATCCTGAAATTATGTAAACCCCTCATCACATATAAATCTCCACAAGAAATTCTGCACCCATTAAAACCTGCTGAAGTATTCATCCATCGCAAAACAGAGCTTGTATGAAAATATTGTTTGTCAGGCCGCAACCTTCACCTGATACTATCGGGCTGCAGCATATCATGCTGGTAGAACCACTTGAGCTGGAAGTAATGGCTGCATTAACAGCTGCGGATGATGAATGTATGATTGCAGATATGATTCTTGAAAAACAACCCATTGAAAAAATCATCAGCAACTTTAAACCCGATCTGTTTTGCATCACTGGTTATATTACACACATGCAGGTGATTAAAGAATACTGCCGGCTTGTAAAATCTTTACAGCCTGCGGTACAAACTGTTGCCGGCGGTGTACATATTGAAAAATTTCCGGAAGATGCAGATGATCCATCCATTGATTTCAGAGTAGTGAGAAATGCGACCAGGTCGTTCCCCGCATTACTGGCTCATTTAAAAAATAAAACTCCATTACCGCCGGGAATTTTAAGGACAGGTGAAGCAGTGCAGCTGAGTAAACTCCCTCCTTATGATTTTTACTTTCCATTTCCACGCAGAGAACTTACTCAAAAATACCGCAGCAAATATTTCTATGTGTTTCATCAGAAAGTGGCACTGATGAAAACTTCCTTTGGTTGCCCGTATACCTGTAATTTTTGTTTCTGCAGAAAGATCACAGACGATCATTACTTCGCAAGGCCAATGGAAGATGTGATTACAGAACTGAAACAGATCAGGGAAAAAGAAGTGTATATCGTTGATGATGATTTTCTCTTATCATCTAAACGCTTACGGGAATTTATCCGAAGGGTAAAACAGGAAAAAATTCAAAAAAAATATTTGGTTTACGGCAGGGCAGATTTTATTGCAGAACATCCCCTGCTGATGAAACAGCTTCAAAAAATTGGATTAAGAACGGTTATCGTTGGCATTGAATCGTTCAGCGATAAAGAGCTGGCATCGTTTGAAAAAAGAACAACTGCCGGCATCAATGAAAGAGCCTTGCAGGTATTGAAAGAAAGCGGAGTAGATTGTTATGCAGCTGTTATCACTTCACCGGAATGGAGCGATGCCGATTTCAAAGAAGTCGGTAAAAAGTTATTGGAGATGGGAATTAAATTCGTCAATCTTCAGCCTTTAACCCCATTAAAGGGAACAGGTATAGATGTAGCAGAAAAAGACCTTGTCATCAGCAGGGAAGATTATCCAAAATGGGATCTTGCGCATGTTACCATCAGACCATTGAAGATGAGTATAAGCCGTTACTATACCAACCTTATGAATTTGTATGAGCAAATCATGTTTCATCCAAAGAATTTATTTTCTCATCTTATTCATTATCCGTTGTATATGCAATGGAAACTGGCTGAAGGTATTTACCGTGTACATAAGCAATACAGGGAACGTATAAAAAACACTAAAAACACGTATGCCGAAGATCCTGTTTATACAACCCACACAGTACAGTGAAGACGGCAGGGGACTGATCAAACAAAACCGTTTGTATTTACCCGGTCTTGCCTTTCCTCATCTTGCTGCAATAACTCCTGCCCACTGGCAGGTGGAAGTTTGTCTTGAAGTAATTGAGGATGTTCCCTTTGATACTGATGCAGATTTGATTGGTATTGGTGCAATGGGCCAGGCTGTTATTCGTGCAAAAGAAATTGCCCGTGAATTTAAACGAAGGGGGAAAACTGTTATCATGGGCGGATATATGCCTTCGATGATTCCCGATTTTGTAAGTGAGGTTTGCGACAGTGTGGTGATTGGCGATGCTGAAATTGCATACCCGCTACTGCTGAAAGATTATGAAAATGGCACATTGAAAAAAAGATATCACTATCCCATTAATCACATCGGACATATTCCGCTTCCCAAATATGAATTAATTACCGGAAAAAAAATCGGTTATATGCTTCCTGTTCAGGCAGGCCGTGGTTGTCCTCATGCATGCAGTTATTGTTCCATCTATTGTTTATACCGGCAAAAATATCTTACACGTCCGCTTGAAGATGTAGTAAGAGATATTAAACAGGTTAAAGCATTACACTACAAAGCATTTTTTTTAATTGATGATAACCTCGTTGGCAACCCGAAATTTTTTGAAGCCTTATGCAATGAAGTAAAACCATTGAACATGATTTGGGCAACACAGGCTTCCATTTTGCTTGCAAAAAATCCGAAGTTGCTGAAACTGGCAGCAGAATCAGGTTGCAGAATTCTCAGCATTGGTATTGAAAGTATTTCACAGGATGGACTGGATATACTCAACAAAAAATGGGTGAAAGTAAATGAGCATGATGAAATGCTGCGAAGGGTTTTACACGCAGGTATTCTTCCTGCAACAGAAATGATTGTTGGCACAGATGGAGATACAGAAGAAAGTATCCGTGCCACTGCCGACTTTGTTGTAAAGAACAAGATACCGATCCCGAAATTTTATGTTATGACCCCCATGCCCGGTTCAGATCTCTATGCACAATACAAAGCAGAAGGCAGATTACTGCATGAAGATTATGCAAGATATACTGCCACAGATGCAGTACATACACCTGCAAAAATTTCACCAGAAAAATTAACGGAGATGTATTGGTGGTTATATAAAAAAGTGTACAGCTTTCCCAATGTCATCAGGCGTACACTGCTTCATAAGAATTTCTGGAACCGGCCACTCCCCTATTTGTTTGCGTTTTATGTGAACATGAAATACAGGAAATTTATTCAGAGAGGCGATGCGCCAAATATTTTATAACAGTTCAATTGGCAGGTACAATGATCAGTATTGTTGAAGTGGATTCAAAAAAGCGGCTGAAACAATTTATCAGGTTTCCACATAAACTGTATAAGGATGACAGGAATTACGTTCCCTCTCTGAATCTGCTGCAGGAAGATATGCTTGGCAAAAAAAGCAACCCCTTCTTTCAACATGGAGATGCGTGTTACTTTCTTGCGGTTAATGAAGAAAATGAAATTTCGGGACGAATAGCAGCCATCTTCAACAAAGTTCATCTGGATATTTATAACGATGGTAGCGGTTTCTTTGGCTATTTTGATTGTATCAATGATCCGCATGTTGCAGATCAGTTACTTGAAAAAGCAGCATCCTGGCTTCGGGCAAAAGGCCTTACAAAAATGGCAGGGCCTGAAAATTTAACCACCAATGATTCAGTTGGTATTTTAACAAAAGGGTTTGATGATCCTCCCTGTTTTCTGATGCCTTACAATTTCCCGTATTATAAAAACCTGCTGGAACAGAATGGCTGCAAAAAAATATTGACACTGTTCTCTTATAAAACAGAACTTCTTACGTTACCGGAAAATATATTTCAACAATCAGCTGCATTAAAAGACCGGTTGCAAAAAAAGGGAATCACTTTACGTTATCTTGATATGGAAAATTTCAATCATGAAATGATTGCTCTGCAAAAAGTATATAATGAAGTAAACAAAACCAATTGGGGGTTTATGCCGCTTGATGAAATGGCATTTAAACATATGGCCAATGATTTGCGCAAACTGATAGATAAAGAAAGCGTACTGTTTGCAGAAAAAGAAGGAAAACTGGTTGGCTTTATGGTTACGGTGCCTGATTATAACCAGGTGTTTAAAAAAATTCCTAATGGCAAATTGTTACCTTTCGGCTGGTGGCATTTATTGCGTGGACGGAAATTTGTGAGCCGTATTCGAATCATGATCATGGGCATACTTCCTGAATGCCGGGGATTGGGTATTGACTGGTGCTTATATGCTGATGTAGCTGATTATGCCAAAAGAAATCATCTGAATTACGGAGAAGCATGCTATGTTATGGAAAACAATATTGCGATGAATAAAATGATGAAGGCACTTGGCGCTCATATTGTAAAAGAATATGAACTTTTCGAAAGAGCAATCTGATAAAATTCATCTTCTGAAACAAAACCTGAAAGATTACTTACCCGAAAACACCGGCAACTCATTCAAACCAATAAAGCGGCCTTCCTTTTTCTCCCAGGCATACGTATAACTTCCATTGGTAATAACAATGTAGAGAACCGGAACAGAAACATGATAACGGATAATCTGCTCCAGTACTTTTTCGTTCAGCTCCACATCCATTGCCTTGCATTCAATCATCATCCATGGCTGGTGGTTGCTGTCATACACCAACACATCAAACCGTTTCTTCAATTCACCCAATGAAATTTCTTTCTCAATACCAATTAATGCTGAAGGGTAGTTCATTGTTTGAACCAGGTAATGAATAAAATTCTGCCGCACCCATTCTTCAGGAGTAAGAATGATCCAGCTTTTCCTGATCTCATCAAAGATTACTTCCTTTGAATCCTTCTCTTTGATCTGGAAAGAAGACGGGGGGAACACAACTTTTATCATTGCTCAAAAGTAAATGATTAATTTAGCAGAATTTAATTACACAAAGATGAAGACAAAAGAAGAAATCGTAAAGAACTGGCTGCCCCGTTACACCGGTAAACAATTACATGAATTTGGCGAGTATATCCTGCTCACCAACTTCAGTAACTATGTTAATTTATTTGCAGAATGGAACAATGTAGAAGTAACAGGTGCCGATAAACCCATGCAATGTGCAACCGCTGAAGGTATTACCATCATCAATTTCGGTATGGGTAGTGCAACCGCTGCAACAGTGATGGATCTTTTGTCGGCCATTGAACCAAAAGCCGTTTTGTTCCTGGGAAAATGCGGTGGTTTAAAATCAAAAAACAAAATTGGTGATTTGATTCTTCCTATTGCGGCCGTTCGTGGAGAAGGAACAAGCCGTGATTATTTTCCTCCTGAAGTTCCTGCTCTCCCTTCATTTGCTTTGCAAAAAGCGGTTTCCACTACCATCCGTGATCATGACAGTGATTACTGGACAGGAACAGTTTACACCACCAACAGAAGAGTGTGGGAACATGATGAAGAGTTTAAAACCTACTTAGAAAAAATCCGTGTGATGGCGATTGATATGGAAACAGCTACCATTTTCACAGTTGGTTTTTTCAATCATATTCCTACCGGTGCTTTGCTATTGGTGAGTGATAGCCCCATGACACCGGAAGGTGTAAAAACGGAAGAAAGCGATAAAAAAGTAACTACCAATTTTGTTGAACGGCATATTAATATCGGCATTGATTCACTCAAGCAGCTGATCAATAATGGTCATACAGTGAAACACCTGAAGTTTGAATAAGAATGTCAGCCTTACTTGATATCAGAAATCTTGAAGTTGAATTCACAACAGAAGAAGGCTTTGTAAAAGCTATTCATGGCATTTCATTCAGCATTGATAAAGCTGAAACAGTTGCTGTTGTTGGTGAATCAGGCTCAGGCAAATCCGTTACTTCACTTTCTGCTTTACAGCTGATTCCCCAGCCACCAGCTGTTTATCGAAATGGTGAAATCATTTTTACCAAAAAAGATGGATCAACGATCAATATGCTGAAAGCATCGGCAACTGAATTGCAAGCCATCCGGGGAAATGAAATAGCGATGATCTTCCAGGAGCCGATGTCTTCGCTCAATCCTGTCTTCACCTGCGGATCACAGGTAATGGAAGCAATACAGCTCCATCAAAAAGTAAACAGAGAAGAAGCCGCCAAAAGAACCCTGCAACTGTTTGAAAAAGTAAAACTGCCCAACCCGGAAGCTATGCTGCACCGTTATCCGCACCAGCTCAGCGGCGGACAGAAACAACGGGTGATGATTGCTATGGCTATGAGTTGCAATCCATCTTTATTAATTGCGGATGAACCAACAACGGCTCTGGATGTAACAGTACAAAAAACCATTCTTCAGCTTATCAAAGAACTGCAGCAGGAGACAGGTATGGGTGTATTGTTTATTACGCATGATCTTGGTGTGGTACATGATATTGCTGATAAAATTGTGGTGATGTACAAAGGTGAAATTGTAGAACAGGGAACGGTAGCTGAAATATTTCATCAACCCAAACATCCCTATACAAAAGCTTTACTCGCCTGCCGGCCTGCATTACACCCAAAAGGAAAACGATTACCGGTGGTTAGTGATTTTCTGGAGGTAAAGGAGTTGTCAGATGACCGTTGGCCGTTGGCCAAAGAAGAACAACTGCACTCCGGTCAACTGCCAACTGCCAACAGCCAAGCTTTATTAAGTATTCAAAATCTGAATGTCTGGTTTCCGGAACAAAAAAAACTCTTTGGCAAATCATCTACCTATATCAAAGCAGTGAATGATGTAAGCTTTGAAGTGTATAATGGCGAAACATTGGGACTGGTTGGCGAAAGCGGTTGCGGCAAAACAACTTTGGGAAGAGCCCTACTTCGTTTGGTTGATGCAACTTCGGGAAGCATTTTATTAAACGGTGAAAATATTCTCAGCAAATCAATGGCTGCATTCAAACAGCAGCGCAAAGATCTGCAGATAGTTTTCCAGGACCCCTACTCCTCTCTCAATCCACGAATGAGTATTGGCGATGCCATTGCAGAACCAATGCTCGTTCACGGTTTACAGTATAACAGAAAGCAGGCAAAGGAAAAAGTAATTGAGTTATTAGAGAAAGTAAATCTCACTGCTGCCCAGTTCAACCGCTATCCCCATGAATTCAGTGGCGGTCAGCGGCAACGCATTGTTATTGCAAGAGCATTAGCACTTCAACCTTCCTTTATTGTTTGGGATGAATCTGTTTCTGCCCTCGACGTAAGTGTACAGGCTCAGGTGCTGAACCTGCTCAACGATCTCAAAAAAGAATTTGGTTTCACCTCAATTTTCATTTCACATGATCTTTCGGTGGTGCGTTATATCTGCGACCGGATCATCGTTATGAACAAAGGCCGCATCGAAGAAATGGGCCGGGCCGATGATATTTATTACCGTCCGCAATCAGGTTACACCAGGCAATTACTGACTGCAATCCCCGGTATTACCAGCCCGGTGGGTTAAGCGTGGATAAGTTTCCCCGAATCTGGCCTTAATTCCCTACCTTTGCCCGCATTAAAAAGTAACAGGTTCAAGCCCGGTGCTGTAAGACGGGGTTTGGAAGGGTTTTCTTAGTATTCACCCCTACGCTGCGTTTGTATCTGTTACCAAAATCTTTTTTTACGCAGTATGAAATTATCCCAGTTTACTTTTGATCTTCCTCTTAACCTCATTGCTCAGAATCCAACAAAAAAACGTGAAGACAGCCGTTTAATGGTTGTTCACCGTAAAACAGGCCAAATCGAAAACCGTACGTTTCGTGATATCATGGAGTACTTCGACGATAAGGATGCATTTGTTGTAAATAACACAAAGGTATTTCCTGCCCGGATGTATGGACGTAAGGAAAAAACAGGTGCCAAGATTGAAGTGTTTCTTCTCCGTGAACTCAACAAGCAGAACCGTTTATGGGATGTGATTGTTGATCCAGCAAGAAAGATCCGTGTAGGTAATAAATTATATTTTGGAGAAACTGAAGACCTGGTTGCTGAAGTAATCGACAACACTACATCACGTGGCCGTACCATCCGTTTCCTGTTTGAAGGAACAGATGAAGAGTTCCGCACTGTTTTATACAATATGGGCGAAACACCACTTCCTAAATACATCAAGCGCAAACCGGATGATGAAGACCGTGAACGTTACCAGACTGTGTTTGCCAAACATGAAGGCGCTGTTGCAGCACCAACTGCAGGTATGCACTTCAGCCAGGAGCTGATCAAACGTCTGGAAATTCAGGGTGTGCGTTTTGCAGAAGTAACCCTGCATACAGGATTGGGAACTTTCCGCCCGATTGAAGTGGAAGATCTCAGCAAGCATAAAATGGATGCTGAATATTATAAGATTGATGAGTTTGCCTGTAAGATTGTAAACAAAGCAAAAGAAGGTAAGAACCGGATCTGTTCTATCGGTACAACTACTATGCGTGCTTTGGAAACATCTTTCACTGCACAGCAGTTATTAAAACCAAGCGAAGGCTGGACCAATATTTTTATTCATCCTCCTTACAATTTTAATATCGCTGATTCATTAGTAACCAATTTCCATTTGCCAAAAACAAGTTTACTGATCATGACCTGTGCATTTGCCGGTTACGATTTAGCAATGGAAGCCTACAAAAAAGCAATTAAAGACAAGTACCGTTTCTTCAGTTATGGAGATGCGATGCTGGTGATATAAACCCCGGCCCTAAAGGGAGGAAGAAATTTGTGCACCAACAGAAATTACCTGTTTGAACTATTGTTGCGTCGCACACTTGTACTGATGATTTTTGATTCATCAATTTAAGATGTCAGCACTGCAGAATTATTAATAACCTAAAGTTCGACCTCCCTCTCTACCGGAGAGGGAACGAGGGTGAGGCCTTTTATGAGCAAAACAGCAAAAGAATCACAGATAATCATGACAGAGTTGGTTCTACCCAACGATACAAATACGTTTGGAAACTTAATGGGTGGCCGTCTCATGTACTGGATGGATATTGCTTCTGCTCTTGCAGCCAGCAAGCATTGCAACTCTCCTGTTGTAACTGCCAGCGTTGATAACATTTCGTTTGAGAATCCTATTAAGCTGGGAAATATAGTTCACATAGAAGCAAAAGTATCAAGAGCATTCAATACATCTATGGAAGTGCATATGCAGGTATGGAGCGAAGACTTCAATCACCAGAACAGGTATAAAAGCAACGAAGCCTATTATACATTTGTTGCACTCGATGAACAGCGGAAAGCAAGAAAAGTTCCCGAGCTGATTCCCGAAACAGAAGATGAAATCAAATTATTTGAAGGTGCTTTGCGCCGCAGGCAGTTACGTTTAATCCTTGGCGGAAAAATGAACCCTGATGATGCTGTTGAACTGAAAGCGTTTTTTGTAAAAGATTAATCAGGTTCGAAATCTTCGGGTAACATATTCGCCAATCGTTCATAGGCCCAGATCCCATCATAATAAACTGCAAGTGGAGTTAAAAGTCTTCCTTTATAGTCAAGCAAAATTGGCCGTACACTTGGTTTTAAACTGGAAAAGGTTCCTGATCGTGGCTGCCCGGTTAATATCTGCTTCTTCTGCATATCCAGCTTCAGAATTGTATTTTTTTTATAGATAATACGCAGCCAGTCTGCAGCATTCAACTCATAAATTTTATATCCTGAATCAGAATAAAGACAAAGCAGACTGTCTTCTGTAACTGTTCTGGCGATATTTATTTTTGATGGACCACTCCTGATTACAATAGAATTGCTTTTTGGAAGGCTGTCTTTTGCTGAAATTTTCTTTTCCATCACCTGCTGAACAGTAAAACCTTCTTCACTCAGTTTTCGTTTTAAAAGACTGTGAAAAAAATGCTGCGTACTGCCTTCGTATGTATTGTTTCTCCGGCGCTTCCATTTGCGTTTTTGCTCACCTTCCTTATTCATATCTTCAAAACGTGTATAGCCGGAGAAATAAGAAAGCCCAGTACTGCGGTTATAATAAAAATCAACAATGGTGAAATGAATTATATATCCCAGCTCTGGATTTTCAATAATGAGTGATGTATCAGCATAAGCAATCACTTCATTTTTATTGCTGCCTGCTGCAAACTGCACCTCAGTGATATTTTTTATTTTACAGCTTTGTGCTGCATTGGTAAACCCCAGTAAATTATCCTTAAATATTTTGAGGTAACGGACTCTCGTTTCGTTGGGAAGAATGAGAAGCTCTCTCATTTGCTTTTCTTTTTTAGAAAGCTGAAAAGTGATTTTAATTCCTCCTGCTGTTATATCAACTGAATAAAGCAATGCTTCAAAGCCAACATAGGAGGCTACCAGTTCATAATGTCCCGGCTGCAACGAACCAATCTGAAACTCGCCGTTATCATCTGTAATTGCTCCTTTCGTAGAGTTGTTAATATATACACTGGCATTTTTGAGCGGTGCAAGAGTCTCCCCGTCGAGCACTTTCCCCCTGATATAAAATGACTGTGCAACAGCAAGCTGTTGCACAGATATAAAAAATATGAGAATTAAAAATCGAATCACTGTACTTACTTGTCAACGATCGTCATCAAATGATGCTTGCCTTTCAGCATATATTTTTTGCTTTGCTCAATAGCGTCCATCACCTGATCAAGAATGGTTTCAACGGGAGCATTGTAATCAATTTCCATAGGGTCTTTAATGGTTACAGAAAGAATACTTCCACGCTTTTTAAACTTTAATCCCTTCTTATTAAATGCACGCCAAAAACCATTGATAACGATGGGCACAACAATGGGCTGATTCTGTTTGATGATGTAGGCAGTTCCTTTACGGCCCGGTGCAAATGGTTTGGTAGTTCCCTGCGGAAAAGTGATGACCCAGCTGTCATCCAGTGCCCTTGCAATTTTTCTTGTATCACCCGGATCCAATCCACGCTGCACTTCTTTGCCTTCGGCACGCCAGGTACGTTTTACTGTAATAGCTCCTGCCTTAGCAAACAAACGTGTAAGCCATGTATCTTTCATGGTTTCTGCAGCAGCAACATAATATATTTTCGTAACAGGGTTCAGCAAATAATAGGGAATACCAAGTCCTTTATACTTTCCCCATTTTGCGGCAAAGAAAATATGAAGGAACACCATTACATCGGCAAAATAGGTCTGGTGATTACTTACAAACAATACATTTCTTTTTGGGAGATCTTTTAATTTTTCAGCACCATTTACCTGCAGCTTATTAATAAGTGCAACACCGGGATAAGTGATAATCCCAACAATCCCGTAAATGATACGACGTGATAAATTCAAATTCTTAATTCTTTCGAAGAAAGTGGACATGGTTAAAGTTGATTGACGTCTGATTCAGTTGCTGCAAGATAACATTTTGGTAACATTCAGAGAATTAATTTCATTTTTTTTCAAAATTAAGAAAAACAGCTTAACAACTAAAAATCACAGGTTTATGAAAAAATCACTCTCACTCGTTCTGTTAATGTGCATGCTTCAAGTTGCTATTGCTCAACAACAGCCAAACTGCAATCCATTTCCAAAGACAATTACAGTTTCCGGTACATCCGAATTAGAAATTGTACCTGACGAAATATATGTACAGGTAGATTTAAGGGAATATAAAAAACGGGGTGAGGAAAAAGTTGAGCTTGAAAAGATAAAAGATGATTTCCTTTCCTATTGTAAACTGACCGGGTTACCGGATTCTGTTATCAGTATTGCATCCTATGAAGGACTTTCTAATGCGAATTGGTGGAGAAAAAGAAAAAAAGATCCCGAATTATTTGCAACAATTTCTTATCAAATAAAATTCAGCAGTTCAAAATATATGGATGACCTTATCAGCAGGTTAGATGATGAAGCGACTGTTAACTTCAGAATCGTAAAAATCTGGCACAGCAAGATGCCGGAGTACAGAAAGCAATTAAAGATTGCTGCAGTTAAAGCAGCTAAAGAAAAAGCACTGTACTTAACGGAAGCTGTTAATGAAAAAATCGGCCAGGCAATTACAATAGAAGAACCGGCAGAGCAATCACTATATCAGATAGCAAATCAAACTTCAAACACTACCCTTAATTACAGTTTCAACACAGGCAAAATGGCTTCAGATAAAAACTCAGATTCTGTTGACTTTAAAAAAATAAAATTGCAGTTTCAGGTAAATATTATCTATGCATTACAATAAATGCAATAATTATTTGGAAAGTATCTCAACTTTCTAAATGTTTGCAGTATGCAGCACAAGGCCGTTATTTTTGATATGGATGGGTTACTCATTGACAGTGAACCTTATTGGGAAGAAGCAGGCAGTGAAACGCTTAAAGAATTCGGCAAAGTATTAACACAGGAACAGTATAGTTCTTCAACAGGGCTAAGAACAGAAGAATGGATCGCACATTGGTTCCGTTTTTTTGATATTTCCATGCAGCATGTAACAGCAGCAACCAATACAATTATTCAAAAAGCGATTGATAAAATTGCAGCAAAGGCAGAACCAATGGCTGGGGTTGATTATATCCTGCATTTTTTCCGGGAAAATAATTTTCAGATTGCTCTTGCAAGTTCATCACCAATGGAGCTGATTAATGTGGTAGTTGATAAGCTGAATATCCGCTCACAGTTTCAGGTTTTTACTTCAGCCCAACACTTAGCATTTGGCAAACCGCATCCTGAAGTTTTTCTGAATTGTGCCAATGAGTTGGGAAGATTACCAGCAGAATGCATCGTTTTTGAAGATTCATTCAATGGAATGATCGCTGCGAAAGCAGCACGTATGAAATGCGTGGTTGTTCCGTCAGCGGTTGATCATGCTCTTCTTAAATGGAATGCAGCTGATCTCATCTTACCCGGTCTTCAACATTTCACCGGGGAACACTTAGAGAAATTGTAAAAGTTATTTTCTGTTTAATAAGTAGTAGTCATATCCTCATCTACACAAATAATGAAATCGGCTTTGCCTTTATATTCCGCTTCCAGTTTACTCACTGATTTTTGAGAAACGGCACCGATGGTTCCATACTTCAATTCCGGTTTAGCTTTTTGCAAATACCAGAGTATTCCTTCATAATTATCAGAATGATAAGAACCATTGTAATGAATAAACAATGATCCTTCTTTGTAATTCTTTAAAATAAAATGACTCATTGTAGCATCTTTAATTGCCTGTGCTTTTGGAAGATTCGGTGTTACATGTTCGCCCATCATCTTCAGCATTGCTTTATAGCCGGGCAATTCCGCATCATAGGAAACAGGTAAAGGAGCAATCCACATTTTCTGATTCTCCGGTAACGTATCCAGCACTTCAAATCCACCCTTTGCAACTCTCGATGCATAAATGCGTGGAATATTTGTTGCAACGAAAACCAGTTTATTCGTTTTTGCATATTTCACCAATGGCGCATAGTCAGTAGGATAATTCTTCCATAACCTTGCATCCTTTGCTAATTGTTTATCATCAATTTCACCAGCTACAAACTGACTGAGTGCTGTTTGATTATCAGCTTCAAACATTTCAGCACCTAAAATGAGATTTCTTGTTTTACCCAGATCCTTCGTTAACTCCAACTGCAGCCAGTGAATGATCGGGTTGTTATGAAATTCGCCAAACAGCACAATATCTTTTTCTTTCAGCTTCTTCAGCATCTTTTCATAAGAAACCTTCTTACCCTTTGCATCAAAGATCTGGTAAGCCTGTTTTTGCTGGGCAGTTAACTGAAGCATTGAACAAAAGAAAACTGATATCAGCAGTAGTTGTTTCATAAAGTTTTATTTAAACGCATTAAATCCTGTTACATCCATTCCTGTTATCAATAAATGTATATCATGAGTTCCTTCATAAGTGATAACACTTTCCAAATTCATCATATGGCGCATTACGGGGTATTCACCGGTAATACCCATACCGCCCAGCATTTGTCTTGCATCACGGCAGATATTCGTTGCAATTTCACAACTGTTACGCTTGGCCATACTCACCTGCTGTGGTGTTGCTCTTCCTTCACTCATTAATACACCCAGTCGCCAGTTTAATAATTGTGCTTTGGTAATTTCAGTAACCATTTCAGCCAGTTTCTTTTGCTGTAACTGAAATGCACCAATTGGCTTATCGAATTGAATACGTTCCTTACTGTAACGCAAAGCTGCATCATAACAATCCATAGCCGCACCAATTACTCCCCATGCAATACCGAAACGGGCTTTTGTTAAACATCCCAGCGGACCCTTCAATCCCTGTACGTTTGGCAAAATATTTTCTTTGGGAACTTTTACATTATCAAACACCAGCTCACCGGTTGCACTTGCCCGTAAGCTCCACTTTCCATGTGTTGTTGGTGTAGAAAAACCTTCCATTCCCCTTTCAACAATCAATCCTCTTACAATGCCAGCTTCATCCTTTGCCCAAACAACTGCTACATGTGCATACGGCGCATTGCTGATCCACATCTTTGCACCATTCAGAATAACATGATCACCTGCATCTTTAATATTGGTAAGCATACTGCTGGGATCACTGCCATGATTCGGTTCGGTTAAACCAAAACAGCCCAGCCATTCACCGCTTGCAAGTTTGGGCAAGAAACGCATGCGCTGTTCTTCATTGCCATAAGCATAAATGGGAAACATCACCAACGACCCCTGCACACTTGCCGTTGAACGCACACCGCTATCGCCACGTTCCAGTTCCTGCATCATTAAACCGTAACTGATATAATCCAAACCGCCACCGCCGTATTGTTCCGGCACTGTTGGACCAAAGCATCCAAGTTCACCCATCTGTTTTACAATCTGTACAGGAAACTCTGCTTTCTGTGCATACTCTTCAATGATTGGAGAAATTTCTTTTTTCACATAATTACGAACAGATTCACGGATCAGTTTCGGTTCTTCTGTCAATAATTCATCCACTTTAAAATAGTCCGGGCTGTTAAAATTATCGGTGCGGGCCGCCATAATGATTTTTTTGTTGGCGCAAAGGTAACAGATAAAAGAAAAATGCAGATATTCGAGAAATGAAGGATGAAGCCATAAACGAATTTGCTCGAAATTTTTTATCCATCATCGCCGGTGCCTTCACGGCTATAGCGGTGGCATTTATTCTTCTTCCCGTGGTTAAACTGGTGCCATTTCATTCGGTTGACGATTATTTCTCCACTCCCTATTCCCAGATATGGAAAAAGGACCTGCCTTTGCTTATTGCAATGACCGGCAGGCTTTTCATTTCTTCCTTTGCCGGCGGCTATGTATGCACCATTCTGTCCATTGAAAAAGAATAGCACCATCACCTTGTCTGTTCGCCGGTTTGCCTTGCGGATTTTTTTGTTTTTTTT
>CAZOLW010000042.1:8183-41484 GCA_964580775.1 uncultured Chitinophagaceae bacterium | reverse complement strand
GCACCTTTCACTTCCTGTGTAGAGTACCCGATAATCTTTTTATCTTTTTTTATACCCAATGCTGTAACAACAACATCATTTAAGTATTTCGGATTTACTTCCAGTTCAATTACAACTGTAGCATTTCCTGTAACTGAAAATTCTTTTTCTATAAACCCTGCCGTACTTACTAATAAGATGTCGCCGGTTTTCGCATTAATACTGAACTGCCCGTTTACATCGGTTGCTGTTCCCTTTTTAGTTCCTTTAATTTGAACAGACACAACTGGTATTGGTTGCTGATCTGCCTTTGATACAACTTTACCTGTTAAGTTCTGTGCTGCCAGCATAAACGGCAGACTTACCAGAAGAAACAGGCACAGCATAAATTTCTTTGGATGTGATGATGAAAACATAAAACAGTGTTTTGATTATTGAAGAGCAAAACTGTCTGTTCTGTATTACCAATAGTTTAACACAGGGTTATCCTAAGGTTACCGGAGTATTATGAAATTGTTTCATCATCATACATGCAACACATCATACAATAAAAAAATAAAGTAATTGATTAAATCTACTTGTCAGCAATCTGAATAAACCGGAACTGAAAAATAAGTATTCAACTAATCAAAGAAATAACAATAGCTTAATGCCGGCTTAACATTTCAAATAATCAACTTCGTAAAAATATTTTCTTGCAAAAAATTACAGCATCCTCATTTGGCAAAGATTTTTTGTGGGGTGTGGCAATGGCAGCCGCACAAAATGAAGGGGCATATAATACAGATGGAAGAGGGCCTTCCATCTGGGATGCATTTGCCAAACGGCAGGGTAAAATTAAAGGCAGTACAAAACCTTATGAAGCCTGCGATTTTTATCACCGGTACAAAGATGACCTGCTGCTGGTAAAAGCATTGGGGTTTACCGTGTTCCGTTTTTCATTTTCCTGGAGCAGAATCTTTCCTGATGGCACAGGCAGGGTAAACAAAGAAGGAGTAGCTTTTTATCATAAAGTAATTGATGAATGTTTACTGCTGGGCCTTACCCCGTTTGTTACATTATATCATTGGGATTTGCCACATGCACTGCAAAAAGAAGGAGGCTGGACAAGTGTTCACATGCTGAAATGGTTTACACGTTACACAACCTTTTGTGCAGAAGAATTTGGAGATAAAATTAAGAACTGGATTATTTTAAATGAACCCATGGGCTTTACATCGCTGGGTTATATGCTGGGCAAACATGCTCCCGGAAAAACAGGGCTGGATAATTTTTTTCCGGCAATTCATAATGCAGCACTGGCACAGGCTGAGGGCGGAAGAATTATCCGCAAACTTGTACCGAATGCATACATCGGCACAACCTTTTCCTGTAGCGAAGTAATGCCCCATTCACAAAAGAAAGAAGATATTGACGCTGCCAACAGAATGGATATTTTATTAAACCGCCTATTTATAGAACCAACACTGGGAAGAAATTATCCGCATGATAATTTTCCTTTAATGGATAAACTGCACCTGCAGACAAAAGCATGGAAATACACCGACCGGATGCAGTTTGACTTTGATTTTTTTGGAGTACAGAACTATTTTTCTATCACAGTAAAACACAATTCGCTTATCCCATATGTACAGGCAAGTGAAGTAAAAGCATCAACACGTAAAGTGCCGCATACTGCAATGGGATGGGAAATCAATGCTGATAGTTTTTACCGTATGCTGAAACGATACTGGCTTTACGGAAGTGTAAAAGAAATTATTGTGAGTGAAAACGGAGCCTGCTTTAAAGACAGCTTACAAAATGGCGCAGTGCACGACAACGACCGGATACAATACTTTCAGCAATATCTTACCGCCATGCAAAAAGCAAAGCAGGAAGGCGCAAATATTAAAGGGTACTTTGCCTGGACCCTGATGGATAATTTTGAATGGAGTGAAGGTTACAACGCCAGGTTTGGCCTGATTCATGTTGATTTTAAAACACAGCTGCGTACAATCAAAGACAGTGGTTACTGGTGGAGAGATTTCTTAACCGGCAGATAAGAACGTTTCGCTTTTGAAAATCTGTTTACCCCTAAAATAGTTCAACTCAATACTTTCAGCTGATTTTTTACGTTTTTCTTTAGATTTGCTGTTGAAATTATCTTCAATATCCAATGAACCGTTTATGAAAAAAGTATTCTTCCTTGCTCTTCTTTTCCCTGTATCACTGTTTGCTCAAAACTGGCATGCATCTTTCCGTTTGGGATTAGCGAATTACCAGGGCGATCTGCAGCAAAAATCATTCACCTTCAACCAGTCAAAATTTGTTGGTGGTTTTGGCATCCGTTATGATTTGTCTGAACACTTGATTGCCCGCACACATGCAAGCTTCAGTAAGTTAAGGGCCGATGATCAAAAAAATAAAAGCACTTCTTTTAAAAGCCGAAATTTCAACTTTCAAACAAAACTGTTTGAGTGGGAACTCGGCGCTCAATACAATATTTTCAGTTTGAATGATAAATGGTGGACTCCCTATGTATTTGCGGGAGGTGCTTTGTTCCGCATAAAACCATCAGCAATTGATCCTGCAGGAAACCGGGTATACCTGCAACCACTGAGTACAGAAGGACAGGGATTTGCACCCGACAGAAAAAAATATAAATCCACACAGTTTGCCATTCCACTTGGTATTGGCGCAGAGTATGCATTAAATGAAGATATGCGTGTGGGAATTGAACTTGGTTACCGTAAAACTTTTACTGATTATATTGATGATGTAAGTACAACCTATGCCGATCCTGCTTTACTATTGGTTAACCGTGGTCCTGAATCAGTTGCCATGGCGTACAGAGGAAGCGGTCCCTACCCGGCTGTTGGGTCACCAAGAGGTAATTCAAAAAACAAGGATGCCTATTATTTTGTGGAACTCACTTTTACATGGAGGCCTTTTATAGACTGGTATGAACGTACTTCAGGCGTTGCCTCTTTCAAGAAAAGTAAAAAAGTGGGGTGCCCCGGTACAAGAGTAAGAGGTTAATGCTGATTCTTTGCTGATCTGTTCCGCAGTTTTTCAAACAAAGCAATATTCATCATAATCAGCAGCATGCCATAAAAAGTATCTTCAAATGGAATATTGTGCATAGGCCATGGAAGAAAAGAAAACATGCGGATGTCCAGGTTTTCAGCATCGTTGTACACAACAACAGGCAATGCTGTTAAAAAACCATTCACCACAAAAAAGGGAACCAGGCAAATAAGATAAGCTGCAAGAAATGAGATGGCATCAAATCCATTGAACCATTTCCTGAATAAAAAGATACAGGCAATAAAAACAGCAGTGAACAGAAAGGTATAAGAAGTATAATCTCTTTCAAGATTTATTAATCCGGCAATCAACAAGATCAATTCAATCAGCAGCAGCAACCAGGTGCCGGTGATTTTATTTTTCAGCTTTGGAAAATAACAGCGGATACATTCGTACACAAATACACAGCAGTAAGGAACTGTTATAAAAAATAACACTTCTTCTATTGGCAATGAACCAATCTTAATTCCAGTTATATACTGTTCATTAAAATTCCATACCCCATTCCTGGTAAACCATTCATCCCACACTAAAAAAAATAAAGCAGGGAGAAGCATAGCAGGAAACAAATACTTCCACTTTTTATAAAACGCAACTTTTTTATCAAAGCTCAGCAACAAAGGCCCTGCAAGTGCAGCAGCATGAATAAGGAAATAGGTATAGTGCTGATTCAATGAGTGGTTATTTGATATTGGGATTGAGTTGCTTTTCCTTCTTTACTTTTTCCCAATACTTTTTATGAACATACAGCATCCCGAAACTTTCTCCATCTTCTTTATTCAGATGCTTGTGATGCATTTTATGAGCCCAGCGGATGGTACGCACATAGGTACTGTTCCAGCGGCTAAATAATTTAAAGCGTTGATGAATAATAATTTCATGGACAATGAAATAAGCCAGGCCATACATCGCAATACCTGCACCAATACTCACCACCCAATAAACCTGGTTCATTAAACCAAGCATAATGCACAACCAGCTTGGTATAGCAAAGATGAGGAAGAAGGCATCATTCTTTTCGAATACATGACCTTTCGGCTGATGATGATCTTCATGCAGGTACCAGAGAAAACCATGCATCACAAATTTATGTGTGAGCCAGGTAACTCCTTCCATCAGGAAAAAAACAACGAAGGCCAGTAAGATATAAAGAAGCAAACTCATAATACGGTGCGTAGAATTAAAAAAAACATAAACTGAATCAATAACAAATTGACTGCGAATTGGTTCTGCTTGTCGAAGGATAATAAACGGAACAGCAGGAGCAATAAGGCACTGATGCCAAACCAGCTGATATAGTTAAGCAATGGAACAGACCCATCACCCAGCCATTTCCACCAGCCAAGCTGTACAGCAACAGGTTCCATGATCCAGTCGAAAAAAGTAGCCAGTAGTGCGGCATCAAGAATCACCGCAACAAATCCAACATTTCTTCTGAGTGGCTCATCAGCATCTTTTAATTTATTCCACATAAAATTCAAAAATATCTGCACACTTACCCCGCAACAGTAGATGATAATAAACCAGTTTACTCCAATCACCAGCGGAACATGCATCCATTTCAGACCAAGAATATCCTGGTAAACATATTCGCCAAACAATACATGATAATTTACCCCAATGTATTCAACTGCAAAACCGGTAACATAACAGGCAATTATAAACAGGAAGAACGATTTGTTTTTTTCCCGTTGTGTATAGATAAGTGCAGCCGCCGACAATACCAGGTTAAACGGTGTTAATGAACTGAAGAGTTGTCTGTCAAAAAACAAAATACCAATCAGCCCGATAGCATGAAACAGGACAGCAATGGCAGTCGCCAGTTTTAGCGGAGTGAATGTGGTTCTGCGTGTCAATGTTGAGTCTGTTTTGAAAAATCTTTTTTTATCAGATCGGCTGCAATCTTTGCACTCTTGAAACATAAAGGAATCCCACCACCCGGGTGCACACTTCCTCCGCAAAAATACAGGCCTTTTATTTTAGATGTAAAGTTAGGATGACGAAGAAATGCCGCCATCTTTCCATTACTGCTGGTGCCATACAATGAACCCATATAAGAACCTGATTGTTCTTCAATGCGGACAGGATCAAGATATTCTTCGGTTTCAATAGCTGCTGCCACATCAACACCTAATACTTTATTTAATTTTTCAATTACTTTTTCTTTTAACTGTATGCGCAGCTGTTCCCAGTTTTGCCCGATGTTAGATGGAGCATTGATGAGTACAAACCAGTTTTCCTTTCCTTCAGGCGCCTGTCCTGCTTCCATTTTGGAAGTGATGTTCACATAAACGGTAGGATCAATGTATAATTTTTTAAGGTTGAAAATACTGTTGAACTCAGCTGCATAATTCTGACTGAAGAAAATATTATGCAGATGCAGATTACTAAACTCCCTGTTCATTCCCCAGTAAAAAATAACACCACTGCAACTGCGTTCCTGCTTTAGGACTTTTTTTGTTTGATAAGCATCATTCAATAAATGATGATACGTAAAATATATATC
This sequence comes from uncultured Chitinophagaceae bacterium, assembly GCA_964580775.1. Taxonomy (GTDB): domain Bacteria; phylum Bacteroidota; class Bacteroidia; order Chitinophagales; family Chitinophagaceae; genus Lacibacter. The sequence goes on along the minus strand of CAZOLW010000042.1, from coordinate 35,933 downwards.
GGCATTACTCACCACTACATCGGCCTGAATATTTTCATCATTCACAACCACACCTTTTATTTCATTTTGATGATGAATGATTCGTTGCACAGCTGAGTTGAAATGAAATTGAACTCCTTTCTTTTTTGCCAATGCCAGCAATGCATTAGTAATACTGATCATTCCACCTTTTGGATAAAAGGTTCCTTCATTTAATTCCAGGTGAGGAATTAAACTCATCATCCCCGGAGTTTTATACGGATTGCTTCCGTTATAAGTTGCATAGCGGTCGAATAACTGCACCGCTTCCGGTGATTGAAATTTTGATTGATTGAACCTGTGTAATGTTCCGGTTAAGTGTGATAGGCGAACCGTTTTCAATGCTTTTAATACAGGCTTCTGCAACCAGGTTGCCCGCTTATGCAGAGAATGATTCAGAAAAATGCTGCCAATATTGTTATACAGTTGTTTACTTTTTTGCAGATAGGTTTTAACAGCAGCAGGATGTTCACCTAACTGGGTGCTCAATTCATCAGCTAATTTCTGCTCATCCGTCCATGCATTTACCTGCTTCCCGTTTTCATAAAAATATTTGCAGGAAAGATCTACCTGCTCGTATTGAAAATAATCTTCCAGTCTTTCACCGGCAAATTCAAACAGTTCATGCAAATTTTGTGGCTGTGTAAATAACGATGGACCGGCATCAAAACAAAAACCATCCTTTTCAAAAGATGATAATTTTCCACCGGCATACACATTGCGTTCAAACACATTTACTTCAAAACCCTGCACAGCCAAACGAATTGCACTGGCAAGTCCGGCAACACCACTGCCAATAACTGCTGCGTTACGCTTCCGCATGTTTTTCATTTTGATGTTGCAGCCATTCTTCCAGCAGGGGGAATGCAATTTTAAACCATTCGGTATAAAGGTGAGAGTTGCTTTCGATTTCCTGTTTTATTTCTGCCATTGGTTTATAACAGGTAGCACTCACTTCTTCTGTATTCAATTCCATTTCACCTTCATACTCACCAACAAAAACATGATCAAATTCATGCTCGGTTAATCCGTTATCAAACTCTGCTTTGTATGTAAAATGAAATGCCTTTTTAATAGTTGCAGTAAAACCAAGTTCTTCCTGCAAACGCCTTAAAGCTGCCGCCTTTGTTCCTTCACCCGGCATGGGGTGACTGCAGCATGCATTGGTCCATAAAGAAGGGCTGTGATATTTTGAAGCGGCTCTTTGCTGTAAAAGCATGTTTCCTTTATGATCAAACAGGAATACACTGAAGGCACGGTGTAACAATGCTTTTTCATGTGCTTCCATTTTTTCCATGGAACCAAGTTCTTCGTCCAGCTCATTTACTAGGATCACTTCCTGCATACTCAAAAATAGTCAATCTATGGTTACATGATATTAAGTTGACTGCGAATCCCGGCTCTGAGAAGAATCATCATTTTATGATGATCAGGAATACGGATACGTTCATGCATAATTTTAGCCGGTTGCACACGCTTTATTTTACGGAATAAGGAGAGATAATATTTATAGGCGACATATACGCCAAACCTTGCTTTTACAGGCAAATGAATAATACCGTCATAAGCATGATCGAAATCTTTCTGAATATCCTCTTCAATTTGCTGCTTTTGCTGTGCAGTGAAATTTCTGAAATCCAGTCCGGGGAAATAGGTACGCTCAAGCTGGTTATAATCTGCTTTCAGATCCCGAAGAAAATTTACTTTCTGAAAAGCTGCGCCGAGTGCACGGGCTGCCGGTTTTAATTCCTCATACTTTTTAACGTCGCCATTCGTGAACACATATAAACACATCAGGCCTACCACCTCAGCACTTCCATAGATATATTCATTATACCCATCGCTGTTGTATTCTTTATTATGCAGATCCATTTCCATGCTGTTGAAAAAAGCATGAATCAGCTCAGGGTCAATTTTATATTGATTGACTGTTAGCTGAAAACTGTGCAGGATGGGATTCAAACTGATACCACGTTCAATAGCATCAAAGGTTTCTTTTCTGAATTCAGTAATCAGGGTTGCTTTATCATGATCATGAAACGTATCAACAATTTCGTCGGCAAAACGAACCAATCCATAAATATTATAGATCGGCTGACGTAAATCATGGTGCAGCAAACGGATGGCCGATGAAAAAGATGTACTGTACCGCTCGGTAGTATTGCGGCTGCACATCTGACTTACTTCATGAAACAGTTCCATCATAAACTCTGGTTGGTTTGAACAGGTTTTGAAAATTGTTTGTTAACCAGTTTTGCAACCACTTCTCCGCTGATTAAACTGGGTGGCACTCCCGGGCCCGGTACTGTTAACTGCCCGGTATAATATAAATTATCAACCTTCTTACTCTTGCATCCCGGTTTTAAAACAGCTGTCTGGAGTAACGTGTTTGCTAAACCATAGGCGTTTCCTTTAAACGCATTGTAATCATGTACGAAATCACTTACAGCATATGATTTTTTATAAACAATATTCTTTGTAATTAGTTCACCGGTTCTTTCTTCAAACCGTTCAACAATTTTGCTGAAGTATTTTTCTCTCAGTTCTTCTGTATCGTTCTGTAATCCTGCTGCAACCGGAATCAGGAAGAATAAATTCTCATGTCCCTCAGGTGCTCCGGCAGGATCAGTTGAAGTTGTTACACTCACATAGAAAAGCGGATCAGACGGCCACTGCGGATCAGTATAAATTTCCTTGCCATGTTTTTCGAAATCTGTATCAAAGAAAAGAGAATGATGAGTTGTATTGTTTAACTTTTTATTCAAACCAACATAATACAATAAACAGGAAGGTGCCATTACTCGTTTATCCCAGTATGAACCGGAATAAGAACGGTATTCAGCAGGGAGTAATTTTGTTTCTGTAAAATGATAATCAGCGCCGCTGATCACTACATCTGCCTCATAATATGTTCCATCGGCCACAACACCTGTTGCTTTACCATTCAGAAGCTGTATAGATTCCACATCTTTATTGAACTCAAATTTTACACCCAATTCAACAGCAAGACTGTGCATGGCTTCCACAATTTTATACATGCCACCCATTGGCCACCATGTTCCCAATTTTACATCGGCATAGTTCATAAGGCTGTAGAGAGCTGGCATTTTTTCAGGTAATGCTCCAAGAAATAAAACTGGAAATTCCATCAACTGGCGAAGGCGTGAATCTTTAAAATGTTTTTGTACATGTGTTTTGATGGAAGTAAACACATCTAAACGTAACACTCCTTTCAGGAAATCAAGGTCTGCAAACTCTGTTAGTGATTGGCCGGGTTGATGAACAAGTTTGTTCATGCCTACTTCATATTTATAAGCCGCTTCATCCATAAAACGATCAAGATGAACAGCACTGCCGGGTTCCAGCTTTTCAAATAAATCTCTTAATGCAGAATATGATGCAGGAATATCGCAAACTTCATTTTCAAAATAAACACGGTAAGAAGGATCAAGCCGTTTTAATTCATAGTAATCACTTACTTCCTTTCCGAAAGACTTGAAATAATGTTCAAACACATCAGGCATCCAGTACCAGCTTGGGCCCATATCAAAAACAAATCCATCTGCTTCCATTTTTCTTGCACGTCCACCGGGAATAGAATGTTTTTCCAATACAGTTACTTCCCAGCCATCACGGGCCAGAAAAGAGGCAGCCGACATTCCGGCAAATCCACTTCCAATTACAATTATTTTTTTTGACAATCTGGTTCGTTGTTTTAATACCTGCTGATTTGTTCTTTCAACAATTTACGGGCAAAATGAATACGGCTTTTAATGGTACCCAGCGGCTCATTCAGGATATGAGCAATTTCATGATACTTGAATCCTTCAAAATATAACATAAAAGGACTTTTAAATATTTCAGGTAACTGGTGAATGGCTGCCTGAATTTCCTTCATCTGCATACTCGTTTCTGCAGAATTAGAAACAGTTGCCTGCTGATAATTAAGAAAGAAGTCGTTTGGTGTTGAATCAAAAATGGTGTTTTGTTTTACACGTCGACGGTAATTATTAATAAAAATATTCCGCATGATGGTGTACAGCCAAGCCTTCACATTTGTACCAACATTGTATTTTTCACGGTTGGCTAATGCACGGAACATTGTTTCCTGCAAAAGATCTTTCGCCGATTCATTATCCCGGGTAAGTGTAAAGGCAAATGGCTTTAAAAAATCAGTATTGTTGACCAGCATCTGATCGAATTCAACTGCCGACATATAGTTATTGTTTAATTATTACTACAACAAAATTAAACAAATTAATGTTACAACAACAAGTTTTTGTTTAATCTTTTGCTAAAAAGATAAAACACAATAAATCAAGGGCTTACAAAAAATCCCCCGAAACGGGGGATTCAAAATTTATAAATATGTCCGATTTTACTTACTTCATGCCCGCAATAAAGTCTGTGACTTCGCTCAGAGACTTTAAAAAACGAATATTTCCCGGCAGGCTTTTCTTTCCAAATGTTTGTGCCAGCAACCCTGAAATAAGAATATTCGTTGAGGGCAACCTGGTTTTCAGGTTATTAATAAACTTATCAAAATTAAACTCCCTGATCACTGTTGTAAGGTGAGTGTACACATAATCAGGTCTTTTTAAAGTCACCACAAACTCAAGATCTTTCAATGGAACATTTGCCCCGAGGTAAACGGTTTTCACTCCTCTGTTCTTCAACAAATACTGCAGGAACAGCAACCCCAGTTCATGATGTTCATTTTCCGGCATAAACAACAGCACTTTGCTTTTAAGCGCAAGCGGTGTAATGATATTGTCAATACCGACAATAATTTTTTGCCGGATGATATTGGTAATAATATGCTCCTGTGCTGGATTGATATGATCTGTTTGCCAAAGTATACCGATCCGTTCCAGGAAGGGAAAAATGATAAACGTAATAGCTTTCTCAATCCCTCTTGCAACAATAAACTGATCAATCACATATTCAAATGCATCCAGGTCCAGGTCAACCATGTGCTGAATAAGTTCATTCACGATCCTTTCCTGCTGGGCCTGCCCGCCTGAAAGTGTGAGCGTTTTTTCTTTCAGCTCGTCATGACTCATCTTGTTGATATGAGAAATCTTAAACCCGTATTTGTTCAGCAGGGAAATATTCAGCAACATTTTCAGTTCCTGGTTACTGTAATAGCGGATATTCGTTGCCGTACGTTGCGGCTTCAGAAAAGAATAGCGTTGTTCCCATATCCGGATTGTATGGGCTTTAATTCCACTCAGGTTTTCAAGATCTTTAATGGTGAACTTGTTCATTTTTTTGGTTGATACCCTCTATTACAATCGCAAACTGAAAATGTTCAACAGGAAAACAGATATTCCTGTAACAGCATTTACCCGGCTTTATGAATCAGCTCAAAATAGAGCTCCTTCAATTGCTCCACTTCGTACGCTTTCGATAACCGTTGAGTTGCAAACTGTATAGCATTACTGCCAATTTCATTTCTTTTCAATCTGTCTTCAATTAACATGAATACCTGATCCGTTAATTGCTTCTTTGTTGTACCGACAAATCCTGTTTTTTCTGACTCAATTAATTCTGCCACACCACCTGCATTTGTCGATACCACCGGTTTTGCCGCCGACATGGCTTCCATAATTGAAACCGGCGTTCCTTCATTTAAGGAAGTAAGCATCACAATATCCAGCCCTGCATAAACAACATCCATATCCTGCCGCCAGGAGGTAAAAATAAATTGGGCTGTACGATTACATCCATCACCCGTATCAGTATAGGTCAATTTTTTCTGTACAATCAGTTGTTCAATCTTGTTTTTTTCAGGACCATTGCCTACAATAAAAAAACGCAATTGCTGTTTGGATGACTGAATTAATTGCTCAGCAATTTCAATAAACAGCGAATGTTGTTTTACAGGAACCAATCGACCGATAATTCCAATAGCAATTTCATGTTCACTTAACGAAAATTCCTGACGGAATGATTGCCTTTTCGTTCCATCAGCATCGGTGAACTTTTCCGTTTCAACACCAAGCCTGATCAGCTTTACTTTTTCAGTTGCTGCAATTTTATATTTATTGACCAGTTCATTATTCAGTGTTTGATTAATGGCAATTAAGGCAGTTGAAATCTTTACCAGCATCCGTTCAATCCATACAATCCGTTGGGAAATAAATGAACTGAAATAGGAATGAAATACATGACCATGAAATGTATGAATGATCACCGGCACGTTCATTCGCCATCCGGCCAGGCGGCCAACCACTCCAGGTTTAGCTCCATGTGTATGAATAATATCAGGCTTGAATTCCCTGATTATTTTTTTGATATGATAATAGGATCTGATATCCTGAATGGGCAATACTGTTCTTCTGAGTGATTTGATTCGTTTTACAGTAAACCCTTTGTACTGTTCTAATAAAAATTCAGCAGACTGTTCGTCACGCATGGGTTCACCTGCAACCAGCAGAATATCAAAATCACGGCTTAACTCTGCAGCAACACTTAATGTATTGATAGCAGGACCGCCAACTGCAAGACGGTTAAGAAAAATTAATAGACGGGGTCTGTTCAATAAAAAAACTAAAGAGTGGAATTAAGAATGGAATTGGTTTGCAGTACCTGTTGTACATCTGCAAAAAGTGCGGGATGATGTAATCCTTCGAGGTGACGCTGATGATGTAGATCGGTTCCGATAAGATCAGCAATTTTTTCTTTCGTAATAAAATGAGCTGCATCCTGAACAGCCTTGCCGTAATAACCGCTTAACGAAAGCATGTTGATCTGCAGCAGGCATCCCTGGTCTTTAAACCGGTGATAGATTTCTTTATTACTGTGATAATAACTGTAACGTTCCGGATGTGCAAGTACAGGCTGATAGCCCTTTGCGATCAGTTCAAAGATGATATTATTCAAATCAGGTGGCGGACTCATAAAAGAGATCTCAACCAATACCCAGTTCTGATGCAGCGTAAGTAATGATTCATTCTTACTCAAACGTTCAGCAAACACATCGTCCATAAAATATTCCGCAGCCGCAACAATTTCAACTTCAATATTTTCTTCCTGAAGTTTTGCTTTTAATTCTTTCTGTGCTGCAAGGATAGTTTCCTTTGTATTTGGATACAGATCAGCATAGATATGTGGTGTAACAATGAATTTCTGATATCCCAGCTTCATCATTGCCTTAATATAGGCAACAGAAGTTTCTGCATCAGGCGAACCATCATCAATACCCGGCAAAAGATGCGAATGCATATCCACTTTCAAACCACTGTAATCAACAATAACAGAGCCTGAACTTTCTTTCTTTTTTTTAAATAATCCAAACATGATCAGAAAGGAAGTGACTTCACTTCCTGGTAAACTTTTTGTACGCCTTCTTTTAATTCAATCTTAGCTTTCCAGCCAAGTGCATGTAATTTTGATACATCTAATAGTTTTCGTGGAGTCCCATCCGGCTTATCAGTATTAAATTTCAATTCGCCTTTATAGCCGGCTATTTCTTTCACTAATTCTGCCAGCTCTTTAATGGAAACATCATCTCCAACACCGATGTTGAGCCAGTCGGCACCATCATATTGCTGCATAATAAAATAACAGGCATCTGCAAGGTCATCTACATGCAGAAACTCACGGCGTGGTGTACCTGTTCCCCAGATTTCAACCACCGGTTGATTGGTTCTTTCTGCTACAATCATTTTGCGTAATAAAGCAGGTAATACATGCGAATTCTGCAGATCGTAATTATCATTGGGACCATACAGGTTTGTAGGCATCACTGAAATAAAATTACATCCGTATTGACTGCGGTAGGCTTCACACATTTTCAATCCTGCAATTTTTGCAATAGCATAGGGTTCATTGGTTGCTTCTAATGTACCTGTCAGCAAATATTCTTCTTTGATGGGTTGCTGTGCAAACTTTGGATAAATACAGGAAGACCCGAGGAACAGTAATTTCGTGACACTGTTTTTATAGGCAGAGTCAATTACATTGTTCTGAATCATGAGGTTCTCATATAAAAACTCACCACGGTATGTATTATTGGCAATAATACCTCCTACTTTAGCTGCAGCTAAAAAAACATAATCAGGTTTATGCTCTTTAAAGAATGTTTCTGTTGCCTGTTGATTCCGTAAATCAAGTTCAGCAGAAGTACGGAGGAGGAGATTTTCATATCCTTCACTCTGTAATTTTCTTACAATTGCCGATCCCACCATTCCACGATGGCCTGCTACATATATTTTTGCATTCTTCTCCATTACTCAAACTGATTTTTTATTTTGAAACCGCTATCCTTCAATAATTTTTCTTTCTGGAAAATTTCCAGGTCGGCAGCTACCATCTCTTTCACCAATCCATTTAAATCATATTTTGGTGTCCATCCTAATTTCTGGTTTGCCTTTGTTGGATCACCGATTAACAGCTCCACTTCTGTCGGACGATAATAAGCAGGATCAACTTTTACCACTTCCGTTCCAACAGCTAACTGGTAAGCAGGATTTGAGCAGGATTTCACAACCCCAACTTCATTTTCCTGTTCACCTTTAAACTCAAGTTCAACACCAACTTCGGCAAATGCCATACGTACAAAATCTCTTACCTCTGTTGTAACTCCGGTAGCAATCACAAAATCTTCCGGCTTATCCTGTTGCAGCATCAGCCACATGGCTTCTACATAATCTTTTGCATGACCCCAATCTCTTTTGGCGTTCATGTTTCCGAGGTACAATTTATCCTGCATGCCGAGTGCAATCTTTGCAACTGCCCTGGTGATTTTTCTTGTAACGAAAGTTTCACCACGTAAGGGAGATTCATGGTTAAACAAAATACCGTTACATGCATACATATTATACGCTTCACGATAGTTTACCGTAATCCAGAAGCCATACATTTTTGCAACAGCATAAGGAGAACGTGGATAGAACGGTGTTCTTTCTGATTGTGGCACTTCCTGCACCAGTCCATATAATTCAGAAGTGGAGGCCTGGTAAACTCTTGTTTTTTCAGTTAAGCCCAATAACCGAACGGCTTCCAGTATCCGCAATGTTCCGAGGGCGTCTGTGTTGGCCGTATATTCAGGAATATCAAAACTAACTTTCACATGGCTCATGGCACCAAGATTGTAAATCTCATCGGGCTGAACTTCCTGGATAATACGGATCAGGTTAGAACTGTCGGTTAAATCGCCATAATGCAGTACAAAATGACGGTTATCGATATGTGGATCTTCGTATAAATGATCGATACGGTCGGTGTTAAACAAAGAACTGCGGCGCTTTATGCCATGCACTTCATATCCCTTTCTTAATAAAAGATCAGAAAGATAAGCTCCATCCTGTCCTGTAATACCTGTAATCAACGCTTTTTTCATCAGCTTCTGTTTATTGTTTAAATAGGTCAAAAATTATTTTCCTGTCAATATTTCCGCAATTTAATAAAATATCGCTGCTGGTAATTTCTTCACGAACATTCCTGCTTTCTGACGCCTGCCCGCCAGAGCTTCGGTGAAGGAGGGACTCACGTCTAACGGCTTTCTTCCTCACGCCTCACGACTTTCCTCCCTGCTTGCCTCTTTGCCTTGTTGCCTATTTCCCCTTACCCCTCCCATACTCCATTACCTTAATAAAATACCTCGCATACAAACGCAGATAACTCGACGGCAATTGATGTTCACTCAATATCTGTTTCAACTCCCGGTTAATCTTCAACGTGCTGCTGATGCCGCTTGTACTCTTACCTCCCATATTCATCTTCACCAGCATCTCAGGAATATATACTGTTCGCAGCTGATGCTGATGCAGATACCTCACGAGTAAATCAAAATCAGCAGCAATCTCCAGATCGGTACGGTAGAAACCGTAGAGATCAAAAAACTTTCGGTAACAGAAAAAGGTTGGATGTGCCGGTATGAATCCCCATTTGAATAAACTGGTTTTAAAAATAGCCGATGAATAATACCGTACAATTTTATCCGGTTGCTCCTCTTTGATAAAACCAACGTCACCATAAACAGCATCGGTTGCTGTATTGCTCTTCAGTTGCTCGACAACTTTTTCAATAATGGAAGCAGATGCAAATTCATCATCTGCATGCAGAATTCCCACCACATCACCTGTTGCAGCTTTAATGCCCTTGTTTAGTGCATCATACATACCCTGATCTTTTTCAGAAACGATGACAGCAATCTTATCTTTATACTGATGAACAATCTTCATCGTTCCATCTTTCGATGCACCATCAATAATTATGTACTCAATATTTTTATAGGATTGATTGAGCACAGACTGTATCGACCGTTCAATTGTCTTTTCACGGTTATACACCACAGTAATGATGGAGACCTTCATACTTCTACGATATCACTCTTTCTTTTACAGGTACAGCAGGGTTGCCGCTGTTAATAGTATACGAGGGTAATTCATTTCTTGCTACAGAGCCCGCCGTCAAAACCGCATGGGAACGGCAAATAACACCCGGACAAACAATCGACTTAGCACCGATCCAAACCCCATCCTCAATCAGGATAGGTTTTGTCATCAGGTCAAATGTGGTTTTTGAATAATCATGATTACCTGTTAACAGGTAAGCTCCCTGTGAAATGCAGACATGATTTCCAATTTCAACCTTTACCAGGTTATCAATCCAGACGCCTTCACCAATCCATACATGATCACCAACACTCAGTAGCCAGGGATATTTCACAAGTACTTCCGGTTTTACTGTAACACCTTTCCCAATTTCAGCACCAAATAAACGTAATAGAAATATTCTGATCCCTGAAAATGGATGCCATTTGCTTTGAACAAATACAGCACTCACAAAAAACCAAACAGATCTGATTAATACAGATCTTCCGGTTTTATACCAGTCATTATTGTAGTTATCTAACTGTGTTTTCATCAGCCTGTAAACTTATCAGTGAAAAGTAAATGATACATTCCTTTTAAAGTTACTTTATTGGTCCTTTGTTCAATATATGTTTTTGCAGCCTTCGCTGAAACAGTGAATTCCTGTTCGTTCATTTCTGCAAAATGTTCAATACTTCTTATCAATCCATTCTGCATTTGATCAGGATCAATAGAAAAACCGCAATTGTGTTCTTCCAGATCAGTAAATGGAGTTGTGTTAGTTGTGATAACAGGCTTGCCCGCACTTAATGCCTCTGCAATAGCATGACCAAAATTCTCACTCTTACTTGGCATAATGAATACCTGGAACCCTGCCATTGCCTCCGTTAATAAATGAGGTGGTAACTCGCCGTGGTAATAAACCCTGATATGTTCTGGCAATGTTTTTATTACCTCTTCACATTTGTTCCAGTACCCGGGGTCTTTTACCGGTCCGTAAATATGCCAGTCAACAGAAGTTTTTACATGCATACATGCTCTCAATACTTCAAGATGATTTTTCATGGGGCTGATGAGAGCAACCGTCCCCATGATCAACTGCTGTTCCTTTTTCGCAGGACCACTTACAAAGGGTAAAAGATTGGGAAAATTGACAGCTTGTTTTATTTTCAGATCAGACCCCATCCTGTTCCGTATAAAATGTTCCTCCTGCTCATCCGTTGCATGCCATGTTACCGATTGATGCAGACCCAGCCATCTGAATAAACTGAGAAATATCTTTTTCTTGAATGGCTTTTGCGAAAGAGCTCCCGGATGAAGCATTCCCCTTGCTGAAAGAACGATCTGCAACGCCGGTTTTTTCTTTTTCCATTTAGCCGCATACCACAACGGGAAAAAATTAAAATAAAGGGAATACAGCCCATTCACATAAATGATGTCAGGATCTGTTGCAGAAATGAGTTGATTAATTTTTCTTCTCTCTCTCCATCCATAGCTTTGGTAATTTACCTGCGCAATAGATTCCCAGTTTTGCCAGCTATTCACCTCAATTCCTTTCAGAGGACTTAACTCTCCCATTTCATGCGCCTTGCAAACCACAAAAATGTCATAATCAGTATGCAGTTCCCTCACCAGATTCACCAACGATTGGGTTGGACCACCTGCTTTATAAGAAGGATAAAAATGATCGTAAAAAATAAGGATACGTTTCTTCAGAAAAAGTCAGAGTTTTAAACGAAGGAATCTGTCGGCCGCCCAGTAACAAAACCAGATGAAAATGAGGTTTTTAATAAGTGAGTTCACACACATCAGAATATCCGTTTCCATTTGGATCGAATTCAGGAACAAAACCGGAAACCATAGAACCAGGGTTGGTCTTTTTTTTACCTGAATCAACAATAGCACCAGCACGACGGAAAAAAACAAGCCATAAAAAAACATAAAAATAACCCCACCCTCTACGCCGTAATTCCCATAGGCTTCTCCCATCGGACTTACATTCATACTGTACCCCTGGATAATAAAACCGGTAAACCTTTCCATATTGGCATGCCCGCCCGACATTGGTTTATCGGGCCACATAATCCTTGGCACAAAAGAAGCAGCAAGGGCGGTGAAAATAGTTTCACCATCTGCAAAAGGAGCCCTGTTTGGCACATGATCTAAAATTTTTCCAACGATCATCCCCTGGTTAAAACGGTTCACCGTTGGAAATAACAGGGTCCAGTTAAAAAAACGCTCAGGACTGTTGATCCGGTCAAGAATCAGTGAAAAAAATGCCTCCGTATTATTTTGACTCCCATCTCCGTTCCAGGCAATACTTCGGTAATCGCCTTTCACACTTTGCAGCAGCATGATAAATACAAATCCCACCGCAGCGATTCCAAACTTTAAAGGAGCACCGATTTTTTTTCCAAGCAACAGTAGCATCACAGCCAGTAAAAGGGTGTACACTAACTCTCCAAACATTCCCTGTGCAAGAGACTGAGTCAGGATAGCTACTCCGGCGCCAGCCAGGTAAATCGTCCGGTTTTTGATATCAGAAGAATAAATGTACAGGACCCCCACATAGATTAGCTTGCTGAACAGGTAAGCAACATATTTTAATTCACCCGGAATAAAAATCTGCATCACTCCCGACACAAATCCGATAATTATCAGCAGGATACCGATATTGCCTTTCCCTGTTAAATACTTTTTGGATTCAGCAACAGCTTTTGTGTATTTTAAGGACGCAGACCGTTGAAACAAATCCGGCAATTTAACCCCCAGTATAAAGGCAATCACTGCAGGCAGCATAAAGGAGTAATACACATCAGCACTTACACCCATATCATACCTCAAAGCAATTACAAGTGCATCGTAATTATAGATATGATAAACAATTGCAGGCATCAGTAAACACTGGAAAATTGCTAACAGGATAGGTATATCCAGCATATTATACGACTTACCGATGGAGTCGATAAAGTTCAACAGGAAAAACACAAATAATCCGATTGATATCAACTCTGCAGCCATTAACGTACCGGGCATGGATGCCAGTAACGATACAAGCAGGGCGATGATAACTATAAAAATCTTATGAAAATTCATATTGCAGATTCAATACGTTCAGCTATCTGTAAAAATGAAAACCGGCTAATTAGTTGTTTACCCGTTGCTCCCATTTCGTTTATTTTCTGGTTTGATTCAGCCATTTTTTTGATTGTATGAACAAGTTCGCTTCTGTCCCCTGCCCTGAACACAAATCCATTTCCGTGCACCAGCTCATTTGCACAACCGCATTTATCACTTACAATGATTGCTAATCCGCAGGCCATCGCTTCATTTACACTTAAACCCCATGTTTCACCCGGCCCTTTGGATGGCAATACAAAAATATCACCCAATCGATATACAACCGGCATCTGTTGCTGATTTTGAAAATCAAGGAACAGGATCCGATGATCTCCTGCTGCTTTTTGTTTTACCTCATTCTCCAATATTCCATTCCCTGCGATGATTAAACGGGCATGATCATTCTCCATTGCTTTGAAACATTCAACCAGGGTTAATGGATCTTTTTTGGCTTCAAGCTTTCCTGCAAATAAAAACACCACAGCATGTTCGGGAATACCCAATTCACTTCTCCACTGTTTCGCCTTTTGTTCATGTTCTCCGTTTGTATCATAGAACCGTTCATTTTCTATAGCATGAGGCGCATAGTCCAAGTGCTCTTGAGTCATACCATGTGTTAGATAATACTGTTTGTTTGCTTCACCTGTGTAAAGGGCGGTATCCACATGGCGGTAAACCCATTTTAAAAAAATTCTCCTCGCTGTTTTTTTGAAAGAAAAACCGGGAGACTCATCTAACAACGTAGAATCGCCACGAAAGATGATCTGCTTTTTCCCTTTATAATGCTTTAATACCTGCAGGTGACTTTGAAAACTCCAGCCATAAACTAATAACGCATCCGGGTTGTACCGATCAATACGTTCAATGAGATCTTTATTCATGATCCCTTTATAATGTCCTGCACCGGGATTTGGAGAAACATTTTCGACAAACTCATGATCATATCCATCCAGCAACGGAATATCCCATTGAATGGTTTGTTTAAAATCAGGATCATACACCAATCCATCCTTCGTTTGCCCCCAGGTATAAAACACCTTTAGCTCAATCTTCTTCCGCTCACTCAGTAACCGGAACAACGGTGCATTATACTGAATAGGATGCGATGTTATAATTGCCAGTTTCTTCAAAAACGATTCACTTTATGAACTCCAAAAAACGGCGAACTTACGAAGCAGAAATATCCCCGCTATCGTCATTCCGAACTCATGGGGCTGCGCAGCAGCGGATCCATGAGTGAGAAATCTTATTCTTAGTAGTCGGCCTTCAATGATGTATTCACTTACCTTCTGTTTTCTTACCAAATCCCCAATTCCCATTCCTCTGCGAACACTGCGCCTCAGCGTGTAATCTTCTTCTTCCTGTCTTCCCCCAATACCTCCCTCTCAATAACCTCTGCCACCCTCTCTAATGAAAACCCTTCAATATGTTGCAAAGCCTGTTCACCCTTCTTCTTTGCTTTTCCCCGTTCATCGAACTGCTGTAAACAATCCAGCAGTTGCTCTTCACTTTCATACGCAAATACAAATCCTGTTTTCCCTTCCACAATCAATTCAGGCGCACAACCACATTGATCACTCACAATCGCCGGTCTTCCGCAGGCCATCGCTTCATTCACACCAAGTCCCCATGTTTCACTCCGGCTCGGCAGCAAAAACACATCACCCACCCTATACACCCAGGGCATTTCTGATTGGTTTTTGAACGGCTGAAAAAGAATCCGTCCATCATCCTTCGCCAGTTCTTTCAGTTGTTCTTCCTGTTCTCCTTGTCCATAAAATAACAACCGGTATTGTTCACCAGCCAGTTGCTTAAATGTTTCAATCAGTAAATCCAGTTGTTTCAATTCATAAAATTTACCGGCATATAAAAAAACAACTGCATCTGCAGGGATCTGTAGTAGTTTTCGTTCATCAGCAGCACGTTGTTCCCATTGATCAGCATTTGCAATGAACCGATTGTTGTCAACTGCATGCGGTGCAGCAACAAGTTGTTCCTCACCCAATCCATATTTTAATAAGTACGCTTTATTATGCTTACCTACGTAAAAAGCGATGTCTACTTTCCGGTATACCCATTTCAGCAGGAATATTTTTAATAAAGAGCGAATGCCCTTTGTATTGTTTTGCAGATGCGAATCGCCTCTGAAAAACAATTTTGATTTCCCACCTAAACGTTGCATGATATTCAAATGACTGAACACACTCCATCGATAAACCAACACAGCATCGAACTGCTCTTTTTTTAACTGTTGAATAAAGCCGGGGTTCCTGATTCCAAAAAATCGGTTTGAATCAGGATGCCTTGATATATTCTTTACAAAAGCATGATCATACCCTTCAAGCAAAGGAATATCCCAACTGCGTTGCAGACCAAACCGGGCATCGTACACTTCTTTTTCCGACTGACTCCAGGTGTAAAATACTTTCACCTCAATGTTGTTCCGTTCACTTAATAAGCGGAACAGCGGGGCATTGTACTGAATAGGATGTGTGGTAATGATCGCTAATTTCTTCACTTAACAGAGGATAACAATACTGCAAGTTTCCCGGTTACTTCTTTTGCAGAGTATTGATGAAATAGGGTCGTATTGACCTGTTCGGGTTGATAATTTTTATTAAATAAAATAAAGTCACTAAAAATTTGATTGAATTGCTGTTTGATATCTTCTACTCCTTCTTCACCATTAAAAGCCAATACTTTCCCCGCACTGGTTGACCGTACAATGTCAACAGCGGTGCTTTCTGTATGCAACACCGCCAGTATAGGCTTCTTACTTAACACAGCCTGATATGTTTTAGATGGTGTATAATGCGGCTCCGTACTTCCAAGTATAAAAACAGCATCTGCCACATCCAGATGAATCAACACATCTAAGTAAGGAATGCGTTTGGGATATTCAAACACAATTGTTTGCCACAACCCATACTTCTCTGCTAATGGTTTAATGGTATAACTGTTTTCATCAGTGCTTATTTTACCGGTACCGATAAAATGAAATTCAACTTCCCTGTATTGTTCCCGGTTGGCAGCAATAGAAGCAAACATCGCTTCCAATGGACCATACGCCTTCGGTAACATGGCTCCTGCATAAACAAATTGCAGTTTTTTGTTTTCCCGGAACAGGTAGGGCTTCAATTGTAATTCTTTCAAACGCTCATGATCAGCTGCTTCTCCACCATATGGCATGGAACCAAAAACACAACTGCTCATCAATAAAGGATTACGATCAATCACTGCCTGGTAATAACCTTCGGCCACTCCTGTAATCAATGATGCATGTTTTACTGCTTTTGGCTCTAACCATTTAGCCAGCTTTGTACTGAACCAATGACGGGAGAATAATTTATTTGATCCGGGAAACTGGTGCACCCATGGATCGATATAATCAATGCCATACTTTACACCTGTTTTACGATGCAGGTAAGGGCCGATCAATGAAATATAAAAAGAGGGAATGGGGATATATACAAAATCAATCTGTTCCTTCTGTACAAGCTCTAATGCTTTTTTCCTGAGTTGAAAAAAAGCACGCAGTCCAATATCACCAATCAATCTTGGTTTGGTTACAGCAAATGCTTTTACTTTTTCAATCCGCTGACCGGCAGGTAAAAGTTTATGCAGGTTCCAGTCAAGTGCCTCTTCATAATAATCTTCATGCACGGTAAGTATCACCGGCTCCCAACCAAAGGCAGGTAAATGCTGTGCAAACAAACGGCTGCGATGCACAGCTGCTAAATTAGAAGGCGGATAATGAGGTGAAATAATAAGAATACGTTTCAATGAACTATTTATTTATATGGCCTTCAGCTGTTTATTTGTATTATGAAAGATGCTGTATTCACCATGTTGTGATACATGAAATGAAGACGGAATAGCAGATTTAATGGCAGTGGAAAGCCCTGCTTTTAATGAATCATGTATTTCCACCATGAAATAAGTGGTATCAAAAAGCCAGTCGATCTGTGCATTTACAACACAGGCTTCTTCTGATCCTTCAATATCCATCTTCAGCAGATCAATATGATCCAGTTGGAAATTTTTACGGATCGTACTGATGCTAACACAGGAGATTGTATCCATTACACGATAGGTTCCTGCATCTTCTAAAACACGGTAAGAAGCTTCCCCTTCTCCTATGTCAACAAGATATAATGTACAGTCCTTACTGTAAACCCCCACCTTCAGTCGTTGTACATTCGGGTACTGTTCAGTATTCTTCGTAAGTAAATCAAAATTGTCAGAGGCAGGTTCAACAGTAACAATTTTTGCCTGCGGAAATTTGCGGAGAAAAAACAAGGTTGACAAGCCAATATTTCCACCAAGATCAAGAATGGTTTTGATGGGCCCTTTGTAACTGATCTCTAATTCCTCATCAATAAATATCTGGTAAAAGATATTACTGTCGTATGTTTTACTTCGCAGGTAAACAGGATAGGCAAGCCCTTTGATCTTTATTGCTATGAACGCTCCTTTTGCTTTCGTCATCCGCTGAATGAAATAACTCAAGGTTGAAAGCAAACCAATTTTACTGATGTGTTTAGCGATGTATTTTATTCGGTTGCTGATAGTCATGATTGATCAGGAAAGTGATTGAAGTAAACGATCAAGATCCCCGCTGATTTTTTTTATGGATGCTGTTGAATCCACAATTTGCTGAGTTTGCTGTGCGGATTCTTTTATCTGCTCTGTTGTTGTTGAATAGTTCATCATGGCTTCAGCCATTTCAGTAGCCGTATTTGCAAAAACCGGATTACCATTTAACCATTGATAACCTCTGCAACCTACTCTTGTAGTAATAACGGGCAAACCCCAGCTCCATGCTTTTGCCAACTTGGTACTTACACCTCTTGAATAATAAAATACCGGGTTTAAAAAATATGACCATCCGGCTACTTCGTTTAATAATTCTACCTGGTTCAGATAACCGAGGTATGTAACAAATGGGTACGTGGTTGCTAATTGCTCACCTGCAGATTGAGGCGCACCAACCAATCGTATTTCAACAGCATCATGTGGCTTACCTGCAATGGCTTTACATAATTCATCGATGCCGTAAAAATTGGGACGGTGACTCAGATCGCCCATAAATCCAAACCTTCCCGGTACCGGACGCAGATCCAGGAATTCCTTTTTAATGGTTCTCGGTACCATCATTACTTTTTTTGCACCGATCCAGTTTTCAATTTCTTCTTCAACAGGCGAAACAGTTAACACTGCATCAATGTAGTCTTGCCGCAGGATTGCCTCTTTCTTTAACATGGCGCCAAGTGTGATGGATGAAAACAAGGCTTGATGAAAAGGTACTCCGTGCCGATGCCGGGTCATCTCATGCAAAAAATCTCCCGATTCATTTCCATGTGAGCATACAATCACCTTTACTTCCTTCCCAAAAAGCTGTTTGATCACAGGTGCAAAAACAGCGGCGTTCGATAAATTGATAAACACATGTTTGATCTCATGTTGACTGATTACTTCCTTTAAAGCTGAGCGATAGGTCTCCGGCAAATAATCGTTATACGCATTTGCGGCCAGCTTTACTTTTATTCTGTACCATAAATTGATGTGATAACGAACGGGGAAATCAATAACATCAAACAATTCCTGTATCAAGGCCCTGTACTCCTGTGTACAAAGTCTTACCCCGCCTTCTTTCCGGGTTTCATCGAAATAAATTTCATTCGATAAAAAAAGAGCTTTTTGTTTCATACTGTATATAGGAGTAAATGATGTGCTTTTAAAATCTTAAACGATCTCTTATCAGCACAATCAGCAATATCTACCAATAAGAACCATGATCGAGTTTTTGATAATTGGAAGGATATTCATGTTCATACGGAAACTTCCAATGATCATTGACCAATAAACTATGATGCGGACTGAGCTCCCATCGCTTTCCTCTTATTCCAAAAAACAATTGCAGAAACCCGCCGAGATGAATCCCCTGTTTGCCTGATTTTTTTACATGAGCTGCTAATGGCAGGCCATAAGAGCCGGCAGCTATTAATGCTGTATCAAAATCAATTGCATTGATCTGTTCCTGCATTTTCTCCAATGCTTCAAACCATGATTGATAACCTGAATGATTCCCTTTAATGCTTTGCACAGCTTTCAATGTGATCAATTCAAATGCAGGAAGCACTTCATGGGCAAACAGCGATTCTCTTTTTTGATACTGATCCCTTATACTGTCTTCAAACGGATGAATGACCAGTACTTTTTTTCCTGCTAATGCTTTTGTCCAGGGTTTGTTACTAAAGTAGGGTTCGCATCCATACAGGTAAAGATTTGTCCTTTCTTTTTTTAAATAGCCTTTTTCTTCCAGTTTTATTTCTCCTGTAAGCCATGATAACAGGATATCTATATTGGGCAACGCTTTTAAATAAAGAGCTACAAATTTTTCTAAACTTTTATTATTGGCCGGAAAGAAACCGCTGTTCTGTGCAATATCATCTTTCACATAAGTGCCCCACCAGAATTCAGGATATGCACCCCTGAAATAATGTTTATACTTCAGTAAGACTTCCTGGTCTCTTGAAAGAAAGTTTAATACAGTATGAAGTTCTGATGTGCCTAATCTTGAGATCATCAACGGATCAGCTTTCATGATCGCTGAAAAAAGAAAGTCGTTGCAATCTATTCCGTTCATGGCATACTCATTGGTTTGTGCATACCAACGTCCTTTCTTACCATCCTGAAATTTAAATACCGTCTTTCGGATGGTTTCCAGTAAAGTTTCCCTGATTACATCCATCTTTTTGAGGCGATCAGGCTTGAATCCTTTTTAATAAACAACAGATCGATCTGGTACAATGCTTTGTCCAATGGACGACGCATGAACTGACAAATATCATATGCCTGGAAACCTTTACTGTCCATATAATTCATTACTTCCAGCATCATTGGTGTACCATCAAGATCCAGCAAAGAAACTTCGAGTATACAAAACTGTGTATGCGCCAGGCTTTTACTTCCGCCTTTCAATACTTCCAGTTCAAAACCCTGTACATCTAATTTTAAAAAATCAGGAAACGGCAATTGTTTGCGTTCGAGTATCTGATCCAATGCTTCACCTTTCAGTTTTTTTGCTCCTTCAACCGCTTCAGCTGTTATATGACTTGCAGTTTCACTTTCAACAAACGAAAATTCTTTTCCATCTTCCGGTGATAGCAATGCAATATGATACTGTGCATTGCTGAAATCGCTGCAAACTGCTTTCAATTTTTCTTCTTTGGATGATTGCGCTTCCAGCATCAGGATTTTTGTGTCAGGATATACTTCCAGGAAATCTCTTGTCCAGTAACCTTCATACGCACCAATATCAACTACAAACGAAGGCGTGAACCCCAGCCGTTTCATATTTTGTAAACTCCAGTGCAAAGAAGGAACACCAAGTTGTTCTTTGATATTTCGTTTATATTTCGGGGGAAGCAGTTTTTTAATGAATTGCATAATGGGTCAGTTATTAAAAAGTGATAAATATCGGTTGGCAACAACAGGTACATCAAACTTACTTTGTGCAATGCGTCTGCATTCGTTGCGGTTGATGGAAGTGATCTCCTTAACAGCAGCAATCATCTCTGTTTCGTTTGTTACAACTTTACCTGTATTGTTGTCAACAACTTCCGGTACAGAGCCTTTTTTGAAACCAATCACCGGTGTGCCGCAGGCCATGGCTTCTGTCATCACCATTCCAAATGGTTCGTTCCATTCAATAGGGAACAACAATGCTTTAGATTGACCGAGATAAAAGTTTTTTTGTTCATCATTTACCGCACCTACATATTGTATCTGCACACCATCAATCAGCGGCTTGATCTCCTGTTCAAAATAAGCCTGCTCATCAGCCAATGGTGAAATATTTCCTGCAAGAATGAGTTTATGGCCTGTTGCTTTGGCCACTTTAATGGCAGTGTGTGCGCCTTTTATTTTTTCAATCCGTCCGAGGAACATCAATGGCGCATCATCTGCAACGGTTTCCCGAACGGTATATTTTTCAAACTCAATGGCGTTATAAACAGCTTCCCATCTGCCTCCTGCATCAACACGACTGATCAGGTCTTTACTGCAACCCGTGTACACAATGTTTCGGTTTGGCAGTTTATTCATGAGTTGAATATTCCTGCTGCTGATCTCCCTTCCATAGGTCATGATCTTTTTGATTGGATGATTGAGGATGGGAAGCAAATAAGCCAATCGTCCAAAGTTGTGAATCAGATCAAATTGATTCCGGTGTTTCCATAAAAAATTCCATGCTGTTGGAATAGCCATCCGTGCATCCCACTTTTTTGGCGGGAAGCCTTCTTTGCCAAATGGGTGAACTGTACAACCTTCCACTACTGATCCTTCTGTTACCAGCAAGTGCACAACATGTCCAAGTCTTGCATATTCTTTTGCAAACATATACACCAATCGTTCATGACCACCATATCCATTTGGTGGTACTAATATTCCCGGGTCCATTACAATTAATATCCTCATAAAATTTTTATTTCGCCGGCACGGCCCTCAGGTCGTCAGACGTTTAAAATGTAAACTCTTTTCTCACTTAAGGTCTGACGGTTTACAACCGTAACGGCCAGTTTTTTCACCTTCGTCGGTACGGCTCTCAGGCCGTCAGACGCAGGTGTTAAAGAACGATTCTAACTTCTTCTTTCTAAAGGTCTGACGGTTTGCAACCGTGCCGACCAGGCTTTCTAACGAAGGACTTCCTTATATAACTGTTCATACGCATCGCCCACTTCTTTAAAACTCCGTGGCGGCGTAAGATTCTTTTTTAATGCCTGTAAAAGAACAGGTTCATTGATGCATCGTTGCAACTGTTCTTTGAGTGATGCAACATCTTTAAAACGAAACAGCAATCCATTCTCTTCATGCCTGATCTGTTCGGCATTCCCATATACATTACTGGCAATAACAGGTATCCCCGCAGCAAATGCTTCCTGTATCACCAACGGACTCATTTCTGAAAAAGTAGAACACAAACACAAAGCATCGTACTGAAGCATCGTCTCCACTACTTCCTGCTGTTGCAGTTTTCCTTTCCATTTTATGTTACGGCAATCGATTGTTTTATTTCGCCATTCATTTTCATAACCCTCATCACCTGTCTGTCCGTAAATATCTAATTCTATCTGTTGAGCAGGCAGATCCAGTATTGCTTCCAGTAACAAATGCAAACCTTTAAACCGGTTAATGCGTCCAACAAAAATTAAACGGATCGCTGTTGAAGTCCTTTGTGTTTGATGATTTAGCTGTACGGAAGGTTCAAGTGGTAATCCCTGTGGGATATAAGAGATCTTTTCTTCCCTTACACCATTCAACAGTAAGATTTCTTTATACCATTTTGTAAGCACAACCACACGGTCGCAATGCTGTACCAATGTTTCAAAATTGTTCTTCAGCTGTTCAATCAAATGAACAGTGCCTAAAGCAGTTCCCAGTTTGCTGTTCCATTTAGTTGTATCAATTCCCAATTGACTGAATACAGTTGATACCGGAAGCAGTAAGGCATTCATTGCAGTGTTTCCTTTTCCATGCAAATAACAACTGCTGCATTTCTGCAAACGGATCAGGCCATCACACAGTGCTTCATCTTTATACAGCAGGTTTCCCGTTTTACAGGTGTACCCGGCTAAATGAAAGGTCATGACCACTTTTGCACCAATGCTCTTTGCAGCAAGTACATGCTGCAGGGTAATTCCGTTGCTGCCGGCTAATTCATGAAAGTGTACAAGATCCGGTTGTTCTTTTTGCAGATGAGCAGTAAACTCATTCAGACCATCGGGCTTACGTAAGCCCATGATGAGTGAACGGTCAACAACTGATGGTTCTGCATATTGAAATACAGGAAGCTCATCATATATATATGTTGCAGATTCCTTTTTGCTGTAGTGCGGAATCACAACCTCCACTTCTATATTCTTCTGCTGCAGTTGTTTGCTCAATGCCCAGGTATATACTTCAGTACCCGCTGTTTGCTGTGGAAGAAAATGATTTAATACCTGGATTACTTTCATCTGTTCTTTATACTTTCCTTGCTGCAATACCACAGTAAGCAGAACAGGCAGCCGATTCAAACCACAACAATTTTCTTAAACGGGGAATTGCTCTTTCAATGAACCAAAGAAATTTTGTTTTCAATGGCGATAATTGTTCATTCCCTCTCCAAAACCAAAAGCCGCCAAAATATCCCCGGTAAATAATTTCAAACCCAAGTTCTTTTAATTGCCTTGCCCATTTCTCCGGGTACATGCTTTCTACATTGTGCAAAGCAAGATTGTCCTTATCAAAATGTTTATGCAGAAAATGCTGAACGCTGCCCCTGAAGTTGGGTGTGGTGATCATGAGATACCCACCTTGTTTCACCAATGCTGCATGTTTGGCAATTACTTCATCATAATTCAGAAAGTGTTCAATAAAACCAAAAGAACTTACCGCATCAAACTTTCGTTCAGTTTGAAATTCAAAGAAATCACTTACCCAAAAATCACCTGTTTTGAATCCTTCCTTTTGCAGCCACTTCGGCAATCCAACTCCATTATCAGGACAAAAATCAATGCCATTCAATTCATAACCGAGGTCGCCGAATGTAGTCAAATGCGGGCCGGGGAAACTGCCGATCTCAATCACAGAACCCTGTGTATTTTCAGGAATATACTCTTTAATAAATACATCAATGCCATGGCCGGACTCCTGTCTTTTAAAAACCAGCGATTCACGATTGGCCTGCCAGTATTCTTTTGTTGTGAGTTTATCGTTTGTCATGCAGTTCGTATTTACAGGGAAACAAGATCCTGTTTATGAATGATAACCGAATTGGAAGGAATTGATTTATGAATAACACAACCGGCACCAATCACTACATGATCGCCGATCGTTACATCTTTCAGAATGATCACATCAGAACCGAACCAGCAATTATTTCCAATACTGATGCTTCCTTTCACATAGCCCTGTTCATTAATATTCTGTTCCTGGTTTTGATATGCATGATTATGATCATAAAACTTTACCCCTTCACCAAACTGACAATCATTGCCAATTGTAATTTGATGAAAACAAGTAATGCTGCAACTGTTATTAAAAAAAACACGGTTGCCAATGGAAAGCTTTCCATCCATTCCTGTACGGAGCTGACAAAAATCCCTGAACTGAACTGAATCGCCCAATTTGATGCTTGATGCAGAAGCATCGAAATGGATGCTGAATAATTTTCCAAAGCTCAGTTGCTTTCCTGTTGCAAAACGAGCTGGATACAATGCCTTCCATTCGCTGATCCTGAATGAGCAATGCAGGGAAGAAAAGAATCTTCCTGTTTTTCGTTTGATCCGGAAAAGTAACCGCAACATGATGGTTCTATTTAAAATGATAATCGTTCAGCAAAGGATCAGCCGAACTGGCACCTGCTTTATAACGATAGTCGCCTTTCTTAAAAATAAGTAAGAGATCCGAATAAGGAACCAGCAACTGATGCATCAACTTAAAAAAATCAAGCAGCTTTCCTTTGCGGATCGTATTTAAAATAATCAGTTTTACTGACCGTATCCTGAAATTAAGACTGGCTGTTTCCCATTCTTCCCCTTTTAACGGGAAGAATTCACTGTACAGTACCTCTTTATCAATCGTATAAGATTCAATCAGGTTCCTGTAAAAACTACGCACCCTGTTACTCGCCTGTTCCGGATACTGCCGCCAGAAAGCACGACCAGCCGGCACTAACAGTACATTGTAAAAACAACTGAACTTGCGTTTGATATAGGTATCACCAATGGCAAAGCGTTCATCAAAACCTCCCAGTTGTTTTAATTCCTTAACGGCAAAAACAGAATCAGTAAACCCAACTACTGTTACCGGATAAGTGCTTAAAAAATTCAGAGAGGTTAATTGTGTGGGTGTAAACAGATAAGGGAAAGCCACAAAATCAAAGAACACAGAATACACTCCCCAGATTGCTGCTGCGTTTGGAAAGGCGCTGGCATAGTTTGCATATTCCTTTAATGCATCTTTATACAAAATATCATCCCCATCAATAAACAGGATGTATTTGCCTTTTGCTTCGTTCAAGACTTTATTGCGATTGGGATATTCACCGATATTGCTTTCGTTTCGTTCTGCACGGATGCGTGGATCATTGTACTGTTGAATAATTTTCCATGTGTCATCCGTTGATCCATCATCTGAAATAAGTAATTCAAAATCAGTAAAGGTGGATGCAAGAATACTGTCGATGGTTTGCTTTATCCACTTACCGGAGTTGTAGGTAACAGTTGCAACAGTAAAGAAGGGTTGTGTGGTACTCATATCAGTAAGCAGCTAACCAGTTTTTTAATGCCTGTATCTCCTGTTCTTCGTTATAGTTCTGTTTGATTTCAACAGTCGGCAACTGAATTTCACCCGACAGTATCTGCATCAGTTCATTTGAATCCTTATACAAAATACCATTTGTTTCATTGATGAGTTCAGGTGCACCTCCGCTGTTTTTAACGATCACCCGCAAGCCTGCTTTATTGGCTTCAACAATTACACGGCCAAACGCTTCCGACTGTGATGCAACAATTAATGCTTCATACAAAGGCATCACTTCTTCTTTCTGAAAAAAACCGGTTTCAATTTTCACCTGTTCCTGTAATCCATGCACTGCAATAAACCGGAACAGCTCATCCAGGTAGACTTTGTTTTCACAAGGTCCTTTGATATGCAGGCTGATATCTGTCATATGTTTTGTTTGTTTCAGTTCGGCAATGGCTTCTAATACCTGACGGTGACCTTTTGAAGCAGTGATCTGTCCGAACATCAGGAACCTTGCAACCTTTTTCCCTGCAACTTCCGGTTTTGCAGAAAAACTAACGGGCTGGTACAACCGTTTAACAGCAGCAGCAGGCATCAATGCCCGGAACTTATTTGTAACGGCTTCTGAATTACAGATAATCAGCCTGCTCCATTTCTCCATTTTCCGGTATGCCACATGCGGCTTTCCCCAGCCGATCCTGAAACCAAAATCCTCTTCACCAAATTCATGGATCCACCACACATGTGGTTTTTGTAATTGATGGGCTGCTTTTGCAGCGGTGAAAGGAGCCAATGTATTAGTAAAAATGATATCTGCGTTTTCTTTGATGATGAGCTGCTTTGTTGCACGGATGGCAAGAAATGAACGAACTGCTTTTCTCAGCATCCCATTATTTCCATCATCGATCCAGCTATATTGTGGAATCATTGTAACAGGAATTGACCGTTCATTCAATGCTTCGTTCATACTCCCTTCATGTGGCAGGATAAGATGAAAGTCATACTCATCTTTCAATACATCCACATATTCCAGCAAAGCAATATTGGCACCACTCAGATTTCCTTCATGTGCCAGCCAGATGATCTTTTTTTTATGCGATGACATATTTACCTGTCGTTCACCCTTCGTCGGCACGGCCCTCAGGCCGTCAGACGCAGGACTTAAAGAACAATACCAACTTTTTCTTTCTAAAGGTCTGACGGTTTGCAACCGTGCCGACCAGTTTTTCGCCTTCGTCGGTACGGCCCTCAGGCAGTCAGACGCAGGTGTTGCAGAACGATTCTAACTTTCTTCCTTCTAAAGGTCTGACGGTTTGCAACCGTGCCGACCAGTTTTTCCTATAAAAAACCTCGAATTGCTGCTTCATCAACTTCAGTTTCGAATATTCTGATCAGTTCTGTTTGTTGCAGGTCAAGAATTTTCAATACTTTATCAGTCTCAATAATCGAAACATTCTTTACTCCGATAAATGAATGAAAAGAAGAATACTTCCATTCAGAAAGAAGTGTAACCAATCCCGCTTTCTTTGGGTTTTGATGAATATAACAAAATACATTTAGCAGGTTCGCTATGCCACCGGCTATTAGTTTTGCCTGCGCTTTCTGTTTAAACAATGAGCCAAACTCCTTTTGCTCAGCATTAATTGTTTGGGCATAAGCACTCTGCAACATCCTGAAACCATTTGACAATTCATTTGTCATGATGTTTCCCTGCTTCCGTTCAATAACACTTTGCTCCGTTGCTTCAAGTAAGAAATGAAAATGATTGGGCATCAGACAATAGGCCATCAGTTGAGCATTTGGTACAATATATTTCTTCACCATTTCAATAAACCGCAGATAATGTGCTTCATTGAAAAACAGTTGTTGCCTTCTATTTCCCTGGTTGAAAATGTGATAATAACTGCCTTCGATGAGTTTCATATGCTGTTCGCCTTCGTCGGTAATGCCCTTGGATGATGATCTTCGTCGGCACGGCCCTCAGGCCGTCAGACGCAGG
>CAZOLW010000042.1:0-8083 GCA_964580775.1 uncultured Chitinophagaceae bacterium | reverse complement strand
TTCGTCGGCACGGCCCTCAGGCCGTCAGACGCAGGAGTTGCAGAACGATTCTAACGGTTTTCTTTCTAAAGGTCTGACGGTTTGCAACCGTACCGACCAATCAGATCACTCTCTTTTCCCAAAACGCTTTTATCGCTCCTGCAGTTTGTCTTGAAAAACTCACTTGACTGTACTCCTTCATCTGCCCCAGTACGGCCACACATTTCTGTAAAAACGAAGAAGATCTTTTTGATTGCGCTGATAAAAACTCCGTCCAGCCAGCAGACTGTATTTTATACTCACAGGCTTTGTATAATCCATCATAACCTGTAAGCCATCTGATCTTTTCAATGATCTTCCGTTCTTCCACGAGGAAACGATCACTTAAAGATTGTGTTTTTGATTGCTCATGTAACCGGAAATGAACCAACAGATCAGGAAGTTCTTTTACAACAGGTGAATGATAGAGATAACGGATATACAGATCCCAGTCGAATGCATAATGAAACTGTTCATCAATGCCACCGCATTGCTCAATTAAATTCCTGCGCATCCACACACCCGGCTGTATAAATTTTACACCCGGTTTCCAGCACATCAATCCTTCTGCTGATAAATGTTGATTGGGAATGATCTCTTCAGTTGCAGTAGAAAAATTCCGCACCTGCCCCGCCACGAGATGCACCTGTTCATCTGCAAATGCTTCTGCAACCTTCATTAATGCACCGTGTTCTAAATAATCATCACTGTTGAGCCAGTTAAAGATTTCACCCGTGCAATGTTGTAATCCTTTGTTGATGGCATTCGCCTGGCCCTGATCTTTTTCACTTACCCAGTATTTCAGATGCGATGCATATTTTTTAATAATCTCAACCGAGTTGTCGGTACTTCCCCCATCAATAATAATGTATTCAAGGTTGGGATAGTTTTGATCCAGCACACTCGTAATGGTCTCTTCAATAAAATGACCCTGGTTATAAGAAGCGGTAACAATAGAAATTTTAGGGTAGGACTTCTGCATTTATTGTTTGATCAGCTGCGAAATAAATTGTTTCATATAAAAACGAACGGGCAACCGTTTATGATAACACCATACCCATTTCACAAATTCCTCTTCATACAAAAAATCCGGTTGAACAGAAGAAGGATGTTTCAACGGTTGCTGCATTGCCCGGGTTGGAATATTGGCAGCCGGGTTATTCGCCCCCACTGTATGTGTGGCATCATCATTAAAACCAATATTACTGATAAGATTAGATGCAGGTACTACTGAAAATTGCTTCCTGCTGAACTGATGATACAGCCATTGCCAATCCCAGGTAAAATTTTGATCCATTGATACCTTATCAAACTTAAACTTCCATAATTTAAACCAGTTAAGATCAAAATCGAAAAGGCCCTGACTTAGTTTTCTATATAACCAAAACTCAGGTCTATTAATTTTTTTCCATTCCGTCATTTGATAATCGATTTCAAATGCCCGGTCTTTCCATGTAGCCCATCCCCACATATTCATAAACCGGCTGAATGTATAACTGTTACCATCCGTTGATTTATACCCAAGATTAGACCCATTGATAGAAATGATTTTTTTATTCTCTCTGAAATAATCCAGCATTGAACTGGCAAAAGGAAAAAAATCAGGATGGGGTAAGCAATCATCTTCTAAAATGATACCCTCTTCATTCTGTAAAAAAAACCAGCGGATCGCTTCACTTACAGCAAGCCCGCATCCAAGATTTTCATCACGGAACAGGGTATGCACTTCACAAGGCCAATCAATATTCTTTACAACAGCTCTTGTGTCTCTGCATTTCTCTATATCACTCAAATGATTCTTTCGTGGCGCATCTGCAGCAATATATAATCTTGAAGGCCGTGCAACACGAATAGCCTCAAACACTTTTTGTGTTGTGTCGGGCCGGTTAAAAATAATAAAAAGTACGGCGGCATCAGGCATTGATGATTCTTTCATATGTCCTTAACAGAAAAGGTTTCTTCTCAACATTCAGATAAACAAAGCGTGCATTTACTCCTCCAAAGTACCCGGCCAAACTTAACCTGAAATCATTAAACCTTTCTTTAAATAAATGAATCCTGATGATGGTAATAATTTTTTTAAACATTTCTGCATTGGTTGCCAGATGTTCATCAATGGCAGATGTTTGATTCACCTGCTTATGCGCCGCAACATAACTCGACGATGTGCCATATACCTGTCTTTCAAGATAACTCACTCTTGATTTTTTAGGAGCAATTAAATGATTAACAGAAAGTCCCTTAATTGTGCCAACAGGCAACCCCATATTTGTTGCCGTCAATACAATCTGCAGGTCACCGCCGCTGGAAAGACTTTTTCCTTTTCTATCCGACAGACTGTACTGACCATTTTGAATACGATCTGTATATTCCTGCATCACTGAACAATGAACAACCAATCCTGTTCCATAAGGGAAATAATACTGCCAGGTATCGTTCACACCAAATTCTGTCTTTCCCCAGCTTCGTTCCTGGAAATAGAATTTCTTGGATAGAAGCCAGTCATTATTCTTATCAACAGTTAGAAATTCAACGTTGATATCAGCAGGACCCCAGCAAACTACTTCCGGATTAATTCCGATTGTTTTTTCAAGATTGACCAGGTAATTTTTTTCGGGCTCGTTATCATCATCAAAAAAAACAATCCATTCATATACAGCTTCCCTGAACCCCCTTGTACGTGCTTCTGTTAATCCCGCCTGTTCTTCTGTTATACATTTACTGTTTGCTTCTTTCGCAAGGAAAGTTGCTAATGCCGGATGACTGCTTATTGGAGTTGAACTGTTATTATCAATAAAGATATACTCAACAGGTAAACTTACCGGTGCATTCAACTTTGCAATTGCTGTTACAAGCCTCTCAAGGATTGTACACTCAGGATTATAAGAACAAACAACTACGGAAAAACCTTTCTTCATCTCAATTTTTACGGATTAATTTAGCAGGCACTCCTGTTACAACAGAGTTCGATTCAATATTTTTTGTTACGACCGCACCTGCGCCTACAATTACATGATCACCAATCTTAATACCGGGAAGGATAGTGGCAGAAGCACCGATAGAACATTTTTTACCAATCACACAATTACCTGTAACAGTTGCATTCGGTGAAATTTCACTGAACTCTCCAATAATACAATCATGATGTATCCTGCATCCGGTATTCAGTAATACACCCTTCCCGATTTTTACATTATTACTGATAAAAACAAAATGCATAATATTTAAAGCCACACCTAATTCAACATTCAGTTTACTGATCACTGCTGTATCAGCAATAATACTTTCAGGTTCGCCTCCTGCTTCAATAAAAAGCTGAAAGAATTTTTCTCTTAAAAAAGGATTCCCTGCAGCCAAAGCAAATTGTTTTTCAACTGCAAGCTGTTTGTTTAATGCTTCAACCCCTGTTAGTTTCACCACTGCAGAACCCCACTTCAATGCGTTAACCGTTTCCGTTTCTTCGAAACTGAACAATTGACCCGCCGGTTTCATTGAAGAAACAAGATCATATAATTCTCTTGCGTGACCACCCGATCCTGCTAAAATCATTTTATAAATTTTGAGAGGTGAATAACAGCGCTGTAACCTGGTCAATTTCCTGATGCGTAAGATCGAAATACAAAGGAAGACATAACACTCTTTTACTGATGTCTTCGCTTACAGGCATCGGTTTATACGTAACATAAACCAGGTTATTCAAAGAAGGATAAAAATAACGTCGTGGAAAAATCTGGTTCTTATTTAAAAGATCAACTGCCCTGTTCAACGCCTCTTCGCTTTCAAAGATCACCGGGTAATAGGCATAGTTGAATTCCGCCTCCTTATTGATTACAATTTGTCTTACAAAACTATTGGCCAGTTTTTCATTATAATATTCACTTAACTCTTTCCGCTTTTTCAAAATCTCATCCACATAAGGGAATACCGACAAGCCCATTGCTGCATGCAGTTCAGAATTTTTTCCATTGATCCCAACTTCTGCAAAATCAACAGGCGATTCATGCCCGAAATTCCGCAGGTAAGCCAGTTTTTTTAATACCAGCGGATCGTTTGCAAAAACAGCTCCGCCTTCACCTGTATGAAACAACTTGGTGGCATGAAAACTAGCTGTGGAAATATCACCGTACCGGTAAACAGAATGTCCTTTATACTTTGTACCAAAACAATGAGCAGCATCGTAAATAACTTTCAATTGATGAGCTGCTGCAATTTTTTCAATTGCATCAATGTCGCATGGATTGCCATATACATGTGTGGCAAGGATTGCTGTAGTTGCAGGAGTAATGCTCTCCTCAATTTTTGCCGGATCAATATTTAATGTGTCAGCATCAATATCAACAAACACAGGTGTACAGCCTTCCCATACAATACTGCTGGTGGTGGCTACATAAGAAAAAGGCGTAGTAATTACTTCGCCTTTTAAACCAAATGCCTTTATAGCAATCTGCAAAGCAACCGTACCATTCGAGAGGTACAGTAAATGCTCTGTTCCCAGGTAGGCTTTCAGCTTCATCTCCAGTTCTGTAACCAGGGGGCCGTGATTCGTAATCCAGTTCCTCTCCCATATTCCTTCTACATATTTTTTGTACTCTTCTATGGGGGGCAAAAACGGTTTTGTTACATTAATCATTGATATACTTTTCTGGTGTTAGCTTTTTATATGGCGAATAAAACACTTTCTTCTTTGTTGATGGTGGCATGATGAAAATAAAACCTGTAAGCAGGATTAATGGATTTGATAAACCTGGGGATCCGGTCGAAATCCTCTTCCGAATGATATAATGCAACAGCCAGTTTTGGCTGATCTTTTACCAGTGTTTTTGCTGCACCCTGCAAAGCATTTAATTCAGCCCCTTCAATATCCAGTTTAATAAATCCAACTTTTTCAATCTGATTTCTTTCTGCAAAATCATCGAGTGAAACTGTTTTAACCACTCCGTCATAAGCAAAGTCGTTGGTAAAACTTACAATGCTGCCGGGCCCGTTATCTTTATAATACACATCTAAATCCGATTTGTCCCAAAGTGGAAATGGAGATAAAACAACATTCTCCCGGAGTTGGGGATTCAGTTTCATGTTTTTCTCAAACAAAGAAATATTATCAGGAATAAATTCAAAACTGTACACTTTGCCCGTGCTGCCGGTAAGATAACTGAAGTAGAGTGCAGTGTCGCCAAAACAACCGCCACCATCGATCACTGTTTCACCCGGTGATACTTTAATCGACAATCCTCCCCTGTTAATTTCATATTGCTTAAACACAAAATCATAGAAGATCCCAAGGCCGGATAAATACATGGAAATGGGATAACCCATTGTTTGCAAATTAATTTTCTGTTGTTTTATTTTAAACTGTTCGGGCAATACAAAATCATCCTGATCAAACAGCTGTTCAATTTTTTTCATTTCGCTCTTATAATCAATACCGCCCAAATTGATCTTCACTTTCCTGTACCCCAATATCCGGTAGGTCAATACATTGATCAATAAATTCTCAGAAGCCTCATCTTCCAGGTTTTCATACAGAAAAGAAAAATTGTCAATCAGGTTTTTATAGGCATTCATATACCTGTTGGCAAAAAACTGATTAAATAAACCAGAACCCTGAAGACCGGTTTTCAATGCATTCTTTAATGTTGAGGAAGCACCGGTCAACAATGGCTCATTGCCATACCTGTAAGAATCCCAGTTATCCGTATAATTATTTTTCAGCTCCTTTGAAATGCTTTTTCTTAACGCTTCATTAAAATTCATAGTAATGATTTAGTTGGGTAAGGATCTTACCAGTAAGAATTATTGTCGATCGCTTTTTTTGTTGATATATCCGGCGTTTCATTTTCTGATGGCTTTACCCAATGCTCATTCATAAACACTGAAAATTCCGGCCGTTCTTCCCACCGGTTTCCTTTGATGCCGAATAATAATTGAAGTGCACCGCCAACATGTATTGCCTTTCGTCCCGACTCTTTGATAGCAGCAGCAAGCGGCAAACCAAACGGACCGGCAGCAATTAAAGCAATATCAAACTCAATGGCTGCTATTTCCTGTTTCATTTTTTCAAGGTAAAAAAACCAGTCGCATCCTTCATCAGGCAAATCGGTGTAACTGTTAAATGGCTTATATACAATCAGCTCACATTCGGGCAGTACATCTTCTGTTGCAAACAAAAGATGCCGTTTTTCATATTGCTTTTTTACAGAAGTTTCAAAGGGCAGTACAACCAATACTTTTTTCCCGGCCAATGCACTGCTCCATGCTTTTGTAAAACGGAAGGGCTCCAGTGATTCAATCGGGAAAAGTGTTGCTGAAGGAAAATACTTTTTATGTAAAACCTGTTCGCCATAATTATACCATACTGCAAGTGCATCAATGGAAGGTAAACAGGAAAGATATAATTCGGCAAACCGTTCAAGCGTTTTTTCAGTAGCCGGGAAAACAGCATTCTTCCTGAACAATCCCTGGTTAATCTTATGCAGATCCCAGTCTTTAATTTTATTCTCTTTAATAAAAAGATAGTTGAGAATAACCGTTAGTTCTGCTGATCCGAGACGGCATATCAGAAATGGATCGGGCTTATTTAATAAATCATAAACAAGCTGATTCCCTTCTTCCCGGTTAAGTATGGGAGCTTTATAATCGTCCGGTTCAATTTTAGGCAAGCCCATCAAAAAAAGAGGATCATCGCCCTTCACTTTTTTCAACAGCCTGAATAGTACGGGAAAATTGTTCTTTAAAAACGATTTGATCATGCAAGAGTTTCTCTGAGAGAACACGGCAGTATTTGACAAGTGATTACAACACTTGACTGCATAAACCAGGGCATCAAAATAGTAAATGAATGCGAATGCTTACTGTAAACCCAATGACTTGAGCATATCCACATCAACCGACATATTATTACGGTCGCCGTTAGGGTATTCAACAAACCCAAACGCTTCATCCAGTTCCCACATGCTCCAGCTGATATGATATTTTTCAAAAGCTTTGCGTAAATCGGTAATATAAAGCAGCCGGTCCTGCGCAGGCGCATTAGGTTTATAAACTCCAAATTCGTTTACAACAATGCTGATACGTTTATTATAAGCCCATGCCGCCATCTCCCTCACCAATGCATCCAGTTTACCGGCATTAAAACGCTGGGTGCCATAATCGCTGAGATAGTATTTATCGTTTTGAGAAACAGCTGCATTAACAAATGGTTTCATATTCTCCGGCGTTGAAGGATAAGGAATATTACTGCCGTTTACAATATAACTCCATCCCATCCACCAGGCACCCTGGTAGGTAAATGTCAATGGTTCGTAAAAATGAATATTATACACCACATGGGCGTCATTATACAATTTTATTTTTTGCGCTCCTTCAAAAGAACCATATAAACCGGTTACAATAATTGTATGCTCCTTGGTTTCTTTCCGTATTTCACTGATGATCATTGTCTGGATAGGATCCCAGTAATAAGCAAACGTAAAAGGGTTGGCCGTATTTCCGAAGTTGGGCTCATTAAAGGTTTCAAAAAACAATTGACTTGCAGGATACTTCTTAAAGTAGCTGGCCAAAGCCCGGTAATAAAGAGGAAATTTATAATAGAAAATCGGGTCGGCCTTCAGCTTTTGCTCAAATGCATTATCAAGTACCTGGTGCATGGCATCAAGCTGCACGCTAAGCCCCGCTTCTATAGCCCAGCTTACTGCCGAATCAACATAAGGCAGATTGGCAGGGTTGAGGAGGGAAGGATCGGCTGCATTAAAAAGAACCTTGCTGCCAATGGGTATCCGTACACTTTGAAACCCCATTGCCTTAATGGCAACCAGGTAAGATTTACTGAAACGGGTGCCATATTCTGAAGGCTCAGCATAATCACTTAACCAGTTTTCAAGGTTAATGCCTTTATCAATTTCAGGTACTTTAAAAGGGATGCTGTACTCTGGTTTATATTCGAAAGAATGTTCCCGGTATCCTTTTTTACAGCCTGCAGCAAGGCTGAGAAAAAGCAGGAGGGTGAGGGTTGCAGATAAGTTATGTTTCATAGTGGTTTGGAATAGCTGATCAAGATAGAAAAAAA
>CAZOLW010000041.1:0-42176 GCA_964580775.1 uncultured Chitinophagaceae bacterium | reverse complement strand
GCAGGAACCGAAAGAAACATCCGCAGAAAAGCGGTAGTCATTCCATGCTGCATTACATAACCGATATTTTCAACGGTTGCAAAACCCATTCCCACCATCACGCTGTACACAATGCCATCATAAGGCTCATCAAAACTTTTTTTCGGAAAAGCATAAAAGCGAAGCATGATATACTTGCTCCATTCTTCACTGGTTCCTACAATGAGGTATGCAAAAACAGCTGTGTAAGCAATACCGCTGCCCATGAATTGTTCCAATGGTTTCGTTGTGAGTAACTGAATGATAACGGCAGGCAGTATACTGAGGCAGCCCAGCAAAAAACAAACGATCAGGTTTAAGCCCGGTTCACGGTTGAAGCGGTCCTTTAAAAAGATAAACAAACTGATGGCAATACCGGGTGCAATGGAAAGGGCGAGAAGCAGCATAATAATAGATTGCTTTAAAGATAACGGAAGATGTTATTTTATTCAAAGACTTCAGTATTTTTCAGGAATAATATTATGCGACACATATATACGGTTGTTTTATTGCTGCTGATTGGATCAGAATCCTCAGCCCAGGTATTTGGAGGAAACCCGCCTTCTTTAAAATTATACCAGCTCAATACAGATACAGTGCGTATCATTTTTCCAAAAGCGCTGGAGAAAGAAGCAAGAGAAGTTGCCTGGCTTTCGCATCAGCTGGCAAAAAATCCTCCGGCTTCACTGGGTACCAAACTCCGCAAGTTTGATATTGTGTTACAGGGTCAAACAACATCATCCAATGCATATGTTGGTCCCGCTCCCTGGCGCAGTGAATTTTTTATGATGCCCGATCTGCACAATCTTTCAGCTAGTGGATTAAACTGGCACCAGTCATTAACCATACATGAGTTCAGGCATGTTGAACAGTTTTCAAATTTCAATAAAGTAATACCCAAAGTGGTTGGTATTTTCCTCGGACAGGAGGGGCAATTTTTAGGAATGGGAGCGGCTGTACCTGATTGGTTTTGGGAAGGTGATGCTGTATGGCAGGAAACAATGAATACTACACAGGGCAGGGGAAGACTTCCTGATTTTTTTAATTCATATCGGTCGCTGTGGCTCGATCATAAAAAGTACAGTTATCAAAAACTGCGTAACGGCTCTTTCCGTCATTTTGTTCCCAATCATTATGATCTTGGTTATTTGCTGGTGAGTTATGGAAGGGAAAAATATGGAACAGATTTCTGGACGAAAGTAACGGATGATGCATTGGCTTATAAAGGAATTGTTTATCCTTTTCAAAAAGCAGTGAAACGGCATACAGGAATAAAGTATAAGCAATTCGTTGCTGATGCTTTTACATTTTATCAGCAAAAGATGAATGTTGATACTACAACAACCTATCAAACATTGCAGCCATTAACAAAGCCATCAAAGAATAATGTTACAGCTTACCGCTATCCATTTGTAAAAGAAGATGGATCAATGCTTGTGCTGAAATCAAGCTATAAACAAATACCAACCTGGACAAGGATTGATGCTGATGGAACACAAACAAAGCTTCGGGTAAAAGATATTTCTGCTGATAATTATTATTCCTCTAAGAATGGAAATGTTGTGTACACAGCGTTTGAACCGCATCCACGCTGGGGATGGAAAGATTATTCTGTTGTAAAAATCTGGAATGCCGAAACAAATGAAGTGAAAAAGATCAGCAACAAATCAAGATTGTTTATGCCTGATATTTCAGCTGATGGTGAACAGGTTGTTGCGGTGCAGGTAGGAACAGATCAGCAATGGTTTTTGCAGATGATTGATGTAAAGAATCAAACAGAAGCCAATTTGCCCAACCCTAATAAGTACTCATACACCTATCCGAAATTTTCAGCAAACAATACAGCTATTATCAGCGCAATTAGAAATGCGACAGGAGAAATGGCTTTACTGCAAACTGATTTGTCAACGAAAGAAGAAACGATTTTACTGCCTTTTACCAATACGCCAATCGGCTTTGTGCAGGTGGCGGGAGATACAATTTTATTTACAGCTGCACAGAAAGAAGGCGATGTATTGTTTCTGTATGATTTAAAAAATAAATCTTTATTTAAAGTGGCGCAATTGCCCAATGGAAATTACCAGGCAACCATTGATCATAAAACAAATTCATTGATCTGGAATACATTCAGCACAGATGGAAGAATGTTGCTGAAAAAACCGTTCAATGAAATGCAGTTGCAGAAGATAGAAAAACTGGAACCTTTAACCAATCTGTACCTCTCTCCAAAATCATTTGCTCATACTGATCTCATGAAAAATGTGCAACAGCAACCGGGAGAAGTAATCCGTTATAAACCTGCATTTAAGTTATTGAATATTCACAGCTGGAGACCAACACTGGCTGAACCTGATTATGGTCTTACGTTCTTCAGTGAAAATGTGTTAAACACTTTTGTGAGTGAGTATAGTTATTATTACAATCGTAATGAAGGGTATCACCAGTTAGCCGCCAATTTAATTTATGGCGGATGGTTTCCTTTTGTTTCTGTAGGCGGTTCACAAACATGGAACAGAAGTGAGCGGATCAACAAGGATACAACCATCACCTGGAACCAATTGAATGCAAATGTTGGAATTTCTATTCCGCTGAATCTTACAAGTGGAAGAATGTATCAGAATTTAACGTTTGCATCTACCTTTAATACCGAACAATTAAGTTTCACCGGTCTGGCAAAAACTTTTGTAAAGGACGACCGGTTTAACTATATCAATTCATCTGTACGCTGGTTGAGTCAGAGCCAGCGGGCATCCCAGCATATCTTCCCGAGGTGGGCGCAAAGTTTATCATTGCAGTACAAACGAACGGTAAATGGAAGATTCGGCAACCAGGTATTAGCGAATGCTGCCCTGTATTTTCCCGGCGTTGCCAAGAACCATCATTTCATTGTGATGGGATCATTGTTTGCAAGAGATACAATCAGGGGCGGAGTTTTTTCCAGCAGCTTTCCATTTGCAAGAGGATATAATTCTGTGAATTTTCCACGCATGCTGAGATTGAGTGCCAACTATCATTTCCCTATTTGTTATCCTGAATTCGGCATTGCCAATCTTGTGTATTTTCTGCGTGTAAGAGCGAATGTGTTTTATGATTATACAAAAGGGAGAAGTTTGCGTACAGGAAGAGTATTTCCTTTAAATACTGCAGGAGCTGAGTTGTATTTTGATACAAGACTTTACAATACCTTCTTCGCCAGTTTTGGCATCCGTTACAGCCGTTTGCTTGATAAAGATTTAATTGAGCCGGGACGAAATGCCAATCAGTTTGAAATTATTCTGCCGCTGAATTTGTATTGATTGAATAGAAACGCTGATGAAACGGATTTGAGCTGATTGAAACAGATCAGAGATCCGTATTGTATCCGTTTGAATCTGTGTTGCCCGTGTTTCTATTATTTGATGACAATTTTAACATCAGGCGCAGAAAAGTAATTGCCTTTTTTATCTCTTACGATGATATCAGCAATGATGAGTTCATCATCTTTTTTAATTGATTCATAAAGATTCTTCCGCCATAATTCAGGAAGTAAGGCAGAGTTTTTTACACTGGTTGAATTGGGATTGAACCTCGTTTTCAGTTCACCGGTTTTTTCATCTTCAAATTTATCCTTGCTCCTGTAAACAACAATGAAGCGTGAAATAGTGTAGCGGTTCTTTTTATCATCCATTACCCATACAGCTGAATCAAGTACACCCAGTACAAATTCCAATGGAAGATCACCACCCTTGGTTGTACCCCAGAACGATTGTAATGGTGGTGGTTTAAGGGTAGGGGCAGACTTTTGCTGTGCTGAAGAATGTAAAACTGATCCAATGACCAATATGGTCAGAAACAGCAAACTCTTTATCGGGCTTTTCATAAACGTTGTAACATTTAAACTATAACGAAGCTAAGCTTTCTTCTATTGTGGTATTCACCCTGCTGCCCAAACAAGAAGTTAAAGTGCCTGCAAACTTTCTTCAATTGCTTTTATTTTTGCTTCAGCATCGGCCTTTTTCTTACGCTCAATCTCTATTATTTCCTGTTTTGCATTTTGAACAAAGCGTTCATTGCCCAGTTTCTTTTCAACAGATGATAAAAACCCTTTCAGGTAGTCAAGGTCTTTCAGCAATTGTTCTTTTTGTGAGGTTGTATCGATTTCTTTTTCTGTTTCGATGTAGAACTTATCTTTTTGTACCACAAACGAAATAGAAGCGGCTACAGACGATGAACCATAAGAAATGGTTTCTGCATTTACCTGTTTGGCAAGAATGGATTCAATTGTTTGATAAGCTTTCTGCTGACCGGTTTCAATTGACAGCTTAATAGTCTCTTTTGGTTTGAGTTGATTTTTTACCCTTACATCACGTAATGCAGTAATCACTTCCTTTAATAAAGAAGCAAGCTGCAATATTTCAACGTTTGGTTTTGTTGCAGCGGTTGCCTGTTTAATAGTAATATCATCACCTTCTTTTCGTACTCTCAGTTCATGATAGATTTCTTCGGTAATAAATGGTGTAAACGGATGAAGCATCTGCATCAGTTCCTCAAAGAAATCAACAGTTTTTTCATACACGGCTGCATCAATCGGTTGTTCAAAGCCTGGTTTTACCCATTCTAAATACCAGCTGCAGAAATCATCCCAGATCAGTGAATAGATGGTCTTTAGTGCTTCGCTTAATCTAAACTCTTTAAACTGCTGTTCTACTTCTGCCTTTACTTCATTCAACCTGTTTTCAAACCACTCTACTGCAAAATTGCTTTCTGCATTTTGCGTTAAGCCTTCAGCTTTTCTTCCCTCCCACATCTTCACCAGCTTCAATGCATTCCAGAGTTTGTTGTTGAAATTTCTTCCCTGGTCATTGCTGCCTTCATCCCACATTAAATCATTACCGGCAGGTGAGGAAAACATAATACCAAAACGTACTGCATCAGCACCATATTTATCAATCAGTTCAAGTAAGTCGGGAGAGTTGCCTAACTGCTTACTCATCTTTCTTCCCAGCTTATCTCTAACCATTCCGGTGAAGTAAACATCTTTAAAGGGCAGTTCCTGTTTGTATTCATAACCTGCCATGATCATCCTTGCAACCCAGAAGAAGATAATGTCCTGTCCCGTAACCAGGGTTGAAGTAGGATAGTAATATTCAACATCTTTATTGCCGGGATTGCTGATGCCTTTGAACACTTCCATCGGCCAAAGCCAGGAAGAAAACCAGGTGTCAAGACAATCTTCGTCTTGGGAAAGTTGGCCGTTGTTTGGTGGCTGTTGGCAGTATTTCGCTTCGTATTGTTTTACAGCTTCGTCATGCGTTGCAGCAACAACATAGTTGCCCTGAGCATCATACCACGCAGGTATTTGCTGTCCCCACCATAGTTGTCTTGAAATGCACCAATCTTTAATATTGGTAAGCCAGTGGCTGTAGGTGTTCTTTGTTTTTTCAGGATGAAATTTAATTTTATCATTCATTACAGCGCTTAATGTTTCAGGATTCCTGTTTAAGAATTCCTTCATATTCATAAACCACTGTAAACTCAATCTTGATTCTATGATAGCACCTGTTCTTTCACTTGTGCCAACCTGCCCTTTGTAATCTTCAATTCTTTTAATTTGATTTAATTGAGCAATATCATCCACAATCTTTTTTCTCAATTCAAAACGATCCACTTTGTTATAAGAGAGAACTAGTTCTGATGGGCTTTCATCCATTAAATCAAACGATGTAAATCGTCCTTCTTCATCCAGTGTATTGAGTGCTTTCAGATTATGTTTTCTGCCAAGCTCATTATCGTTTTTATCATGAGCGGGAGTGATTTTTAAAGCACCGGTTCCAAATTCTGCATCCACATATTCGTCCGCAATAATGGGTATTCTGCGGTTGATGATTGGTACAATCACTTCTTTGCCGATCCATGTTTTATAACGTTCATCAGCAGGATGAACACAAATAGCCACATCACCTAAAATGGTTTCAGGTCTTGTGGTTGCAACAGTAATGCCCCCAGCCCCAGAAGAGGAGGTGGAAGTATCTGCAAATTTGTAGTGTACGTAATATAATTTAGAATCTACTTCTTTGAAAATAACTTCTTCATCGCTCAATGCGGTTTTACCAACAGGATCCCAGTTAACCATGCGCAGACCTCTGTAAATAATTCCTTTTTCATGCAGATCTATAAAAACTTTGATGACGCTTTTGTAGTAGTCTTCATCCATGGTGAAGGAGGTTCTGTCCCAATCAAGGCTGCAACCTAATTTTTTCAACTGTTGCAGAATGATACCTCCATATTTCTCTTTCCATTCCCAGGCATAGCTTAGAAACTCATCCCTGCTGAGAGATGCTTTCTGAATTCCTTTTTCACGGAGCATCTGTACAACCTTTGCTTCAGTAGCAATGGAAGCATGATCAGTGCCCGGAACCCAGCAGGCATTTTTACCCATCATTCTTGCTCGGCGCACAAGTATATCCTGAATTGTATTGTTCAGGCAATGCCCCATATGTAACACACCGGTTACATTTGGCGGAGGTATTACAACTGTATAAGGCTCCCTTTCATCAGGTTTGCTGTGAAAATATTTTTTTTCATTCCAGTAACCATACCATTTTTCTTCTGCTATTGTGTGCTCAAAGTTTTTACTCAATTCCATACCGGATTCTTGCTTTTTTAGGATGGCAAAGTTAAGGAATGCAGTGTTGTGAGCAGAAGAAGGGTCAATTTGGAAAGAGAAATAGATTCAGCTAAAATATTTTCACCACGAAATCAGTATTAATGCTTGACTGATGTTAAAAATAAAGCAGTGAAAAAGGGAAGTATATGAAAAATAAAGTGGCAGGAAAATGAAAAAAGCCCCAAATTCAGGGGCTTTCAAAGAGTAAAGAATTAACCTCTGCTTCTTTCAGCAGACTTAGAGTAAAGTTCATTACATAGGCAATTACTTAGCTGAACATTAAAAGGGTCACTAAAGCAATTGCTGCAAAAAACACAATAACCAAAACAGTTGTTTTTGCTGTTTCGCTCATGTTCGAAGAATTTGATGCCATAATTTGTAGTATTAAAAAGTTAAAAATACTTTTTCACAGGAAGTGCGGAATAATCAGAACTACACTGATTTAACTGTTAAATTCACTACAGGCAGAAGGTAATCGGTAAATTACACCATGAAGGTAGCACAGATTTCAGTCCTGTCAAAATTATTGGCTGTTATTTTAGCTTTCAACACCGCTGGAAATGCTAATTTCGAAGTTCGTGTTATACGCAATCACAGATATTGAAACCACCGGCGGCTATGCTTCAGGCCACAGCATTACTGAAATAGCTGTGTACATCTATGATGGGCAGGAAATCATTGAGCAGTTCGAAACACTGGTCAACCCCCATCAGCCGATCCCACATTTTATCCAGGTTTTGACAGGTATTACTGATGAAATGGTTCAGTTGGCCCCGTCATTTGAAGAAATTGCTCCCAAACTGATGGAATTGTTCCAGGGGAAGATATTTGTGGCCCATAACGTCAACTTTGATTACTCTTTTGTCAATCATCAGTTACAGGAGCATGGGTTTACGTTGAACTGTAAAAAGCTTTGTACAGTAAGGTATACCCGGAAGATTTTCCCCAAATTAGCTTCCTACAGCTTGGGGAATCTTTGTAAGCATTTTGAAATTCCTCTTTATAACCGGCACAGGGCGGCAGGGGATGCAAGGGCCACGGTTGAATTATTCGGGAAATTGAAGCAGAGTGATGTAAATAATCACCTGCATACAATGATCGGCAAACAATCAAAAGAGCAGTTTCTGCCTTTATACCTGAATAAGGAGGATATTGATCAGTTACCACTGACTCCAGGCGTTTATTATTTTCATGATGCAAAGGATAAGATCGTTTATGTTGGGAAAGCCATTCAGTTGAAGAAAAGGGTAGTGAGCCATTTTTCCAATAATAAGCCCAGCCGTCAAAA
Source organism: uncultured Chitinophagaceae bacterium (assembly GCA_964580775.1). Taxonomy (GTDB): domain Bacteria; phylum Bacteroidota; class Bacteroidia; order Chitinophagales; family Chitinophagaceae; genus Lacibacter. The sequence continues at coordinate 34,224 of CAZOLW010000041.1, read as the reverse complement.
GCAGGAATTCTTACGGAATATTCACCGGATCTCTTTCCAGCAATGCGGAACAGAGTTAATGGCTTATGTATTGGAAACAATTGAGATCAAACGTCTCTGGCCAAAGTACAACCGGGCAATTAAAGGATATGAAGCCAGCTATGGATTGTACATGTATGAAGATGGCAACGGCTACTTACGGTTAGCTGTTGATCGAAAGCATAAACATCTTACAGCAGCAAAATTCTTTTATAACAGGTTCGAAGGAATGGCTGAATTGAAAAAGATAGCCAATGAGTTTTTCTTATGCCACAAACTCTGTTTTATTGACAGATCAACTGATGTTGAATGCAGTTCAGAAGCATGCAAAGGTGCCTGTGGACAAAAAGAAAAACCGGCAGATTATAATGCAAGAGTATTACTTGCTCTTGAACAGATGAAAAAAGAACTGCCCAGTTTTGCCATCAGGGAAAGATCCTATTTTAACAATCAGGACAGCTGCATTTTAATGGACGACGGAAAATTTTACGGAATGGGATATGTAGCTCCGGATTTTGATCTTTCCTCAAAAGATGATCTCAGAAATAAATTGGAGATGTATCCTGAATATGATTTTGTGAGAAGCCTGATTAAACAGTATGCATTAGAGCAGCCGGAAAAAGTTGTTTGGCTGTAGAAATAAAAAGCTGCCCGGCAAAATACATGGCAGCTTTTTTATTATAAGACAGGGATTACTGTCTTGTCCATGTATCTGTTCTTCCAATCAGCGAAATGCCGATAAAGCCCCGAACCTTTAATGTGTTATTATTTTCCATGGCTATTTTGCAGGAATAGGTTTTTCCATTCTTGGGGTCATATATTTTTCCACCTGTCCATTCTTTGTCGGCAGTATGGGTAAAGCCCCACATATTCACAAGTCCCATTACAGGCCGGGAATGATTTTTTTCATCCGGATGTTTTTTATCCAGTTTGGGTTTACCGGTTTCAGGATCATTGGGTTCTTTTAACCAGGTAATCTTCCCTTGATACTTTTCTCCGTTTTTATAAATCTGGATAATGCCTGTTCCTTCACCGTTTTTCCAGGAACCAAGGATTGCATCGGGATTGGTTTGTTGTTTGGCAAAAGATAAAACAGCTGTTACTGTAATTACCGCAATTGAAAGAAAGACTAATTTTTTCATGTGGCATTGTTTAAATGATCGAAGTAAAGTTCGGAATCTGTTTGCTTCTGAATTGTTAAGCTGTACAAATAAACAATCATTTGTTTAATCGGGGTAAGATTTTAATCAACTGTGAAAAAAAATTTGATTATTCAGTCTCCATGCCACATCTTTGCCAATCAATGAACAAAACAATCATTAATAATCAGTGGTGGTGGCATACAACTCTAAGGGGTCTGTAATGCTATTACTGTGATTGTTCAATCATATTCAGACCCCGGATAATCCCGGGGTTTTTTATTTGCTCAAACTGAAACGATTTTAAGGGTCATGAAGAAAATTGAAATTAAAACAAGTTGTAAAAAAATGCTGGCCGATGTGTTTACCCCGGTGGGCATTTACCTGCGTCTGCGTGACAGGTTCAGGGATACCATTCTGCTTGAAAGTACGGATCATCATGCAGCAGAGAACAGCTGGTCATTTATCGGCATCAATGCCATTGCCGGAATGGAAATTACTTCCTCAAAAAGTATTGAATTCAAGCTGCCGGGACAAAAGCCGGAAAGGACTGAATTAAAAGAGCCGGGCGAAGTGCCGACATTGCTGTTTGAGTTCATGAATCATTTTGAAGTAAGCGGCGATTGCAAAGAAGCAAAATTTGCACAGGGATTGTATGGATATACTACTTATGATGCAGTTCAATTCTTTGATACAATTAAACTGAATGCAGAACGCAAAGAACCGGTTGCTATTCCATTAATGCGTTACCGTTTGTACCAGTATGTGATTGCAATCAATCATCATAAAGATGAACTGTTCATCTGTGAAAATAAAATAGCAGGTGTTGAAAGCGATTTTGCAGTGGTGGAAAGTTTGATCCGCAGTAAAGATGTTCCTGTTTATCCGTTTGGAATAAAAGGCGAAGAAAGTTCAAATATTACGAATGAAGCATACGTGGAAATGGTGAAGAAAGGAATTACCAGCTGCCACCGGGGTGATGTGTTTCAGATTGTATTGAGCAGAAGATTTCAGCAATCCTTCAGTGGTGATGAATTCAATGTGTACCGTGCCCTGCGCAGCATCAATCCATCTCCCTATTTATTTTTCTTTGATTACGGCGATTATAAATTGATGGGCTCTTCGCCCGAATCGCAGATCATCATCAGCAATGGCAAAGCTGTGGTGCATCCTATTGCTGGAACTTTCAAACGTACTGGCGATGACATCATTGATCAGCAGGAAGCAGAACGCTTACTGAAAGATGCCAAAGAAAATTCAGAGCATGTTATGCTGGTTGACCTCGCAAGAAATGATTTAAGTAGGGTATGTGATGAAGTAAGTGTGGCACATTACCGGCAGGTGCAGTATTACAGTCATGTCATTCATCTGGTGAGTGAAGTGGTAGCAAAGGTTCGACCCAATTCCAACCCATTTGATTTGCTGGCGAAAACATTTCCTGCAGGTACATTGAGTGGTGCTCCTAAAATCAAAGCCATGCAATTGATCGATTCATTTGAATCAACAGCCAGGAGTTATTATGGTGGCGGTATTGGTTTTATGGGTTTTGATGGAAGCTGCAATCATGCTATCATGATCCGTACTTTTTTAAGCAAGGCCAATACGTTGATATACCAGGCAGGAGCAGGTATTGTTGCTGCCAGCAAACCGGAAAGTGAATTACAGGAAGTAAATAATAAACTGGGTGCGTTGAAGAAAGCAATTGAATTTGCAGCCTCCCTAAATCCCTCCAAAGGAGGGACTTATTAACCCTCTAAAATTTTAAAATGACTGATAATAATAGAGATGTGTTTTCTCCTTCCCCTTTGGGGAAGGTCGGGAAGGGGCCGAGGATATTAGTATTCGATAATTACGACAGCTTTACGTACAACCTTGTTCACCTGGTTGAAAAGATCACACATATTAAAGTGGATGTGTATCGTAACGACCAGATTCCATTGGAAAAAGTAAAGGACTATGATAAAATTATTTTATCACCAGGTCCGGGAATTCCTGAAGAAGCAGGATTGCTGTTGCCATTGATCAAAGAATATGCATCAACCAAATCTATTCTTGGAGTTTGTCTGGGTCACCAGGCAATCGGTCAGGCATTTGGCGGAACGTTGACGAATCTGTCAACTGTTTTTCATGGAGTGGCAACACCTATTAAAACAGGAGGTAAGAAGTATGAAGTAAGAAGTCGTTTGTTTGAAGGCTTACCTGATGAGTTTGAAGTTGGCCGTTATCATTCATGGGTTGTGGCAAGAGAAAATTTCCCCCATGATTTAGAGATCACAGCAGAAGATGAAACAGGTTTTATCATGGCGTTACAGCATAAAACATTTGATGTACAGGGAGTGCAGTTTCATCCGGAGAGTGTGTTGACGCCTGTAGGAGAGCATATAATGAAAAATTGGTTGAAAGCATAGCCGCAAAGACACGAAGGCGCTAAGTTGAAGACCTTTGAGACTTTCTGTCTTCGTGGCAAAAAACAAATATGATGAAAAAGATTTTACAATTATTATTTGAGCATAAGAGCTTATCAAGAGAGCAGGCAAAAGAAGCCCTGCTCAATATTGGCAAAGGAGTTTACAACGAACATGAAATCACAGCATTCATGACTGTCTATCTCATGCGCAGCATTACCATTGAAGAACTGCAGGGCTTTCGTGATGCTTTGCTGGAACTTTGTGTGCCCGTTGATCTTGGTGGTTATGATGTATTGGATATAGTTGGTACAGGTGGTGATGGAAAAAATACCTTCAACATTTCAACACTATCCTGTTTTATAGTGGCAGGTGCCGGACAAAAAGTGGCCAAGCATGGTAACTATGGTGCATCAACCATCAGCGGCGCAAGTAATGTGATGGAGCAGTTGGGCTATAAATTCAAGAACAATGTTGATCAGTTGAAACGTGAAGTGGAAGAAGCCAATATCTGTTTCATGCATGCACCGATGTTTCATCCGGCATTAAAAACCGTTGGACCAATCCGCAGAAATTTAGGTATGCGTACATTCTTCAATATGCTGGGGCCAATGGTGAATCCTGCCAATCCTGCTTACCAGTTGGTGGGTGTGTTCAATCTGGAAATGGCAAGAGTATATAATTATCTGTTGCAGCAAACAGGTGGCGCATTTACCATTATTCACAGTCTTGATGGGTATGATGAAATATCACTGACCAACGATACCAAAGTAATCACCAATAAAGGTGAACGGATTATGACACCTGAACAATTGGGCAAACGGATGGTGCAGCCAAGTGATCTGCATGGAGGAAACAGTATTGAAGAGTCAGCAAAAATCTTTACAAAGATTTTAAGCGGAGAAGGAACGTGGGCGCAGAATGCAGTGGTAATGGCGAATGCTGCAATGGGACTGTATTGTACCGGCGCTTATAATGTTTATGATGATGCTTATGCAGCAGCAGTTGAAAGTTTGGAAAGTGGAAGAGCCAAGCAAAGTTTAAAAAAATTAATCGAATTGCAATAAAGTTATAGGTTGTAAGTATTAAGTTATAAGCATGAATATTTTAGAAACGATAATAGAAAGCAAAAGGGAAGAAGTAAAAAGAAAGAAAACAGAGAAACCTGTTGCTGAATTAGAGCAAACTGTCTTGTATGCAACACTTGTTCTTTCATTGAAACAGTTTTTATTGGATGATACGAAGACTGGCATCATTGCCGAGTTCAAACGGAAATCACCATCAAAAGGAATTATTAATAATAAGGTGGGTGTGGTGGAAGTAACATCGGCTTATGCCAATAACGGAGCTTCCTGTTTAAGCGTGCTCACAGATGAATTGTTCTTTGGCGGAAGTACGGAAGACCTGCTGAAAGCAAGAGTGAACCAGATCCCGATTCTGCGGAAGGATTTTATTGTGGATGAATACCAGATCACCGAAGCAAAGTCAATGGGTGCTGACGTAATTTTGCTCATTGCTGCCTGTTTAACGCCGGCTGAAGTAAAACGGTTGGCGGCATTTGCAAAATCGCTGGGATTGGAAGTTTTACTGGAACTTCACACAGAAGAAGAGCTGGGGCATATATGTGAGGAAACAGAAATTGTGGGTATCAACAACCGCAACCTCAAAACATTTGAAGTGGATATTGAACGGAGTTTGCGGATGGCGAAACAGATTCCTGCAGATAAAATAAAAGTGGCGGAGAGCGGTATCAGTTCAGTAGAAAATATATTGTTATTTAAAGAGAATGGATTCAGGGGATTTTTGATTGGTGAAAATTTTATGAAAGAAGAAAATCCCGGATTGGCGTTTAAAAAATTTGTATCAGGGCTAAAGCCCATTAAGGATATTTGAATAACCACGGACTTAAGTCCGTGGTTAAAAGACTAAGTAAAATTGGGCTTTAGCCCACAATAAATAAAAATTGAAAAATGAATATTAAAGTTTGCGGCATTACACAGCTGAAACAGTTACAGCAGCTAGAAGGAATAGATATTGATTTTGCCGGATTTATTTTCGACAAAGATTCTCCGAGATATGCCGAAGGGAAGCTGGATAAAAAAGAAGTGAAGAAAGCAGATTATGATTTGAAAAAAGTAGGCGTGTTTGTCAATCCTACCTACAGCGATATCCTCGATGCCATTGAAGATTATGGTTTGGATGTGGTACAGCTGCATGGTGAAGAAACACCTGAATTCTGCAGTGACCTCAATGAAGATATTGAAGTGATCAAAGCATTCCGTATTGATGAAACAACGGGTTCTATTGATGAACTGGTTGCACCTTATGACGGAGCCTGTGATTATTATTTATTCGACACAAAAAGTACTGATGCAAAAGGAGGAACCGGTAAACAGTTTGACTGGAGCATTATTGCAAAAAGTAAAATTGAAAAACCGTTTTTCCTGAGTGGCGGAATTGGTGTGGCTGATATTGCAAAGATCAAAGCATTTAAACACCCTGATTTTTACGGAGTGGATATTAACAGCAAAGTAGAGAAAGAACCGGGTGAAAAAGATATGGCTTTGGTGCTGCAGTTTAAGTTGGGGATGAAATAGTAGCCGAAGCCCCCGACCCCTGAAGGGGAGTAAGGCAAGAGCTTGAAAAAGTTACAGGTTGAAAATAAATAACGATGCTCGCCGGTTTAATTTTAAACTGGTATAATATGAATGAACTGACCAATAATAGTGATGTTACCAGCTCCCCCTTCAGGGGGCGGGGGGGGCGTATTAAAGTTTGCGGCATGACCGACCTGGAACAGATGCATCAACTCGGTGAAATGGGTGTAGAGTTTGCAGGTATGATCTTCTATCACAAGTCGCCAAGATTTGTGCTGAAGCATTTAACCGGTGTACAGGTAAAACGGGCAAAGCTGAAAGTATATAAAGTAGGTGTGTTTGTGAATGCTTCCTATGATGAGATCATTAACCATGTGGAGAATTTCGGTTTGCATATGGTGCAGCTGCATGGCGATGAAACACCCAAGTTCTGTGAAAAGGTATCGGATTATATTTCGGTGATCAAGGCATTCCGGATTGCAGAAGATGATAATATTCCGTGGAAGATCAAAGATTATTATGAGGCTTGCGACATGTTTATGTTTGATACCATGGGGGCAGGATATGGAGGAACGGGTAAGAAATTTAACTGGGACATGCTGAAGGGATTGAATATCGGCAAACCGTTTTTTTTAAGCGGAGGAATTGAACCAACTGATGCAGCAGCTGTGAAAGAGTTTGCAAAAGAAGAAGTGGCGAAGGATCTGTTTTCTTTAGATGTGAACAGCAAATTTGAAACAATGCCGGGAGTGAAGGATATGGGTTTGTTGAAGAAGTTTGTGGCTGAATTGAGATGAGTGGGATTAGTTGATTGGTGGGATTGAAGAAAGCAGCACGCTGTTGTTGGTGTCCTCGCCAACAACATGAATAAACAGAGGGTAAAATTTTACTTGTTGGCGAGGACGCCAACAAGAGCATAAAAGTTTTGCATGTGTAATTAGATAGATTATTTCTAAAAAAGAGGTATGCATTTTACAGAAAATGATTTTGTTTTTCAATTGTTCAAAAAAATGATTTCAAATCATGGATTTGCTATTTCGAATATAACGGAAGAAGAGCTTATTTGCGTAGTAAAAGATGATTTTGAGTTAAACGTTAGTCTGGATAATCTGAGAAAAGAGTTTGCGCAAGAAAATGATGAAAACGTAATATCAGAATTTGCGACAGCTATCGCTTCTGCAGGAGAGGAAATTCCAACTTGGGAAGTAGCAAGGGATAAGGTATTCCCATCTTTGTTTCCGAGTGATTATGATTATAGAGAGTTTGTTAATTTTCCTGTTACTGAAATGTTCAATACGGTCTTTGTTTATGAAGAAAAGTTAAATAAAAAGTGGATTGATGAAGGTCAAGTTAAAAAGTGGGCCATCGATATTGAAACTTTGGTAAGGCATGCAAATGCTAATCTTGATAAAGAGTTTGAGGAAGCTGAACTTCAGTTTGAATTAATTGACGAACGAAAACTCGGGTTCTTGGAAACTGTGGAAGAAACCAAAAAAGCTACTTTTCTGCTTTCCAAGAAACTTAAAGAAAAGGTAAGTAAAGAATTTGGATGGCCGGTTTATGCAGTAATTCCTGTTCGGGACTTTGTGTATTTATTTTCTGAGGAAGATTCTGAGTTTTTTATTGAAAGGGTTGGTGGAGTTGTGATACGAGAATATACCGAATCAGGCTATCCAATAACCCCGGAGATACTTAAGTGTACAGATGAGGGTATAGTTGCTATTGGAAGGTATGCGAATGATGATGATGAGTCATGATGCCCTTTGCACAACTGATAAAAGGATTGCGACGCAAGGGACAATGCTATGAAAAACGGAAGCTGGTATAAAAACTAAATTATTATGACAACAACATATCAACAACCTTCATCGCAAGGTTATTACGGAAAGTTCGGCGGGGCTTATATTCCTGAAATGCTGCACCGCAATGTGGAAGAATTGCAGAGCCGTTACCTGGAGATTATGTATGAAGCAGAATTCCAGAAAGAATTCAGGGACCTGCTGAAAGATTATGTAGGCCGTCCTACACCGTTATATTTCGCCAAACGTTTGAGCAAACAGTTCAACACAAATATTTATTTAAAGCGTGAAGATCTTTGTCACACCGGCGCACATAAGATCAACAATACAGTTGGACAAATCTTATTGGCACAACGTTTAGGAAAGAAACGCATCATTGCAGAAACAGGTGCCGGACAGCATGGTGTTGCAACTGCAACGGTATGTGCATTGAAGGGTGTGGAATGCATTGTGTACATGGGCGAAAAAGATATTGAACGGCAGGCTCCGAATGTAGCACGCATGAAAATGCTGGGTGCAAAAGTGATTCCCGCAGTTAGCGGAAGTAAGACCTTGAAAGATGCAACCAACGAAGCTATCCGTGACTGGATCAATAATCCCAACGATACACATTATATTATCGGCAGCGTGGTTGGTCCGCATCCTTATCCTGATATGGTGGCGAGATTTCAAAGTGTGATCAGTGAAGAAATGCGCTGGCAGTTAAAAGAAAAAACAGGGAGTGAGTTACCCACGCATGTAATGGCTTGCGTAGGTGGTGGAAGTAATGCAGCCGGTGCATTCTATCATTTCTTAGATGAGTTGAGTGTGCAGCTGGTTGCTGTTGAAGCTGCTGGTCATGGTGTAAACAGTGGCATGAGTGCAGCAACAACGCAACTTGGTAAAATGGGCATCCTGCATGGAAGTAAAAGCTTACTGATGCAGACAGAAGATGGACAGGTTGTAGAACCGCATAGTATTTCAGCGGGACTGGATTATCCAGGTATTGGTCCGATGCATGCAAATTTATTTGAGAGTGGTCGTGGTACTTTTTTAAGTGCAACAGATGATGAAGCATTACAGGCTGCTTTTGAAATTGCAAGACTGGAAGGAATTATTCCTGCATTGGAAACAGCACATGCTTTTTCTGCATTGAAGCAAATGAAATTTAAAGCAACTGACCAGGTGGTGATTTGCTTGAGTGGAAGAGGGGATAAGGATTTGGCGACATACATGAAAGAAATGGAAACCCCCAACCCCTAAAGGGGAGTGAATAAAACTAAAAAATAAGCTACATACTAATGAACGAGTCAAGAATAAGCAGGTTGTTCAAAAGCACCCCTTCAGGGGCGGGGGGGCAACGTATACTGAATGTGTATTGCACGGCCGGTTATCCGAAACTGAACAGTACACTGGAAGTAATGAAAGCATTACAGCAAAACGGTGCAGACCTGATTGAACTGGGTATGCCTTACAGTGATCCATTAGCTGATGGCCCGGTGATACAACATAGCAGTACTATTGCAATTAGTAATGGAATGACTATTCCTGTTTTGTTTGAGCAACTGAAAGAGTGGAGGGCTCATAGCACCCCTTCAGGGGCGGGGGGGCTTCCTGTTATTTTGATGGGCTACATGAATCCTGTTTTGCAGTATGGCTTTGAACAGTTTTGTGCTGATGCTGCATCTGTTGGTGTGGATGGATTGATCCTACCCGATCTTCCCGAATATGAATTTGAAATGGAGTATGGCGCTGTTATCAAAAAATATGGATTGGATTTTGTTTTCCTGGTAACACCTGAAACAAGTGATGAACGGATAAAGCAACTGGATAATTTAAGTACAGGTTTTTTATATGCAGTATCATCGTCATCCACTACGGGCAGTGATAAGAATATGACGGATGTAGATGCCTATCTGCAAAAACTGAAAAGCATGCAGTTAAAAAATCCAGTACTGGTTGGATTTGGAATTAAAGACAAACAAACATTTGATGCGGCCTGTGCACATGCAAACGGAGCGATCATTGGAACGGCATTTATAAAAGCGTTGGAGAATGCTGATGATGTAACAGCAGCAACAAAGAAATTTTTGGAAGGAGTGTTAAGTTGAGATTAATTGGATTTTTGTAACAGGGATGTATTCAATCCCATCAATCCTTTAAATCTTATAAATCATGGTTCAGACAAATGAGCGGAAGACGGGACTCGAACCCGCCACCTACAGCTTGGGAAGCTGTCGCTCTACCAGATGAGCTACTTCCGCTTAGGGTTTAAAGTTAATAAAACTATGAAATTATGAATGAAGTAATAAATAGTGATGACGGTAAAGTTCCCCCTTTAGGGGGCGGAGGGGGCAACATAGCAATTGTAAAATATAACGCAGGAAATATTCAGTCGGTGCTGTTTGCATTGGAGCGCTTGGGGCTTGATGCAAAAGTGACGGATGATTTTGAAGAGTTGCAGAAAGCAGATAAAGTAATTTTTCCCGGAGTGGGTGCAGCCAGAAGTGCCATGGATAGTCTGAAAGAAAAAGGTCTGGACACAATCATTAAACATTTAAAACAACCGGTGCTGGGAATTTGTGTGGGCATGCAGTTGCTGTTTGATTATTCTGAAGAGAATGATACTGAATGCTTGGGAATTATTCCTGCAAAAGTAAAACTGTTTGCCCCCCCGCCCCTAAAGGGGAGCTATAAAGTCCCTCAAATAGGATGGAATGATATTTACAACCTGAAGACCGGGCTGTTTAAAGATGTTCCTGAAAACAGTTATGTATATTATGTACACAGTTATTATGCGGAGATGAATCCTTATTGCATTGCAACTTCCAACTACGGATTGGAATATGCAGGTGCTGTACAGAAGGATAATTTTTACGGAGTACAGTTTCATACAGAGAAGAGTGCAAAAGTGGGAGAGCAAATACTCAGTAATTTTCTAAGCCTGCCCCAACCCTAAAGGGAGTTGTTTTCCTTTATGAAAGATGATATGTTCTATAAAGCGGGACCATTGATTTTCAGAAGGGCTGAAGAGTTGAGAAACCGTCCTACTGATACGGAAGATTTGTTGTGGAACTATCTTCGGCAAGGTCAGACTGGAATAAAATTTCGCCGTCAGCATCCAGCATCAAATTATGTTCTTGACTTTTATGCGCATAAAATTAAGTTGGCAATAGAAATAGACGGAAGTGTTCATTCATTGGAAGAGGTTAAGCTTAATGACGCTGAAAGACAAAAAAATCTTGAAGAATTTGGAATTACTTTTTTACGATTTACGAACAGGCAGGTAACTGAAGAGCTTGACAAAGTAATTCAAATAATAAATTTTAAAGTTATGGAGTTGCAAAATGAAAATAGTAAAGCTCACAGCTCCCCTTCAGGGGCGGGGGGGCTTCAGATTATTCCGGCAATAGATTTAATAGATGGGAAATGTGTAAGATTAACACAAGGTGATTATTCGTTGAAGACGATCTACAATGAAAACCCATTAGAAGTAGCCAAAGAGTTTGAAGATGCCGGCCTCAACCGTTTGCACCTCGTTGATCTTGATGGAGCCAAAGCAGGTGCAGTAAAAAACTGGAAAGTGCTGGAAGCAATCACTTCCAAAACCTCACTTGTAATTGATTTCGGTGGCGGAATTAAAAAAGAAGAAGATGTAAAGATTGTGTTGGAATCTGGTGCTGCATTGGCTACAGTAGGAAGTATTGCTGTAAAAGATGAAGCAACATTTGTTGCCTGGTTAAAACAGTTTGGAGCTGATAAATTTTTATTAGGTGCAGATGTTAAGAATGAAAAGATTACTGTTGGCGGCTGGCTGGAAACAACGGACATCTGGATTTATGATTTCATTGAAAAATATATCAATCACGGAGTGCAGCAGATTTTCTGTACCGATGTAAGTAAGGATGGAAAACTGGAAGGTCCAGCAACAGAACTCTACAAGAACATCCTTCAAAAATTTCCCCAGCTTCATTTTATTGCCAGTGGTGGTGTAAGCTCTATGAAGGACCTGGATGAACTGGCAGCGATTGGCTGTAATGGTGCCATTGTTGGTAAAGCTATTTACGAAGGACGGATAACCCTGAACGAATTGAAAAAGTTTTCCTGAATTTAGTTCCTCCCGAAACGTTTCTTCGCTACTTCAACCAATTGCATTGCATCAGGGGTAAGCTTCAATACAAAAATTCCTGCAAGGAAAATAATGCTGAATAACAGGCTGCGTAAGATTACACCCATCCATCCCTGCATATCCCTGAACAGGAAATAACTGATGAAGTAGGCTGCAACACCCAGTAAAATACTCAGCAATGTTTTACTGCTGAAAGGTTGCAGGTTGTAACGTTTCCATAAAAAGCCATAACGGATGGCATTGTAAATAGAAAAAGAAATCAGGTTGGCATAAGCGCTTCCTTCAATACCGATTTTCTTGATGAGGATATAATTCAAAGGAAGGATCAGTAATAACAGAATCACTCCCGTCATAAATTCAAACCGCCATTGCGTTGATGTAGCAATGATCTGTGCGTTTACACCTGTACCTGCATCAATCAATCTTGAAATGCCAAGTATAAAAATAACTGTTACACCTGTAGCATATTCACTCTGAATATTGAGTAAACGAAATGCATCAGTAATATTGAGCCAGATACCGCCAAAAATAAAAATTGCTGCCAGTAAGAGATTGATAGCGGAGCGTTTGTAAATACGATCGATCTCAATCATATTCTTATCCTTCCATGCCTGCGATAAAGCAGGTAAGGTAATGGAGACAATGCTGCGTTGCGGAATCTGAATAAGGTTAGCAATGAAAGATGACAAAGCAAAAATGCCGGTTTTAGTCAGGCCGAGTAAGCTGGCAATAAAAATACTGTCCATCACCTGTGCCAGAATATAAATGATCTGTCCGGCAAATACATAACTGCCTAACATGAATATTTTCTTCTTAAATTTTTTTGTAACCCGACTGACACTGAATGTAAAATGAAGTTGATTGCTGCTGATCAATGATGTTACAAGGATCAGTACAATGAGCAGATACAGAAACGAAAACAGCTGCATGAAAAGATGGAAATCAATTAACCCAAGCAGATAAACTCCAATCAATATCAATGTCAACAGGCGCAAAGCTGTTTCCCGCAGAAAGGCAGGGAAGATGCTTCTCTTCAAATTATTGCTGAAGGCTTCCAGAACTGTAAACAGTAAAATACCTAAACCAAAAGGGAACACCCATTTATAGTAATCAACAAACAATGGAGAACGTCCGGAAAATTTTTGTACGATCAATGGTTCAAAGATTAAGCCCCCAAAGATCACTAAAACAAAACCACCAATGGCAGTGATCAAAGCCCAGGTCATCAAATCATTTTCTTTCGGCTTCAGATTGTCTTTATAATAAGGAAAGAATTTATAGATAACTGAAATAACACCAAGATTGGCAAATGCATACATCGTTTGCCCCACATCAAAAAACAAACGGGTTAAAGCATATTCTTCAGGTGTAAAGGATCCATTCTTGGTAAAGAACCAGGTATTGATAAAGCCGATAAAAAAGCCAATGTAAATGACTATGCTGGAAATGATGGCTTGCTTCCTGATTTGTCCCATACTGAGGCCGAAGATATTATTTTACCTTATGATAGTTTACATAAAAGTTTTTGTCCATGTATTTGCTGATGTCTTCATCTGCTTTAAAGTTGGTCCGCATCTTCTGCCATTTTTCTGTTGCCAGCATTAATCCGTATTTCGGATTGCTGTTGCCGGGTAATAAAATGGGCATATTAAAACCTGCAATACAATTCGCCCAGCGGTAATAAAGTATCTGTGAGCCGCCTTCCTGTGTAAGATAATATTCCAGTGTTGGAATCTGTATTGTTCTCAGGTATTGATCAAAGACTTTCGACAGCCTGAATCCTGTACGCTTCGAAATAAAATCTTCAATTTCTGCAGTGGTAACGGTCTTGTGCCAGTACTTCTGGTTCATATCACGCAGCAGTAAACGAAATGAACTTTTATCACCAATGATCTGCCTGATATTGTGGATCATGTTACTGGCTTTGTAATACATATCGCCGCTTCCTTCGTTGTTCAGATTGTATTTGCCGATGATCGGTTTGTCATTCTGAATATTCCTGCGGATGCCCTGCGCATAAGCATTGCCTGCTTCAGTTCCGAAAACATAATCAGTATACAATGTTTCGCTGTAGTTGGTAAAACCTTCATGCACCCACATATCAGCGATATCTTTGGAAGTAATATTATTACCAAACCACTCGTGTCCGCTTTCATGAACAATAATGAAATCCCATTTGCTTCCCCAGCCGGTGCCACTCAAATCTCTTCCCCCGTATCCATTCATGTATTCATTCCCATAAGCAACTGCACTCTGGTGTTCCATGCCCAGATAATTACTTTCTACCAGTTTATATCCATCTTCGTAAAACGGGTAGGGGCCAAACCAGTATTCAAATGCATGCAGCATCGGTTTCACCTGCTCAAATTGTTTTTTGGCTTTATCAAGATTGTATTCTAATACATAATAATCAAGATCGAGTTTTCCTTTTTCTCCCATCAGCGTATCACTGAAATGAGCATACTTGCCTATGTTCATGGTAACATTGTAGGTATTGATGGGCTGACTTACAAACCACGTCCAGATTTTATTTCCATTCCCATCTGCTGCAACATTTCTCAGCCGTCCATTTGAAATATTCATTAATGTATCCGGAGCTGTAATGCTGATGAGAGTGCTGTCAGGTTCATCGCTCTGGTGATCTTTGCAGGGCCACCAAACGCTTGCACCCAATCCCTGGCAGGCAGTGCCAACAAATGGATTTCCTTTCTTATCTTTTTTCCATACAATGCCTCCATCCCATGGCGCTCTTAAGGCAGGTTTGGGCACGCCATGATAAAATAGTTGCAGTTGATGAATGATCTTGTTTGTGTTGATTGATTTTGGTAATCTTTTGCCGGGCATGTTAATGAACCATGCATGGCCATCTCTTTTAAATGTAACCGTCACTCCATTTAAAACAGCGCTGTCAATAGCTAATGGTTCCTGCAGATCAATCTGCATACGGCTGTTGACCTTCTTTACAATCTTAAAATAGATTGTATTAGTACCGGTAATTGTAAACTTTTCGATATTGGGAGTAACACGCAGATCATACATTACAACATCCCACCATGCACGTTCAGGAGAAATGGTTCCCCGCAATGTATCATTTCTGGTAAATTCATTTTCCTTTTGCTGAGGAAAAGCTGTAAGTGACAGGAAACAAAATACTGTAAACAGAATTGATGGTATGGATAGATTCTTTTTTTTCACCGAGTTGATATTTGACCCTAAATTTAGAGGTAATTCTTTATGCAGATGATTAAAAATACAGGAAAGGGAGGAAGTGGTTGCATATCGCAGCTGGTAGTTGGCAGGGTTTACCTTACTTATTTTTCAGTTTTCATTTTTTATTCTTCATTTCTGCTTCTTTCTTCCTGTGGGAAAGCAAAAAGAAATGAAGAGAACTTCTTTCGCTATAATGAAGTAAGCGGTATCAGTTCGCTTGATCCTGCATTTGCAAAAAGTCAATCAGTTATCTGGGCCACACATCAGCTTTATAATACACTCGTTGAAACAGATGAACAGTTGCACATTATACCTTCGCTGGCTAAAAGCTGGGACATCAGTGCCGACAGATTGAGTATTATTTTTCACTTACGCAATGATGTGTTCTTTCATGATCATGAAGTATTTCCAAATGGGAAGGGGCGGAAAATGGTTGCTGCTGATGTGGCTTACAGTTTTCAACGGTTGATGGATAAGAATACAGCCAGCCCCGGTGCATGGATCTTTAATAACCGTGTTGATGCAGACAAAGGATTTGTTGCAGTGGATGACACTACTTTTCAGATAAATTTATTAAGACCCTTTGTTCAGATACTCGGAGTGCTGAGTAATGTGTACTGCTCCATTGTGCCGAAAGAAGTGGTGGAAAAATATGGAACTGATTTCAGGCGAAACCCCTGTGGCACAGGACCATTTCAATATAAAGCATGGGAAGAAGGTCAGGCGTTAATTCTTGTAAAAAATAAAAACTATTTTGAAACCGACAGCACAGGTTCTCATCTTCCATATCTCGATGGCATAAAAATTACTTTCTTAGATAATAAGGCAAGTGAGTTTCTTGAATTCAGACAAGGGCGTTTGCATTTCATCAACGATATTGATCCTTCTTTTAAAGATGAAGTATTAAATAAAAAGGGAGAATTGAGAGATAGCTGGAAGAACAAGATCGTATTAAACAAATATCCTTATCTCAATATTGAGTACATCGGTATACTGGTTGATTCAACCAATGAACTGGTTAAAAATTCTCCACTGAGATTGAAAGCAATCCGCCAGGCCATTAATTATGGATTCGACAGAAGAAAGATGATGCTGTATTTACGCAACTCTATTGGTACTGCTGCTGAAAGTGGTTTTGTACCAATGGGTTTACCCAGCTTTGATACCACAATTGTAAAAGGCTATACATACAATAAAGAAAAGGCAATAGCTCTGTTGCAGCAGGCAGGGTTTAAATCGATGAAGAATATGCCTGAAATAAAATTGCTCACTATTCCCATTTATGCCGATCTGGGAAGTTATATAGCAAGACAGTTGCAGGATATTGGATTGAATGTAAAAGTAGAAGCTGTTCAAAAAAGTTTATTGCTTACACAAACTTCCAAAAGTGAAGCTTTATTTTTCCGTGGCAGCTGGATTGCTGATTACCCTGATGCAGAAAATTATTTTAGTGTGTTTTATGGTAAAAACCCTGCACCCCCCAATTATACCCGGTATCATAACACAGCTTTTGATGCGTTGTATGAACAGTCAAACAGGGAACCCAATGATTCAATCCGTTACCGGTTATATCAGCAAATGGATCAAATGCTGATGGATAATCCGCCTGTTGTTCCACTCTGGTATGATATGGTGATTCATCTTGTGCAGCCGGGAGTAAAAGGATTTCATCCGAATGCATTAAACTGGCTGGAGTTGAGGAGAGTGAAGTTGAAGTAATAGTTGACTGTTACTGGTTTCTCGTTTCAGGTATACAACAGTTCAGCGAACAGGTAACTTGTAACCTGAAACTAGGAATTTAATTCTTCCTCATCTTATTCTTGAATACTTTTTCAAACTTGTCAAGCTTGGGTTTAATTACATAATAGCAATAAGGATTTGAGTTCTTATTCATATTGTAATAGTTCTGATGATAATTTTCCGCCTCGCTGTAATTTTTGTACGCTTCAATTGTTGTTATAATGGGTTTATCAAATGCGCCACTTTTATCCAGCTCGGCTTTGTATTTTTCAGCTTTTTCTTTTTGTTCTGCATCATGATAAAAAACGGCACTGCGGTACTGCGGCCCTGAATCATTACCCTGCCTGTTGAGAGTTGTTGGGTCATGTGTTTGCCAGAAGATTTCAAGCAATTCATCAAACGATACTTTTTTCGGATCAAAGATGATCTGCACCACTTCTGCATGCCCCGTTGTTTTACTGCAAACTTCCTCATAGGTTGGGTTAATGACATGCCCGCCACAATAACCACTGCTTACCTTTAATACTCCTTCCACCTGCTGAAAAATAGCTTCCACGCACCAAAAACATCCTGCGCCAAAAGTGGCCGTATCTGTTGCTGATTCATGGATCGAACCGCCTGCAAAGGCGGTCAACTTTGTATTATCATTCATAGTTCTGTTTTTACTTTCACCTGTTGCACAGGAAAATAACTGAAACGAGCCAACCGCAACACTGATGCTTAAAATTAGTTTACTCCACATAATCATTTTGTCGTTTTTAGCAATATGCAATTTACGTGTAAAATTGTGCCAGAAGATTTCCCGGCTTTGTATTGCGGCTGACAATTTAAGGATTTTACATTCGCTTTAACGTTTGTGTTGAACGTTGTTGCAGCCGTACAAGTGTCACAGATGATGAATGTCTGGATGCCGAATGACAACTTCGGCATGCGACGCAACGAACGGTGAATAGAATTACCTTTGCCGGCAACAAAAAAGAAGTTTTCTTGTGATAAAATTTTTCCCTGAATCGGCATTAGTGCAGCTGGAATTTGACAAAGTGAAGGCTTTATTGCATGAGCATTGCAAAACGGAGTATGCAAAAGAAAAGGCGAAGGAACTCCGTATCCATACAAAAAAGGAATACATACAACTGGAACTTCAGCAGAGTTATGAATTTAAACTGTTGCTGGAACAGGCTCAGTATTTTCCCAATGATTATATTCTGAATCTTTCAAGAGAATTAAAACTGGTAGGTATACCCGGTGCTGTGCTTGCTGAAGAACAACTGGTGCAAATCCGTAAACTGGTTGTGAATATGCAGAATATTTTCCGCTGGTTTGATGCAGACCGCCGATCGGCTTATCCTGCCTTAACCAATGTGATTGAAGGAACCTATTATGAAAAAGTGATTCTTGAGCTGATCAACGATGTGCTGGATGAAAGCGGTGTTGTAAAGGATGATGCAAGTGAAGAGTTGAGGCGGATAAGAATGGATTTGTACAGAAAACGGAATGAGTTGCGCCGTGAGTTTGAAAAGGTGCTGAAGAAATTACAGAAGCAGGGTTATGTGGCAGATATTGAAGAATCATTTTTAAGCGGCAGAAGGGTTGTGGCATTATTTGCAGAACAGAAGCGGCAGGTAAAAGGAATTCTGCATGGCGAAAGTGAAACAAGAAGAACTGTTTTTGTTGAACCTGAAGAAACCATTGAACTGAACAATGATATTTTTAGTCTTGAGAATGAGGAGAAGCGTGAAGTGTACCGAATCCTCCGTGAATTAACTTCACAGCTTTCAGTGTATGCTTCATTGCTGACAACTTATCATACAATACTTGGCGAATATGATTTTATTCATGCCAAGGCAAAATTGGGTATTGCCATGCAGGCCAACTATCCCATGCTGAGTGATAAAGCTGTGATTTCTCTCAAAGATGCCTACCATCCATTACTGTTGCTGTACAATAAAAAAAGCGGGAAGCCAACGATACCTACACAGATTAAGCTGGATGATAAGAACCGCATTCTTGTTATTTCCGGACCAAATGCCGGTGGTAAAACAGTTACCATGAAAACTGTTGGCTTAATGCAACTGATGGTGCAGAGTGGATTGCTGGTACCGGTTCATCCCGACAGTGAGTTTGGATTGTTCAAGCAGGTGATGATTCATATCGGTGATACGCAGAGTATTGAATATGATCTCAGCACATACAGCAGTCATTTGCTGCACATGAAGCATTTCATGGAAACAGCCAATGGCCGAACCTTGTTTTTTATTGACGAATTGGGAAGCGGAAGTGATCCAAATTTGGGTGGTGCATTTGCAGAAGTGATTTTGCAGGAACTGGTAAAGAAGCATTCCTTGGGAATCGTAACAACGCATTATCTCAACCTGAAAGTAATGGCCAATCATACCCCGGGTATTATCAACGGTGCTATGAGTTTTGATGAACGGAGTTTACAGCCACTGTACCGGTTAATCATTGGCAAGCCCGGCAGTTCGTACACATTTGCCATTGCAGAACGAATTGGATTGGATAAGGCCCTGATTGAACGTGCAAGATTATTGGTGGAAGAAGATCATTTCCGGCTCGATAAATTATTAAATACAGCGGAGAGTGATCTGCGGCATATTGAAAAGAAAGAAAAGGAACTCAATCAACTCCTGCGGGAAAACGACCGGCTGAAAAAAGAAATGCAACAGGTACTCAATAAAGAAAAGCATGATCAGCAGGTGGAGTTGCTGAAGCAGCAGAATCAAATCACTGAAGACCGGCTTGCTTATTTAAAAGATATGGACAGAAAGCTGAAAGCGATTGTGCAGGAATGGAAACGGAGTGATAATAAACAGGAAGTGATGAAACAGATCAATGCTCTTCTGTTTAACCAAAAACAAAAACAGGTGGCTGAGAAAAAGGATAAAAAACTGGATGCGAAGTTTAAAGAAGTAGGGGGTGAAATCAAACCCGGAGTAAAAGTGAAGATGATGAAAAACCGGCAGGTTGGGATTGTGAAAGAACTTCGTGGTAAGAATGCAGTGGTACAATTGGGAGCTATCCCTATAACTGTAAGTTTGAGCGATCTGGTGGTTGTTATTGATAAAATTGAGGAATCTTCAGCCTCTTCCTGATATTTTTTTTCGCTGAAACCCTTTGCAGGCGGCTGTTTCAGCCGCCTGCTTTTTTATTTCACGATATTTTTTGGGACAAATTACCTGTAACCGTACTTTTGCGCCGGAGAGATGGCAGAGCGGTTGAATGCGGCGGTCTTGAAAACCGTTGAGGTGAAAGCCTTCGGGGGTTCGAATCCCTCTCTCTCCGCCGAGTTAGAATAACAAAAAAATGCAGAATTCTGAACATCATTGATGAACAGGGTTTTGCATTTTTTGTTGGTGCAAATCTGGGCAGATAAATGCATAATTCAGGTATACTTTCAGAAACCGGGAATACAGCCAACTGAAATGTGAGCCGCCGCTTTTTATTTCAACATCTGTTTTATTCAGTTCAACATTTGTGCTACTGAAAGGACCAATGCAAAGAATTCTTTGTTTCACGCCTGTGTTTTGAGAAACCCATATGTAAAGCGGCTTTATTGAAAAAAAGACTGCATAATAGTTTGTATTTTTATTATGTTCTTAGTTCGATATTGTATTACGCATTTCAGGTACAGGGTAGCTTTAAAATAAAAGGGAGCTAAGAAACAAGACCTTAAAAAGAGAGCAGATAAATAACTGTCAGTATGAAACACAAAAAAGTAAATTTTATAGATATCAGAATCTGCTTTTTACTGATGCTCACTGTTGTTTCTGTTATCTCTTTTTCTGTTACTGCTCAAAACAAAAAAGACGCAGGAAAAATATCTTACACAGCAGCATTTACTACAGGCAAATACCGGAACCTGTTCCTTGAAGCCGGTTACACACAGGCAGAAATTGATAAAAAAACAGCAAAAGCCTATCATGATGTTTTTGAAGGCCCTGGCCGTATTTATTTTGAAGTGGGTGATTCTATGGCTTATGTATCAGACTTAAAAAATCATGATGCCCGTACAGAAGGCCTTTCCTATGGAATGATGATAGCTGTTCAGCTTAATAAGAAAGATGTTTTTGACCGTATATGGAGATGGTCAAAAAAATACCTGCAGCACCAAAGCGGGCCAAGGGAGGGTTATTTTGCATGGAGTATTAATCCGCAAACAATGAAAAAGAATTCAGAGGGCTCAGCTTCTGATGGGGAGTTGTACTATATCACCAGCCTTTTGTTTGCTGCTAATAAATGGGGAAATAATACAGGCATTAATTATTACAGCGAAGCAAGAAGAATTTTGGATGCCATGTGGAAGAAAGATGGAACAGGAAATATTTACAACCTTATCAATACTGAGCACAAACAAATAAGTTTTGTACCTGAAGGCAACAATTATAACTGGACAGATCCTTCTTATCATTTACCGGCCTTTTATGAAGTATGGGCGATGTATGCAAAAGACGGTCACGAACAGTTTTATAAAGATTGTGCAGATACTTCCCGTGCTTTTTTGCACAGAGCCTGCGATCCTGTAACAGGATTAAACACCGATTATACAGAGTTTAGCGGTCAGCCTCATCCTGTAAGATGGATGCCACCGGCATTTCGATATGATTCATGGAGGGTACCAATGAACATTGCCATGGATTATACCTGGTTTGGTAAGGATAAAAACTGGCAGGAGGATTATGCAAAGCAATTTCAAAATTTTCTTCGCTCAAAAGGAATAGATACGTATGAAGACCAGTTTAATACAGATGGCTCACGGCCCGATTTTATTCTGCAGGCGGGCGGGTTTAAAAAACTGAGGCATTCAATCGGGCTGGTTGCTACTGCTGCAACTACAGAGATGATTGGTAAGGATAAAAATTTTGATTTTGTTCATGCAGTGTGGAAAGTAAAACTTGAACCTTATGAAGATGGCTACTTTGATCCTTATTATGATGGATTGATGTATTTATTCGGCTTGCTGCATTTAAGCGGAAAATATCAAATTATAAAACCACAAACTCATTAATCTTTGAAAAAATAAAAATCAGTGATTGTACTGATTGCTAAATGTGCAACAATTATTTACTATTTCAACATGCTTTCTTATGGTAAAACAAATATTTACAATGAATAAGAGAAAAATATGGAAGCAGTCAACACTCTTTTTAATTACGTTACCTGTTGTACTTGTCATCAGCACAGTTGTGACAGGCCAGGTGTTGAAAGATGTGTACAAAAAATCATTCCTTATTGGCACTGCGGTAAACCCTGAAATAGTATCAGGTAAAGACAAGACTTCGCAGGAGATAGTCATTAAACATTTCAATTCCATTACGGTTGAAAATGTGATGAAAGCTGCATTGATTAATCCTCAACCAGGGGTGTTCAATTTTGGACCGGCAGATGATTATGTGGCTTTTGGTGAAAAACATAAGATGTTTATTATAGGTCATACACTTGTGTGGCATAACCAGTGCCCATTCTGGTTTTTTACGAATGATGCAGGGAAACCCAATACAAAGGAAGAACAAATTGAAAGGCTGCGAAGCCATATTGAAGCAGTTGCCGGCAGGTATGCAGGACGTGTACATGCCTGGGATGTGGTAAATGAAGTGATCGATAATGATGGCAGTTACCGCCCTACAACCTGGGTAAATACATTTGGTAATGGCGATACGTTGGTTAAGTATGCATTTAAATTTGCTGCACAATATGCACCCAATACAGAACTGTATTACAACGATTTTAATGCATGGAGGCCCGAAAAGAGAGATGGTATTGTGCGGCTGGTAAAAATGCTGCAAAAGGAAGGTATACGTATTGATGGAGTAGGCATGCAGGGGCATTGGGGATTGAATTATCCAAAAACAAAATATATTGAAGATGCTATTGATACGTACGCTGCATGCGGTATTAAAGTAATGATTACTGAACTGGATGTTGATGTACTTCCTTTAACGAAAGAAGGCCAGATAATTGGTCAGGGGATGGCGGATAAACAATTTCAGCTGGAGGAATTTAAAATTTTCCTGGATCCTTATTCAAAGGGACTGCCGGACATTATTCAAACCGCACTGGCTAAACGATATGAAGAACTATTTAGAATGTTTTATAAAAGAAGAGATAAGATTGCGAGGGTAACACTGTGGGGTGTACAGGATGGAATGAGCTGGAAAAATGATTATCCTGTACCGGGAAGAACAAATTACCCATTGTTATGGAACAGGCAATGGCAGGCAAAACCTGCACTTAAATCTGTATTGAAAGTGCCTCTTAAGTTTGAAAATTAGTAAAGCTCAGATTCAAATGCTTTTTGCATTTGAATGTGTTTTTTTATTCAGAATAGTCATCCATATGAAAAAAATTATTGCATGCTCAGTGATCACAGCCGTTTCTGTTTTCTTTCATCAACTATTGGCACAGGAAAAACAAAAAGCTCATAACCCGGTTATTTTTGCTGATGTACCCGATCTATCAATGGTTCGTGTTGCTGATACCTATTACATGAGCAGTACTACTATGCATATGAGCCCGGGTGTGCCCATTATGAAATCGAAAGATCTGGTTAACTGGAAACTGGTGAGTTATGCATACGATACTTTGGCCAATGTTGATGAACTGAATCTCAGCAACGGGAAAAGCACTTATGGCAGAGGTTCATGGGCAAGCAGCATCCGCTATCATCACGGTACTTTCTATGTAAGCACATTTGCACAAACAACCGGTAAAACCTACATCTACAGCACAAAGAATATTGAGAAAGGTCCATGGAAAACAGTTTCTTTCAAACCGGCTTTCCACGATCATTCTTTGTTTTTTGATGATGATGGTAAAGTGTATATGTTATATGGTGGAGGTAAACTCACTCTTGTTGAATTAAATGAAGATGTGTCCGGAATAAAACCCGGAGGAATTAACCAGACAGTAATTGAAAATGCAAGTTTACCATCAGGTAACAATGGCGGTTTAAATGCAGAAGGGTCACAGCTTTTTAAAGTAAAAGGAAAGTATTACCTGTTCAATATTACCTGGCCAAGAGGAGGTATGCGTACAGTTATTATTCACAGGGCTGATAAACTTACAGGACCTTACGAAGGCCGTATTGCCTTGCAGGATAAAGGTGTGGCACAAGGTGGTCTTATTAACACACCACAAGGTGATTGGTATGCATATCTGTTCAGAGATTATGGAGCAGTTGGACGTATTCCTTATATCGTACCTGTGAAATGGGAAAATGGCTGGCCGGTGATTGGTAGTAATGGAAAAGTTCCTGATACATTGAATCTTCCATTCAGCAAAGGATCTGTTCCCGGTATTGTTGCTTCTGACGATTTCAATCGAAAGCCCAGTGATATGTCCCTTCCGCTGGTTTGGCAATGGAATCATAATCCTGATAATAAAAATTGGTCACTTGCTAAGCGCAAAGGATATCTCCGCATTACAACAGGAAGAGTTGATACATCTTTTCTTCTTGCCCGTAATATACTTACACAACGAACATTCGGACCTGAAAGTTCGGGTACAACTGCAATTGATATTACCAATATGAAAGAGGGTGATTTTGCAGGTCTTGTGCTTTTGCAAAAGAACTATGGGTGGGTAGGTATAAAAGCAGATGCAGGAACAAAATCAATTGTTATGGTTAGTGCTGAATCGGGAATACCTGTTGAAGTACAAAGTGTTCCACTGTTGCAGAAAAAAGTTTATTTGAAAGCAGACTGCGATTTTGTTAACCGAACAGATAAAGGGTATTTCTATTACAGTCTTGATGGTAAAACATGGATAGCTATTGGTTCTCCATTGCAAATGACTTACACATTACCTCATTTTATGGGTTACCGTTTTGGGTTGTTTAACTATTCAACAAAATCAGCCGGCGGGTATGTTGATTTTGATTTCCTTCATATAAGCGACAAAATCAGTCGATAAACCTTGACAGGGAACAAAAAATTACCTGGCTCTGTTTTGCGATTGGTTAATATGTTCAGCTACTGTAATCATTGGCGCAATCCAAATAGTATCTTTTTTTTGCTTTAGGTAAGCAAGCAACTTGCGGTGCTCAGTCAGTGAAACATCTAATCCGTTACCTCCTCCAACACCATGAAAAAGAATAACGACCAGAGAGTTGGTTTCAATTGCTTTATCCACCCATGCTTTCATTTCCTCAAAGCTGTTATTATTGACCATGTAGCAATCCACATTGTACAGATCCACTTCGTTAATCTTATGCATTTCGTTACGTACTGCTCTTGCCGCAACAAAATCTTTTTTCAGCCCATTAATGAAAGAGGAGTCAGCAATCTTCATATCGCCGCAGGTAAAAGCAAATGTGCGGTTGATTTTTCCATCAAGTGCCTGCAGAAAAGTATTCGTCATGCGTATTTCATTTTCCATACGCTTCACGGTATAATTATTCAGATTGTTTTCGGGGGCAACCCACTCACGGCCGGGGCTGTTACCAATACAGGGATGAAACAATGTATGATTACCTAATTCGTGACCCGTAACAGAAAGTTTTTTCCAGTCATTTATTCTTGTTTGTACTGATTGTGAAAAAGCAGTTATATAAAACGTTGCTTTTAATCCCAGTGAGTCTAACAAAGGAACAGCATTATCAAGGTGCTGATCTATTGCATCGTCGTATGTAAGTACAACGGCACATTTTTTTCCATACCATGGAGATTGTGTTTGTGCATGTAAAATAACTGTAAACAAAAATGCAGCAGCTATAAGTAATATCCTTTTTTTGAGCATGATTTTTCTTTTCAATAATGTTATAGAATCAGCAATGTAATTAACGGGCAGTTTTTTCATACTTCAGTACACGGTTGGCCCATGGAATAAAGAATTGAAAGTTTGGAGCGTCGGTATGTCCACCGTCGTGCTGTCGCCAGGCCAGTTCACCATTGAGTAAACCTGTAAGCACCGGCGGCATTTGCTCTGTGTTGTAATCATTGCTTACACCAAGATCTTTTACTCCCAATAATTTAAAAACTGTTCCGGCTGCTATTGTTGCTTTATAACTTCCTGTTTGATCAAGCCACCTTGAATCTCCTTTTTCCGGTATTCCATAACTGACGAACACAGGGCGTGGTGCACAAAGCGCTAACAGCTCATGCGAATCAACCGGAAGATCGCAGCCTGTTTTACTGCCAAAGGAAGATTCTGCAGTTGCATATTTTAAATAATTTCCCGACATCCAGTGATATTCACCGCTGCCTGCAAGACTTTCAACCGCTTCACCAAAAACACGGCGTTGCAGTGTTGCGCCACCTTTTCCTGAAGAACCGATTAAAACAATTGCAAAACGCTGATCAAAAGCCATTGTTACCAACGCAGCTTTTCCATAACGGGATACACCTTCAATACCAACTCTTTTTGTGTTGATCAATGTATCTGTTTCAAAATAATCTAATGCACGTGATGCACCCCAGCCCCATGCTCTTAATGAACCCCAATCGTCGGGCTTACGTGGTTGTCCTTTATTTACTAAACCAATAATGCCTCTTGTTAAACCGGCACCATTATCAGCCTGGATACTGTTCGGTTCAATAACACAGTATCCCCAACCTGCAGCCAACAGTTGTTCAGTGGGAGCTGAGTCGCCGGTTGGAGCCGGTGCAAAGAAGTTTGAACCCGGCAATCGTGTAACAGGTGAATAAGCTGGATAACGATCAAAGATTTCCTTCATGTCAGGGTTTTGTTTTATCATTAGCTCTTTGAAAGTTGCATTGATCTTTTCCATATCTGCGGGGTTGGGTTGTGCAGGAGATGGTAATGAAGGGAATCCAAACATGATCAAAACCGGAACAGGGCCTTTAACATTCAATGGTAATACAAGCACCATGTTGATGTTTACATTAATGAGAGGGTATTCACTGTTATCAACATGACCCACCAATTGTTTTGCGATAACAGGAATGCGTCCAACAAATTCATAATCGGTGATTTTTGCAGTCCATGTAACTTTTGGTGTTTTTGATGGAATCCTGCCATACATTTCTGTTTCAAAATCTTCTACAATTTCCGGACGTCTTTGTTGCCACCACTGTTCTGCTGTGGTTACTTTTTTTCCTTTTTTTGTCACCAGTGCATCAGGCAATAACGGACAGGGGTTAGCTATTGCTTCATCGTAATTAGCATGATTGGGAGCAGAGGCATTACCGCTTGGGCCCGGTCTTAATTTTTTAATACCCAACTGCTGCATCATTTGTGCCTGATCCTGTTGAGCAGTGAATGTGCTGAGTCGGGGATATTTGCTGCTGTCGATCTGTGCAGAAATTTCTGAAGCAAAGCAAATACCTAATAACAAGATCAAATAATTTTTCATACAGAAATTTATAGTATTAGAGATGCTTTTTTTATTTATCTGTTCTGAATGGAGATGCAGGTAATTTTTCTTTATTGTATAGATTTGGATTAACAGGATTGTCGGCCCATGCATATCTTACAAACAGGGGAGATATTACTTCATCACTCCAAACAACTACTTTATTTTCTTCAATCTTTGCTTTCGCCCATACAAATTTTTTATCGGCACCTGCAATGGCAAACTCACTTAACTCATCGCCATCATTGGTTAGCAAGCCACCGCCTGTATTCGAAAATTCGATCACAATTTTATTGGCTTCTACAGTTGCAGATTGAAAAAGCGGACCTGAATAAACAATATTTTCATTGTAAGCAATTTTTATTGCAGCTAAAGCTAAGCGTTCACCCACATCTTTTTTATTGTCGGGATGAACATCATTCCATTCGCCAAGATCAATAGCAACAGCCATAGCGGTATTGGGAATGGAAAGTGTTTTTAATTGTCCTTCACGTAATTCTGCCCATTGACTTTCAGAAGGCAGATAATTATAATCCATAAAACCCGGAAGTTGTACATACAGAAATGGGAGTGAGCCCTGATTCCATTTGCTGCGCCAATCGCTGATTAAAGCAGTTAAAAGTTGACCATACTCTTGCGGACGACCTGCATTGCTTTCGCCCTGGTACCAGCAAAAACCTTTAATGGTATAATTTATTTCAGGAGCTACCATTGCATTGTACAATGCTGCCGGTTGATTTTGTGCATTGATACCGCTTTCACCAAAACCACCTCCGGCGAATGGCCGGTTTACAAGTCCTACTTTGTATAGCCAGTAGCCTTTCAAATCAACTGTATCTGTGCCTGAAAAAATGCAGTACGGCTTGTCTGTTACAAAACCACCTTTGCCTGATAAGTTTGTTACACGAATAACAAAAATATTTTTACCTGCTTTTAAAACATTTGCAGCAACTGGATATCTGCGTTGCGGATATTGATAAGTAGTTTTGCCAACTAATTTTCCATTGATGTATAATTCATCAGCATCAACAATCCTTCCTAAAAAAACTTTCGCTGCCTTACCAGCCATCGAAGCCGGAATGTCGATTTCTTTTCTAAACCAAACAACACCATTTAAATCTTTAATTCCCTGGTCTTCCCAATAACCGGGAAGATTAATATTTCGCCAGCCTTTTGGTGTATACGTTTCATCAAACCATTTTACAGTTCCTGATAAACCTGCATCAACAGGAACTGCCATGCGGTTCAAAGTTGGAGGTCTGCGGTTTAGACTGTTGAGATAAGCTGTGTCTTTATTTTTCTCAATTGTATTTTTGAGTGAAGTAAAATCTTTTAACCCTTCTTCACTTGTCCATGCTTCAATAGGAGTGCCACCCACACTTGCATTAATAATGCCAACTGGCACTTTGTATTTTTCGTATAAACGTTTTGCAAAAAAATATGCTGCTGCAGAAAATGGGCGGACATCTTCACCTACAGCAGATTTCCAGTAACCGCCCGGTAAATTCTGTAGAGCTCCCTGTAAGCTGGTAAGTGTTGGTACCCAGAACTGTCGTATCTGTGGATCGTTTGCTTCTGCAATTTCTTTTGCATAGGTTACATCATGAATGTTCAGTTGATGCACCATATTCGACTGGCCGCTGCAAAACCAAACATCACCAAATAAAATTTCTTTCAGGCTGATTTTATTACTTGCAGTAATATCAATCGTGTAAGGTCCGCCTGCTTTAGTAGGAGACAGTTTCACCAACCATTTACCTTCTGCATTACCTTTTGTTTTATACTTTTTTCCATTAAACTTTACCGTTACTTTTTCATTCACGGCCGACCATCCCCAGATATTTACCGGTACATCTCTTTGCAGGATCATACTATCCCCTACAATTTGAGGAAGTTTTACCTGTGCATTTGATTGATTGGCCAATATTAAAAGGATACAACAGAGCAGCGTACATGTTGTTTTTATTTTTGTCTTCATTTTTTTTAAAGAAACATATTTAAAAGCAATACTCCGATCAATCCCAGAATTGAAATGATTGTTTCCATAATCGTCCATGATAAAAAAGTTTGTTTTAATGATATGTTGAAGAATTCTTTGAACATCCAGAACCCGGAATCGTTGATGTGAGAACCAAACACACTACCGGCGCCAACAGCCAGCACCATCAATTCAGGTGATACTGCACCTGCAGCAACAATAGGAGATACAATGCCTGCAGCAGTTAAACCTGCAACGGTTGCTGATCCTATTGCAACACGTAATAAAGCAGTAACTACCCATCCGAATACCAGCGGATGGATCTGCCAGTCACTGCTGAATGAAGTAATGTAAGCTCCGGTTCCGCTGTCGATTAATATTTGTTTTAATACACCGCCCGCTGTAATAATGAGCATGATGACTGCAATACCTGATATAGCATTATTCAGCCATTGCATGATTACCGGCATCTTATTGTTCATCCGTAACCCAAAAAAGTAAATGGCAAAAAGAACGGAGAGTAATAAAGCAATGGTAGAGTCGCCAATAAACAGAATAATATTCTTTATGGTTGAGTCTTCCTGCAGAAAATATTTGGCTAACACTGATAGTGTAATCAAAAACACCGGCAGTAATGCAATCATAAAGCTTGGAGTAAGGGCAGGTAATTTTTTTTCTCCGATTATTTTTTCTCCGTTGGAAACAGGCGTCAATACACCTGTCGTTATTTTTTGCAACAGGCGGCCTAAAAAAGGGCCGGCAATAATTACAATGGGTATAACAAGGATCAATCCGTACACAAGTGTTTTTCCCAGGTCAGCTTTAAATGCGTTTACCAACACAACAGGCCCGGGGTGTGGAGGTAAAAAGCAATGTGTGGTTGATAAGGATGCCGCCATTGGAATAGCGAGATACAGTAAAGGTAATTTTGTTCTTTTGGCAACAGAGAATACAAGCGGCACAAGAATAATAAAACCTGCATTATAATAAAGCGGCAGTCCAACTAAAAAGCCAGTGAGCAGTATGGCCCACTGAATATTCTTTTCGCCAAAACTGTTGATGAGTGTACCCGAAATCTGTTCAGCTGCGCCACTTGCTTCCAGTATCTTTCCAAGGATAGCACCAAGGCAAAGGATCAACGCAAGTCCGCCCAATGTACTTCCAACTCCCTTTTCTACAGAAGCAAGTATGGCAGATGGGTGCATGCCCAATAAAAAACCAATGAGAATGGCAACGATCAGTAACGATAAAAAAGGGCTGACTTTTTTAACTGTTAAAAAAATCTGCAAAGCAATTCCCAGTAAGATGATTAATAATGGCATGTGTCTTTTTTTTACCTGGCTGACTTTAATCTCTCATTTTAAACCGAAGTACATACATGTCGTTTGTGATATACAATGTTTTTTCATCGGGTGATAAAGCACAATTCGATGAAGCATTTTCTAATTTCAGTTTGCCTAATAATTTCCCGCTTTCATTAAATATATATATACCGCCCGGGCCTGTTGCAAATACATTCCCTTTCTTATCGATCTTCAATCCATCGGGCAGGCCATTTAATTTTTTATCATAACCTGCAGCACTGAAAAATAATTTTGGAGGGAAAATGGTATCACCAGGATTTATATCAAACAGATACCAGTTTGGTTTTTCAGGATCAGAACTAGCCACAAGCAATCTTTTTCCTCCGGGAAAAAATGCAAGCCCGTTGGGGCGGGAGAGAGAGTCTGTAATTATTGTTACCTGCCCCCGTCCGAACGGGTCATCCGGTCGGGCATCTTTCGTAAGCCTGTAAACTCCGTTGAAAGGAATTTCTTTTTCAGGATCCTTATCATCCTGTGTACTTAAACCATAAGGCGGATCAGTAAAAAATAATTCGCCAAGATTGTACACGGCATCATTGGGGCTGCTTAGCCGTTTGTTATTATACTTATCTGCAAGTGTAATAAACTTTGCCATAGGTTTATCTATAGCGGCATCCATTCTTGCCATTCTTCTGTCGCCATGCTGGCAAAGAACAAGCTTACCTTCAGCGTCCAGTATTAAACCATTGCTGCCGGGTTCTTTGCAGATGGATGGAACACTGTCTGTATAACCGGATGGCTTCAGGTAAATTTCTTTTCCTTTTTCTTCTGTCCATTTGTAGATAGTATTAGCAGGTACATCAGAAAATAATAACATCTTTTCCTTTTCGATCCACAACGGTCCTTCACTCCATTCAAAGCCCTCAGCAATGATCTCTGCTTTGGCGTTTGGAGAAATGATGTTGTCTAATGCAGGATCCATTCTTTCAATAGCTCCAATAGATTTGTATGGGGACTTGCTGTTACAGCTTATCAATGCTGAAAAAATAAAAAGGGACAAATAGTATTTCATAATAAACAATTTAATGTAAGTCTCTTGTTACTTCACTTCCACTGCCACCCTGTAAAATATCAAGGTCTGCACCTAAATGAGCCTGCTGTACATGATCAATATAAAATTTTACATAACCCCTTGTTGCCATTGGTTCTGGTGTAACCCATGCCAGTTTTCTTTTATTCAATTCTTCATTGCTGACGTCGAGATGCAGTTTTCTTTGATCAACGTCAAGTTCAATCATATCACCATCCTTCACCAATGCCAACACACCGCCAACGGAAGACTCCGGTGAAACATGCAGCACCACCGTTCCTGCAGCAGTACCACTCATTCTCCCATCTGAAATGCGGATCATATCTTTAACACCTTTCCTCAATAATTTTTCAGGAAGATCAACATTGCCTACTTCCGGCATACCGGGATAACCTACGGGCCCAACACCTTTTAATACGATGACAGAGTTTTCATCAATATCGAGATTTGGATCATCAATCCTTGCATGATAATCTTCCATCGTTTCAAACACAACTGCTTTACCACGGTGTTTCATCAGTGATTTTGTTGCAGCAGATGGTTTAATGATAGCACCATCAGCACATAAATTTCCCTTCAGTACAGCAATACCTGCTTCAGTTTGCAAAGGAGTTTCAACAGATGCAATCACTTCACGGTTATAGCAAACAGGTTTGCTGTTGTTATCACCAATTGATTTCCCATTCACTGTAATTACATCATTATGCAGATATTTTTTCAGTTCATTGATAACTACCGGCAATCCACCGGCATAATAAAAGTCTTCCATCAGGTATTTGCCCGAAGGTTTCAGGTTGGCAAGCAATGGAATTTTGCTGCCGATGCTATCAAAGTCTTCCAGATTTAATTCAATACCTATTCTTCCGGCAATAGCAAGCAGGTGAATAATCAAATTGGTAGAGCCGCCAACACCTGCATTCACAATAATCGAATTCTCAAATGCTTTTCTTGTAAGAATTTTTGATAGTTTCAAATCTTCTTTCACCATCTCCACAATTCTTCTTCCTGATAATTGCGCCATTACTTTCTTTCTTGAATCAACTGCAGGAATAGCAGCGGCACCGGGTAATGTAAGACCCAATGCTTCCACCATGCAAGCCATTGTTGAAGCGGTACCCATGCTCATGCAATGTCCCTGGCTTCTTGCAGCACCAACTTCTGCTTCATGAATATCTTCTGCGGTATAATTCTCCATCAGTGTTTTTTCTTTTACCATCCAGTTGAATGAACCACTGCCCAGGCATTCACCCTTAAATCTTCCATTCAGCATTGGACCACCGGGAACAACAATGGTTGGCAGATCAACACTGCAGGCACCCATTAATGTAGAAGGTGTTGTTTTATCACAGCCCGTTAGTAATACCACACCATCAATCGGATTTGCACGAATGCTTTCTTCTGTATCCATGCTCGCTAAATTTCGAAAGAGCATTGTTGTGGGCCGCATAATCGTTTCACCTAATGATGTTACCGGAAACTCCAACGGAAAACCACCGGCTTCAATCACACCACGTTTTACAATTTCTGCAAAATCACGGAGGTGACCGTTACATGGTGTCAGTTCACTCCATGTGTTGCAAATACCAATAACAGGTTTGCCCTGGAAATAATCATCGGGGTATCCCTGGTTACGTAACCATGAACGATGTACAAATCCCATCTTATCAGATTTGCCAAACCAATCGTAGCTTCTGAGTTTGTAAGAATCTCCGTCTAGCTGAGAGTTATTCTCTTTCATGATAAATATTATTTTGAGTCAACTCATTTAATCTTTTTTAAGAAATCAGTTCCACCAAATCTTTCCAATTGCAAGCCAACTGCTTTACCGTTTTCTATTTTAAATTCAATGTTCAGAAATTCTGATGTTGAATAAAAGCCTGTTTCAGTTGATGCAAACAGCTGGTATTTATTGAAAGGCGAATAAAATAAAACGAGACTGCCGTTCTCCCTTTTTATTTCAAGTGTGTTCCCCGTTGCTGATATATAAATGCCAACATATTGATCCAGCAGCTTTGTATCAAGGATTAGTTTGAGCCGTTCAAAGATGTATTGCAGCCCTCTGCTGTATGTTTCTGATTTTGTTCCTGAATGACCGGTATTTTCTAATATGTTTGATTGAATGCTTACGGATGAATAATTCCTGCTGATCATTTGTGCTGCAAATTTTTCATAAGCCGGGCGACTACTTTCCACATCACCAACCGTCATATATAACCTCACCGGTTTGGATAATCTTTTCTGAATAAAATTCTTTTCAAACCGGTACATTACTTCTCTGTCCCAGCCAATAGCAGGGCTGGCAGCAACATAGCCTGTAAACAGTTCCGGTTGAGTGAACAATGTATATACTGTAAACAATCCTCCAAGTAAACAGCGCATCAGTATTCTGTTTTCAATATCGGCGTTATAATTTTTTTCGAGAAACGGGAACAGTTCATTTTTCATGAAAGAAAGGAAGTTAACTGCACCACCGCTTTGAGGTGCTGTTGTTACTTTAGTTGTATCTTGT
>CAZOLW010000040.1:0-43457 GCA_964580775.1 uncultured Chitinophagaceae bacterium | reverse complement strand
ACCGCAACCCGTTAAGCAATACCACCCGATTCAGCCTGGTGTTTGATTTAGGCGGTGATGCTGGTGAAACAACAACTCCTGAGAATTAGGGACGAGCGATAAAAGATTTTGTAACGACCTGATGGAAATAGTTGAAATGAATACGCAGTAATTGCCGGATAATTTTTTAGTTAAGAATTAACTGAGTTAACAGGCGATTGCCCGCAAATTCTTTCGGTAACGTTGCCGGTACAATTCCTGCATCCTTTCAACTTTTCATAAACGTATTTTATTCCACAGTTTCAGGTATAAATATGTCGAATAGTTAGAGACTTAATGAATTCAGAATAAATAAGTAAGCTAATCAAGTGAGCGTATTACGGCTTACAAATCATCTTTGCAGATGATTGAGGTCATTATTTTTTTTGCAGTGGTTTAACTTAACTTAAATACTTTTACGCACTGATTTGCTACTGCCAAATGGAGAGACTTGATGAAATTGAACTGATTGACCGCTTAAAACAAAGTGATAAGGAGGCCTACCTGGCTCTTTATGATAAGTATCATCTATTAGTCTATAACTGGTCGCTGAAACTTGTAAAAAGTCCGCAATTAGCTGAAGATATTGTGCAGGAAGTGTTTTTAAAAATCTGGCAAATAAGAGAGCGGCTGAATCCACAACAATCATTCCCGGCATTTATTTACAGGGTAAGCAGAAACAAAGCTTTTACGCTGCTGAAAAAAATTTCTACTGATGCGAAATTGAACCTGGAGGTAATGACCCACCTGGGCAGTACTGTTGAAAATACAGAAAACAAACTTCTCTGGAAGCAATACGAAGAACTGCTGAACAATGCAGTAGGTCAGCTTCCCCAGCAACGGCAAAAAGTATTTAAGCTTTGCAGGCAGGAAGGAAAAACATATGATGAAGTTGCCCTTGAACTGGGCATTTCACGCAATACAGTAAAAGATCATATGGTAAGTGCCGTTAAAAATATCAAAGAATATTTTTATCAATACGGTGAAATCTCTTTCATTTTTATACTTCTTTTGTCCGCCAGGCAGTAATTCTGTTCAGTTAACCCCCGCTATTTATTTATTTTTTAAGTGACCCACCCTGAAATGGGTTTCGATGGTTTATTATATACAACGATCATTCTTTAATTGAGCCATATGACAAAAAGCAGGGGGTATTACCAACGTTTACTGAAGCGTTATATTGATAATGAATGCACCCCACAGGAAGCGGAAGAACTGTTGAATTACTTTCAGGATCCATCAGCAGACAGAGTACTGCTTGAGGAAATGAAAGTATCCTTTGATCAGATGCTCCGGGAATCGACCCCATATGAAACAGCAGCATGGAGCAGCAAAATGCGTGAAACTCTTTCCGGTCAAATTATTTCTCCCGTTAAAGTTATTCCACTTTATAAAAAATGGTTGCCAAGGGCTGCAGCAGCAATTCTTATTTTTTCAGTTTCATTGGCTGCTTATCTCTATACTAAAAAGCAGCCGAATACTACAGAGTCAATATCAAAAACTACGGTTACGCCTGCTGCCAAAGAAATTCTGCCGGGAACCAACAAAGCCATATTAACCCTCGCTGATGGTTCTGTTATTATTCTGGATGAAGCTGGAAACGGCAACATTGCCAAACAGGGTGAAACTGTAATCGATAAGAAGAACGGCTTAGTTGTGTATGATGCTTCCTCTGCACCATCATCTCCTTTAGCTGAAGTAACATACAATACAATTAAAACTCCAAAGGGAGGTCAGTACCAGGTTGTTTTACCCGATGGAAGTAAAGTATGGCTCAATGCAGCTTCATCGCTTCGTTTTCCAACAGCATTTACAGGCAGTACAAGAAATGTAGAGCTTACAGGTGAAGGATATTTTGAAATTGAAAAAAATCCTTCTATGCCTTTCTATGTTAAAGCAAATGATATGGAAGTAGAAGTGCTGGGTACACATTTCAACGTGATGGCTTATGAAAATGAAGCGGCTGCTAAAACCACATTGCTGGAAGGTGCTGTAAAATTGAATTACGAAACCGTTACAAAAACATTAAAACCGGGTCAGCAGGGAAGAATCAATCATGCTTCCGGAAATATGAGTATTGCCAATGCAGATGTTGATGAAGCAGTAGCCTGGAAGAATGGTTATTTCCATTTTAATAATGAAGAAATAAAAACAATCATGCGCCAGTTTGAACGATGGTACGATGTGGAAGTGAGTTATGAAGGAAAAGAAAGGCCCCGTTATTTTTCGGGTGAAATTTCAAGAAGTGCAAATCTGTCGCAGGCATTGAAAGTACTTGAGCTTTCCAATATAAAATTCAAAATTGATAACAAAAAAATAGTTGTATTGCCATGAACTGAAAACCAAAACTACAAACTCAAACAGAAAAAGGAAAGAGCCTAAAAAACCAGGAGCGGTTGCGACGCCCCTGGCCAAATGTCAGGTTACTTTTTTAGTACAACCGGTAAAGATTGATTAACGAATAACCCAAACTAGACAAATGTATGAAAAGGAATGCAGTTAAGCGGGCACCCGCAAAAATGAGTTGCCTGCTTCCATCCAAAATTTTTCTGATTATGAAGCTGACGATTTTTTTATTGATTGTTACTGCCCTGCAGGTTAGTGCAACGGGCTATGGACAAAAAATAAGTCTTTCTGAGCGGAATGCTTCCCTGGGAAAGATTTTTAAGGAAATCAAAAAACAAAGCGGCTATCGGTTTTTTTATGAAGATGCGCTTATCCAGGAGGCAAAAAAAGTTGATATCGAGGTCCGGAATGCTTCTATTGAAGACGTGCTGGACTTATGTCTTAAAAATCAGCAGCTTTCGTATGCCATTGTTGAAAAAACAATTGCCATTAAACGGAATGATGAAAAACCTGTAACCGAAGTTCCGCCTCCTGTTACATTATTTGAAATTACCGGCAGGGTGGTGGATGCTGATAAAAAACCACTGGCAGGTGTTTCAGTAACTGTTCTGAAAGATAACAAGGGAACAGTAACCAATGAAGACGGACGGTTTTCTATCAATGTGCAGCCGAACGTTACACTTCGCTTCAGTTATGTTGGTTATGAAATAGCAGATGTTAAAATAAAAAATGAAACAGTTATTACAGTTACACTGAAGCTGTCGGTTTCTACTCTTAATGATGTGGTGGTGGTTGGTTACGGTCAGCAGAAAAAAGAATCTGTTACAGGTGCCATTACAACCATGTCATCAAAACAACTTGTACAATCACCGGTAACAAATCTCAGTAATGCTTTGGCTGGCCGCCTTTCAGGGCTTACTGCTATCCAGGCAACCGGTAAACCAGGTTCTGATGCTTCTGAACTTTATGTAAGAGGTGTGGGGACTTATACGGGAAATACAAGTCCGCTTATTATGGTGGATGGTATTGCACGTGACAGTTATAATGATATTGATCCGAATGAAGTAGAGTCAATCAGTATCTTAAAAGATGCTTCTGCAACTGCTGTATATGGTGTGCGTGGTGCAAATGGTGTTATTCTTATTACTACCAAACGTGGTAAAGAAGGTGCTCCGAAAATAAGTGCAACAACACAAACTGCTATTTCAGAGTTTACGCAAATGCCGAATTTTGTCAACTCTTATCAATATGCATCACTGCAAAATGAATTGAGTTTTGAAAATTACTGGATCAATCATGCAAAGGATGCAGATATTAAAACATGGGATGATTTTGTAAAGAAAAGAGATCTCAACTGGGTAAAAGAAGCATCTATTTATTACACTCCGCAGGATCTTACTTATTATCAGAATGCACATACACCTAAACTTGCTGATGGATCAGTGAACCCGAATTACGATCCCTATTCTCATCCTGATCAGGATTGGAAAAGCCAGATCTTTAAAAGGTTTGCTGTACAAAGTCAGTTCAATACCAATATCTCAGGTGGAACAAATTCATTAAAGTATTTTGTTTCCTTAGGTTACTTAACACAGGGTGGTTTGTTTAAGACTGATTATATGCCATTTTCTAAAGAAATGGATTTCAGGAAAAACAGGTACAACCTTCGCAGCAATTTTGATTTTGATGTGAATAAGAATTTCAGGGTTTCAGTTGACCTGGGGAGCCAGTTTGTAACCATCAACGGAATGGACAATGATGGTTATACATGGGAAAAAAGAATCTTATGGTCTACTCCATTGGGTTCACCCGGAATGGTTGATGGAAAATTCGTGATTCCTTTCAATAACCAGAACACAGCACTGAATCCGTTGTATTCCATTGCTTCTTCCAACAACTATAATATCACTAATAACAGTACGCTTAATTCTTCCATCAGGTTATCGCACAAACTTGATTTTATTACAAAAGGATTATCAGTGAATGCAAGAGGTGCTTATGACAGTTATTTCTCCAGCAGATCAGGAGGTAAATCGTATCCACTTCTTTACGGAATCAGGGAAAATCCAAATGGAGATAAACTGAATCCGCTTCTTGTGCAGCTGAATGAAATAACACCTTCTGAAAGATGGTCGAACTGGTATAATGGCAAGTGGCGCAAAATGTACGGTGAGTTTTCATTAAACTATAACCGGACTTTTAACAGGCATGCTGTTACCGGGCTTCTGTTAATTAATGCAGAGAAAAAATATGATCCATATTTAGTTCCTGATTTACCGCATGCTTATTTAGGTATGGCAGGAAGAGTAACCTATGCATTCAGCTCAAAATATCTTGCTGAATTTAATATGGGTTATAATGGTTCAGAAAATTTTCCTGAAGGAAAACGATTTGGATTCTTGCCTGCTGTTTCTGTTGGATGGGTGCCAACAAAAGAATCCTTCTTTCCGCAAAATGATTATCTCACTTACTTAAAGATCAGGGGATCTGTTGGTAAAGTAGGTAACGATATCATTGGCGGTGCACGTTATTTGTATTTACCAAATACATGGCAATATACAGGTGGTTATAATTTCGGTACATTGAACGATCGTAACTGGGTGCAGGGCGCTGCTGAAAGTTTAATCGGTAACCCCAATGTTACCTGGGAAACTGCAACCAAAGCAAATATTGGTTTTGAAGCAAGGTTCTTTAAAGACAGGCTTACTGTTACATACGATCATTTTAACGAACACAGGGTTGATATTCTTTCTTACAGGGGAACAGTGCCTGCAATTGTACAGGCAACCTTACCTCCTTACAATCTTGGTGAAGTTGAAAACTGGGGCAATGAAGTGGAATTGGCTTATAACAGTAAAGCAGGAAAGTTTACTTATTGGGTTAAAGGAAACGCATCCAATACAAAAAATAAAATCATCTTTCGTGATGAACCGATTGTTCCTGGTTTAGAATACCAGGCTTCAACAGGAAAACCCATTAACCAGGGTTCTTACCTGCAGGCAGCAGGTTTATATAAATCATGGGCCGATCTGTATGAAGTGGATCAAAGCGGAAATCCAATACTGGCAAATCCTGTTGCTGCACTTAACAGCCAGGGGAAACCTTATACAAACAAACTGGGTTTACCTGTTTACCAAAAGGATCTCGGATTTGCAGGTGTTCCACTGCAGCCCGGCGAAGTAAAACTAATTGATGTAAATGAAGATGGCATCATTGATGAAAAGGATTATGTAAGATCAGGTAAAACAAATATTCCGCAGTTTACATATGGTGTATCATTTGGTTTCAGCTTTAAAGGTTTTGATTTCTCTGTTTTATTGCAGGGTGTTTCAGGTGTTGCAAAAAATGCAATGCAGAATCAGTTACACTTTAATAAACAGGAATCTTTATTTGAAGTGGATCTCAACCGCTATACTCCTGAACGTTATGCTGCAGGTGAGCAGATCGATTTCCCGCTTGCTGCTTACAATCACCAGGCCTCCAATAATACCTACTTCCTGCTGAACACATCTTATATGCGTTTAAAAAATCTTGAAGTAGGATATACACTTCAATCCAGGCTCCTCAACAGAATAGGAATCAGGTCAGCAAGAATTTATGTAAACGGCTATAATCTTTATACATGGTCAAAGAATTCCATTTGGGGTGATCCTGAAAATTTAGGGTATATCGGTTATCCGCTTACACGTGTATATAACACAGGGTTAAATATTAATTTTTAATCATCAATTCAGAAATTCATGAAACGAAAATATATAGTCTTGCTGCTTCTCACGGGCTTTATGGGCAGCATATTTACTACCGGATGTAAAAAAGATTTTCTTGAAAAACCAAAAGGCGGTGCAGTAACCGTTGATACCATTTTTCATACAAAGAAGCAGGCGCAGTATGCAGTTGCTCAAATGTATAATCTGTGTATTAAAAGTTATTTTCCAAAAAATAATCCTGCTGATTGCCGACCTGAAGCAATTACAGATCAGTTGTACATTATTCATCCTGCTTATGACTGGGCAGCAGCATCAATTAATACCGGAACATATGTTACCGGTAATATGAGTCCTTCTGCTTCCAACGATCCTGATTTTGGAGGTCATTACAAAGGCATCCGCCAGGCCAATCTTGTTTTGCAGAATATCGGTATGGTTGCAGATGGAGAAGAGGCATGGAAAACAGATGTAAAAGGTCAGGCTTTATTCTGCAGGGCCATGCAACATTTTGAAGCATTCCGTTTTTATGGCGGTATTCCAATTGTAACGGTACCATTAGATGGTGAAGGAGAAATAGCCATTCCACGCAGTTCCGTAAAATCTGTTGTTGACAGTATCGTGAAGTGGTGTGATGAAGCAGCATCCCTGCTTCCTGTTACACGTCCAACAGTAGAGTTTGGTAAGGTAACCAAGTTAGGTGCACTGGCATTGAAATCAAGAATCCTGTTGTATGCAGCAAGTCCGTTGTTTAATACACCTGATAATATGAAAGCAACTATTACTGCTGCGAGGTATGGTGATGGAAGAGATTCTGTTTTATGTTACCCAACCTACGACAGGGAACGATGGAACATTGCAGCAAGAGCAGCAAAAGATGTTATCACCAATGCTGTTGCAGCAGGAGTTGCTTTATACAATACAGGTAAACCTGAAACAACAGGTGAAACTTATGCAACGCTCGGTGATTATGAATCTGTTTCAAATGTGTATGCAAACCCGGAATTGATTTTAGTAAATACATACAATCAAACTCCTGCAACTTCAGGAGCATTTGAATGGGGCAGATACCTTGCATCAAAAGTTCGACTGAACAGCTGGGGTGTAAAGAATAATGTGCCGGTTGAGTTTATGCAGATGTACGAAAAAAGAGATGGTACAACATGGACTCTTCCTGCAGCAGGTGCTGATTTTGGTGTTGATGTAAAAGCACTGAATCTTGATCCACGGTTTTACCAGACAGTTGCTTATGATGGGATGTATTACAACAGCTCAAGAGGAACGCTGGCTTATTATAAAGCAGGTGATGGTTATACCGCAGGAGGTTTATCAAGCAGTGATGCAGGACCTGATGGTTATGCAATGGAGACGTACAAATTTGTTGCAAGGATTGATAACATGAGTGACAATCATTTCGCATGGCCTGTTTTTCGGTTGGCAGAATTTTATCTCAGTTATGCCGAAGCATTAAATGAATACCAGGGTCCTTCCGGTGAGCCAACTCAGTATATGAATCTGATTAGAGCAAGAGCAGGCATGCCTGATAAACTGTTGGCAACCCCTGAAGAATTCAGAGCTGCAGTTCAGAATGAACGCACTATTGAACTTGCTTATGA
The DNA here is from genome assembly GCA_964580775.1 of uncultured Chitinophagaceae bacterium. Lineage (GTDB taxonomy): Bacteria > Bacteroidota > Bacteroidia > Chitinophagales > Chitinophagaceae > Lacibacter. The sequence goes on along the minus strand of CAZOLW010000040.1, from coordinate 35,773 downwards.
AGGCCACAGGTATAATGATTTAACACGCTGGTTAAAAGCTCATGTTGTTTTAAGTCAAACTCTGCATGGAGTTTCTACCACAGCTAAAAAAGTATCAAATGCGCTGAAACGTTCATGGACTGTGGTTCCGTTTATTCAAAGATCATTTCCCATTAAATATTACTACGTGCCATTTCCGTATGCTGAAGTGAGTAAGTCATATTTAGGAGGCAGCGCAAACTGGAATGGTCAAAATCCTGGATGGTAATCAGATTTGTAATTCACAATTAAGAAACAATGAAAAAAAGATATATAGGTTTTTTTGTTTTACTCATCCTGTTCGGCAGCACCACAACTGCACTTGCACAAACAGTGAGTAAAATATTATCCGATACGGGTAACATGCTTGTCAAAAATCCTGCCCTGCCAAACCGGATGGATTTAGGTATCAGGAGCGAACAATACTGGAGAAGTACAGGTGCCATCTTTACCCTTGCAGGCGAAGATCTTACAAGAATGGCATCAGGTAATTTATTGAATACACTGCAGGGAAGAATTCCCGGTCTTACTGTAACAACAGGATCAGGCGAACCGGGTTATGATAACCCAACATTTTATGTTAGAGGACAAAGCAGCTGGAATATTGGCGGTAACAGAGTATTAATTTATCTCGATGGATTTCCTGTTGATATGGGAGCAATCGGTGCTTTATCAGCTTTTGAAATTGAATCGGTTACTCTTTTCAAAGATGCAGCAGCAACAGCAATTTATGGTTTGGAGGGCGGCGCAGGTGTGTTAAGCATCCGTACAAAAGCCGGACTTGCAGGAACAAAAACGCAGATCACCGTAAATGGCAGATATGGAATATTAACACCAATTGATCTGCCTGAAGTACTCAATGCTTATGATTATACAACATTTTATAACAGGGCATTGCAGAGTGATGGCCTTCCTGTAAAATACAGTAATCCTGAATTATATAAAGCAGCAGGCGATCCGTTTCATCCAAATGTAAACTGGTATGATCAGATGCTGAAAAGTACATCTGCCCTGCAGGATTATAATATTTCTTTTCGTGGAGGAAACAGTAAAGCAAAATACTTTGTGTTTTCAAATTACACCGACTTCACAGGTATTTATAAGGATGCAGATGTGATTGATAAGGATTATGGAACAAATGCGCAGTATAAAAAACTTAATCTCAGAGCCAATGTTGAATTGGAGTTAAGTAAAAATCTTTCAGTAAAAGCAAATATTACCGGAATAACTGAAGACAGAAATACACCCGGTGGCTTTTCCGCTTCTACTGTATTCAATAATTTGTTGCGTATACCGGCGGCTGCTTTTCCTGTAAAAAATGCAGATGGCTCATGGGGAAATAACGCAGTATACACTTTTAACCCTGTTCAGCTGTTGAGGCAGAATGGTGTTTACAGTTCACATACAAGAAACCTGCAAACCAATTTCAGTTTAAATGAAAAAATGGATTGGCTTATTACCGGGTTGTCTTTTAATACTTCACTTTCGTTCAGTAATCAGTATGTAGGAACGTATCAAAAACTATTCACTGTTCCTTCTTATGAAATTATCAAAGATGCCAGTGATAATCCTGTATTGGATGCTTCGGGAAATGTTACGTATAAAACAATCGGTTCAGTAAGCCAGACGATTAATGATGGAGGTAATGTGCATTGGGGCAGAAACATTATTCAGATGGGGTTTGATTACGGTAACACATTTGGTAAACATACATTTACCGGAATGCTGCAGGCAAAACGTCAGAACTATGAGCATGATGGCCAGGTGTATGAAGTTCACACACAGGGATTATCTGCAAATGTTACCTATGACTACAGTCAAAAGTACATCGTTGATTTCTCTGCTTCTTATCATGGTTCTGCCGATTTCCAGGAAGGGAAACGTTATGGATTTTTTCCTGCTGTTGGTTTGGGATGGATTGCAACCAATGAAAAATTCCTGAAAGCAAACCGTGTAATTGATTTCCTGAAAATCAGGGCATCTTATGGTGTTTCCGGAAACATGAATGAAGATTACCGTTTCCTGTATGAACAGTGGGGAGTTGGTGGAAATGGATGGATCCTTGGAACCGGCAACAGCAGCAGATCAGGTTTAACAGAAGGCGCATATCCTAATGCCGATTTTACCTGGGAGAAGAAAGCAACATTTAATTTTGGTGCAGACTTCAGACTCTGGAAAAAATTATCTGCAACAATTGACGTGTTTAATGAAAACCGTACATCTATTCTTGAAACACCAACAGGTATTCCTGATTATACAGGATTCAGTTTAAGAAATACAAACACAGGCGAAGTAAACAACAAAGGGTTTGAAACATCTATTACATTTAATGATGTTCAAAAAACATTTGAGTATTACATCGGTGCTTCTGCAGCATTTGCCCGTAACAAAGTGGTGAAACGTTCTGAAGATATTCAGCCATTTGATTATCTCTATTCAAAAGGATACAGACTTGGCCAAATGAGAGGATTAGTTTATGATGGATTTTATCAGCAAACTGATTTTGATGCAACCGGAGTTTTGCTGAGCGGTGTTGTAAAATCATCTTTTGCAAGTGTAAGGCCCGGTGATTTAAAATTTATTGACCAGGATGGAAACGGAATCATTAATGACTATGATATGATACCGATGGACTATGCCAAACTCCCTGAGGTTACATTAGGATTCAATATAGGTTTCAAATATAAAGGATTTGATTTCGATGCCTACTTACAGGGTGTAATGAACCGTACAGTGAGTTTGCTCGATGATGCATACAGCTACACTCATCCATTGACCAATAATAATAATATTACGAAGTTTTCTGTTAACAGCTGGACACCTCAAACATCTTCAACTGCAACAACCCCAAGGTTATCTACACTAAGTAATGAAAATAACAACAGGGCATCTGATTTCTGGTTACGCAGCGGAAACTTCTTCAAGCTCCGCAGTATTGAAGCAGGCTATACATTCCCGAAAAAAGGGGTACTGAAAAAAATTGATGCAGTAAGGTTGTATGTCAGCGGGAATAACCTGTTTACATGGGATAAAATTGAAGACCTCGAAGCAGAACGGCTTTCCATGGGATATCCGCTCATGAAAACAGTCAGCTTTGGGTTTAAAGTGAAATTATAGTTCAAACATTTGAAATTAACAATGCAATGAAAAAAACTAATTATATCATACTGCTGCTTCTTACAGTGTTGCTTTATTCCTGTAAAAAGGATTTTATGGATGTAAAAAGTGTGAGTGCCAATATTCCCGTAGAGGCACTTTACACCAACTATACTTACGTGCAGCAGGTTGTATGGAACACCTACAGCTATCTGCCCAATGGATTTGAGAAGCTGGATATGGAAGCTGCAACAGATAACGCTGAATTTACCAACGTAACAAACCGTTCTCAGGATTTTAATTATGGAATCTGGAATCAGTATAATAACCCTGATGGTGTATGGTCAGGTAATTTTGATGGTATCCGCCAGGCAAACCTGTATTTGAAAAATAAAGGCAAGGCAGATATCACTTATATTAAGGATAAAATTACATCTACAGACTCAACAACTTATTTCAATGCAAGGGACAATATAAAGTTTATGGAAGGAGAGGTTCTCTTTCTGAAAGCATTCTTTTATTTTGAACTGGTAAAACGTTATGGCGCTGTGCCCATTTTTGATGAGCCGCTTGATTACAATGATCCCAATACCTGGAAAAATGTACAGAGAAATTCCGTTGATGAATGTATCAGGTACATTGTTTCTTTATGTGATAAAGCTGCAACCATTATTCCTGCAAACCTTTCAACGTATACATGGTATGAAGCAGGAAGGGTAACTCTTGGTTCAATAAAATCTCTGAAAGCCAGAACGTTACTGTATGCTGCAAGTCCGCTTTATAAAGATGCAGGATCAACCGTTACATGGGCTGAAGCAGCGCAGGCTGTACGTGATGTTATTGCAATGAATGCATATTCTATCGATGCCAGTTACACGAATTTGTTTGGCGCCAATAACACAACATCAAAAGAAGCGATTTTTTACCGCAGGCATGGATCACAGAACTTTATTGAGTTTAATAATTTCCCAATTCTGTTTGAAAACAGTAATGGAAACAGTGTTACTCCGAGCCAGAATTTAGTTGATGACTATGAAGTACTGGTTAAAAACGGATCAGGTGTAGTTACCGGATCAGTTCCATTTGACTGGTCTAATCCAGTGCATGCAGCAGCGCCTTATGTAAACCGTGATCCACGTATGGGTGCAACCCTGATATTTAATGATGCTTCGTTTAAATCCAAAACTATCCAAACCTTTACAGGCGGAAACAGCGGTTTACCCAAACAGAACGCAACAAAAACCGGTTATTATTTATTGAAATGGGTAAACTCAAGTGTTGATCTGGTGAACAACACAAAAACAAATCATTCCTTTCTTTATTTCAGGTATGCGGAAATTCTTCTTGATTATGCAGAAGCCATGTATAATGCATATGGACCTGATGGTGATCCTTTAGGTTATGGAATGACCGCACTGCAGGCAATCAACCTTGTAAGACAGCGCACAAATACAAAAATGCCTGTAATTGCAAGTGCTCAATTAACGCAGCAGGCCATTGAACATGAACGCAATATTGAGTTAAGTTTTGAAGGTCACAGATACTGGGACGTACGCAGGTGGAAAAAAGGGAATTATTTCAGAGCCCCGCTCAACCGTATTGAAATTACCAATAACGGAGGCGTGTACACTTATGCTGTAAAGAAACTTGAAGACAGGGTGTATGAAGATAAAATGAACTGGTACCCGATCCCTCAAAATGAAATAGCAAAAACCGGATGGGCACAGAATGCCGGCTGGTAATAGTTTTCTCATGTTTTTATGTTTTATAGGTTGAAAAAATTGATGGGCCAGACTGAAATTTTGGTCTGGCCTTCAATTTTAGAAAGCACATACAGAATGTGAGTGAAATAGTGAGTATAAACAGAAATACGGATGCAGTAAGTGTTGTGTGAATGTTTTTTGTTTTAAAATAAATTGCCACGGAACAGGCAAGTTTAAGCAGGCTGCATCGTCTAATGTAATAATTTCATATAGAACTTCAAGTAAGTTAAGTTTTCATAGTAGCAATCAAAAAAACATAGCCAACCATTTTTTCTGATTCTTATCTGTAAGAAATATGCAGTTCTTTGCTGATTGTATTGATCATGAGGTGGAAAGTCGGCATGTAAATGTAATCCCGGAAAAAACCAGACAATCAACTTATAAAAGGAGGATTTAATTATGAAACGAAAAAGTAAAATACCATGTGTTTGTTTGCTGGCGCTTGTTTTTCTCTGTACACAATGTAACAGGCCAATCGGTAAAGATGCAACTATATCCACTGCAGGTTCGGTAAACAAAGCAGAAATGTGGTTAACAAAAGCTGATCAATCGGTATTGCTGCAAAAGCAAAGCAACTTGATTACATTCGGAACAACTGCTAACGGGTTTGAGAATATTGAAGTTAATTCTGCTGTGCAATATCAAACAATTGACGGGTTTGGATATACTTTAACCGGTGGAAGTGCAGTGCTGATCAATCAACTGGATGAAACAGCAAAAAATCAATTGCTGAATGAACTCTTCGGCAAGAGCGAAGAATCAATTGCTGTAAGTTATATCAGGTTAAGTATTGGTGCATCTGACCTTGATTCAATTGTTTTCAGTTACAATGACCTGGCTGCTGGCGAAACAGATATTGATCAAACCAAATTCAGCATCAGCCCCGATCAGCATAACTTAATTCCTCTACTGAAAAAAATAGTAACCATTAATCCCAACATCAAATTGCTGGGTAGCCCATGGAGCCCGCCTGTGTGGATGAAAGACAATGGTAAAAGTATTGGTGGCAGTTTAAAACCTGAGTATTATAATTCTTATGCGAAATACTTTGTGAAATATATCCAGTCAATGAAAGCTGAAGGGATTACCATTGATGCCATTACCGTACAAAATGAACCGCTGCATCCGGGTAATAACCCAAGCATGTACATGACTCCCGAACAGCAAAGGGATTTCATAAAAAACAGTTTGGGCCCTGCGTTTAAATCAGCAGGGATAAAAACCAAAATTATTATTTACGATCATAATCTCGACAGAACAGATTACCCCATTACTATTTTGAATGATGCTGATGCCAAACAATATATTGATGGTTCAGCTTTTCATTTGTATGCAGGTAATGTAAGTGGAATGACGACAGTGCATACAGCTCACCCTGATAAGAACCTTTATTTTACCGAACAATGGACAGGGTCCAAAGGAACATTCAGTAATGAATTGAAATGGCATATTAAAAATGTCATTATTGGTACAATAAGGAACTGGAGCAAAAATGCATTGGAATGGAACCTGGCAAATGATCCCGGTTATAAGCCACATACTCCCGGTGGCTGTTCACAATGTAAAGGGGCACTTACTGTTAACGGAACTTCTGTTACAAGAAATGTTTCTTATTATATCATAGCTCATGCTTCCAAATTTGTACCGGCGGGGTCAAAACGGATTGAAAGTTCTGTTGTCAGCAATTTGCCGAACGTGGCATTTCTTACTCCTTCCGGGAAAAAAGTAATGATTGTATTAAATGAAGGAGCTATTGCCATCCAGTTTAATTTAAAGGATTCGAATAAATGGGCGCCGGTTATGATTGAAGCAAATTCAGTTGCAACAATCGTTTGGTAAGCCTGAACTGATGAAGCTTAAAAAATGTAATCCTGTGAAAGCTGATAGTGAAAAGCACCTTTCTCATAAATTATTCATACAATAAAGAAAAAGTGTTGAAATGAAAAAGTTAGTAATCATTGCAATTGGAATTACGCTTACAGCATTTTTAAACCGGAAGAATGATGCGGGTTCAGGTTTACCGGTTACCGGTAACGATACTATCCGTTCCTTTTCTTTGACAGGAAAGTCTGTTACAGTTTATACTACTGCTGACGCAACTGAATACCGGTTAAAGAAAACAGATATCAATGATCAGTTTGATGATAAACTCCAGTCAAAGGAAATACATGTTTCTGTATTTGTTGATCCTGCCAAACGTTTTCAAACAATGGTGGGTATTGGCGGGGCATTAACTGATGCTTCAGCAGAAACATTTGCCAAACTTCCAAAGGAGAAACAGGAAGAAATTATCAATGCTTATTACAGCCCTGAAAAAGGAATTGGGTATACATTGGGAAGAATCAATATGAACAGCTGCGATTTCTCCAGTGGCAGTTATACGTATGTAGCAGAAAATGATTCATCTTTAAAAACATTTGATATTGCACCTGATAAACAATTTAAAGTTCCTTTTATTAAACGTGCAATTGCTGCAGCAAATGGAAAAGTAAGTTTGTATATCAGTCCCTGGAGTCCTCCGGCATGGATGAAAGACAACAATGATATGCTGCATGGAGGTAAATTGAAGCAACAGTTTTATAAACCATGGGCTGATTATTTTGTGAAATATATCAACGCACTTGGAAAAGAGGGTGTTCCTGTTTGGGGATTAACTGTACAGAATGAACCATTGGCTACTCAACGATGGGAGTCCTGTATTTTTACTGCAGCAGATGAAGCTGCGTTTATTAAAACAGCACTGGGGCCTGCATTGAAAAAAGCAGGAATGTCCGGTAAGAAACTGATCATATGGGATCATAACAGGGATTTATTATATCAGCGGGCAAGTGAAACATTACTTGATCCGGAAGTGTCAAAATATGTATGGGGCATTGGATATCATTGGTATGAAACATGGACAGGCAGTACCATGATGTTTGAAAATGTAAAAAGAACTGCAGAAGCATTTCCTGATAAGAATTTAATTTTTACAGAAGGTTGCAAAGAAAAGTTTTCAATGGACAGTATTAGTAACTGGTCATTGGGTGAAAGATATGGGCTGTCGATGATCAATGATTTTAATAACGGAACCGTAGGCTGGACCGACTGGAATATCTTGCTTGATGAAAAAGGTGGTCCCAATCATGTTGGTAATTTATGTTTTGCACCGGTGCATGCCGATACAAAAACCGGGCAGTTGTATTATACCAATGCATATTATTACATTGGCCACTTTTCTAAATTTGTGCGGCCGGGTGCCAGGAGAATCATTGCGTCAACCAATCGCACCGATTTATTAAGTACAGCATTTATTAACCCTGATGGAAAAGTAGTGGTGGTGGTAATGAATAAAACTGCAAAGGCAATGCCTTATAATTTATGGATTGCAGGTAAATCTGTTGCTGTAAATAATTTAGCACATTCAATCACTACAATTGTGATTGAATAAACAGATTTTTACAGATGCTTTGAATAAACAAAAGATAACTCAATGAAAAATTTGCTTTTATCCATCCTGCTGATAGTTGTTGTGTTTGTAAACAAAGGCTTTGCACAGGAGCAGAAGCCAAGGTACTGGGATGATGTGCAAACAATCAGGAAGTTTGATAAAATGTTTGCACAACCTGCAAGCCCAATTCTGTTTACCGGCAGTTCATCCATCCGCAAATGGGATGATCTTGAATTGGTTTTTGCCCCTTTTGCAGCAATGAACAGGGGACTTGGGGGCGCAGTGATCAATGATATTATTTATTATGCTGATGAGCTGATCTTTTCGTACAAGCCACGGCAGATCGTATTATATGTTGGTGAAAATGATCTGGGCGATACATTAAGCACTCCCGATTCAATACTGAACCGTACAAAACATTTGTTCAGCGTCATCAGAGAAAAATTACCTGAGGTTCCCATTGTTTATATTTCAATTAAACCAAGCCCGGTAAGAGATCGATTTCTTACGAAAGCAATTGAATGCAATCAACTGATTAAAGAATTTCTGAAAGAAGATCCGCTTACAGTGTATGTGGATGTGTTTAGTAAGATGCTGACGAAAGAAGGCAAATCAATGCCTGAACTTTTCCTGGACGATATGCTGCATATGAACAGTAAAGGTTACGACATCTGGTATGCTGCAATTCTGCCAACCCTGTTAAAGAAATCTATCAAATGATAAACGAAATCAAAGTGAAAACAAAGAACAGATCCATTCCAGTATTGCTTGTTTTATTGGCCTTTACTTTTTTTACACAGGTTGTTGCCCAGAAAAAAGAACAGCAGCAAAAAAAGAAAACGACTCAAACAGAACAAAACGGTTTCTTAACCGTACAGGGAAAAACAATTGTTGATTATACCGGCAACCCTTTTCTCTTAAGAGGAATGGGATTTGGCGGCTGGATGCTGCAGGAAGGTTATATGTTCCGCACACATAATCTTGGTCAGCAATACAGGATCAGGGAAAAGATAACTGAACTGGTTGGAGAAGAAAAAGCTGCCCAGTTTTATGAGGCGTGGCTGCAGAACTTCATCAGCAAAACAGATATTGATTCAATGGCAGCATGGGGCTTTAATTCTGTTCGCTTACCAATGCATTATAATCTCTTCACTTTACCTGTTGATAAAGAACCTGTAAAGGGAAAGAATACCTGGTTGCCGAAAGGATTTACTATGGTTGACAGTTTACTAAGCTGGTGCAAGGCCAATCATATTTATCTTATTCTTGATCTGCATGCAGCACCAGGTGGACAGGGAAATGATCTTGCAATATCAGACAGGGATACATCAAAACCTGCATTATGGGAAAGTGAAGACAATCAACAAAAGACGATTGCGCTGTGGCAGGAATTAGCCAGGCATTATGCAAACGAACCGTGGATTGGCGGATATGATATTATCAACGAGCCTAACTGGGGTTTTGAGAATGCCAACGATCAAAGAGGAACAGAAGAAAAGTTAAACAAACCTTTAAGGCAGTTAATGATTGATATTACAAAGGCCATCCGAACTGTTGATACCAATCATATTGTAATCATTGAAGGAAATGGTTTTGGTAATAATTACAACGGCGTGTTTCCATTATGGGATAAACAACTGGCAGTAAGTTTTCATAAGTACGGCAACTTTAACAATACAGGGTCAATTAAAAAATTCCTTGCAATCCGTAACGAACAGAATGTGCCCATCTGGCTCGGTGAGTCAGGTGAAAATTCCAATACATGGTTTACAGAATGTATCAAACTAATGGAGGATAATGGAATTGGCTGGTCGTGGTGGCCAATGAAAAAAATGGGTATTAATAATCCATTGGAAATAAAAATGCCAAAAGGTTATGATCAATTGCTGGCATATTGGTCAGGTAAAGGAGCAAAGCCTTCAGCAGATGAAGCATGGTTTGTTTTGCAGAACCTGTTGACTAATATTCAATTCAGCAGCAACAATATTCATAATGATGTGATCGATGCCATGTTCAGACAGGTACAGCAAAAAACAGCCATACCTTTTAAACAGCATGTTATCAACAGTAAAACAATCATTGCTGCAGTTGATTATGATTTAGGATCGCAGAGAGTTGCTTATTACGATAAAGACTCGTCCAGGTATCAGTATACACCCGGTGTAAACACAGTTGGCAATAAAGGAAACAGTTACAGGAATGATGGAGTTGATATCCGTTCTTCTAAAGAAGGTGCTTATGTGTTCAGTATGGAAGATGGAGAGTGGTTGCAATATACAGTAACCGTTGAGCAGCCGGGAACATACAATGTTGCGTTCAACATATCAGCAGCTGCTGCAGGTTCCCAATTATCTTTTATTGTGAATGATGAAAAATTGATTCAACAATTCAATGTGCCATCAACAGGTAATGCAGAAAAGTTTCAGCTGGCAGAAGCTGGATCAGTTCAATTAAAGAAAGGAGTGAACCGTTTTCGTGTATATGTTGACAAAGGCGGGTTGCAGTTGTTCAGTATTCAATTAACCGGGAAATAATTTGGTGTATGAAATTGTGTTTAGTAGTGGTTTCTTTTTTCAGTGTAATGATTGTTGCTGCACAACCTCAATGGCAGTCGAAGTTTGTTCAGCTCAATGCAAATGGCAAACTTCAATACATTCCCGATGAGCGTGGAAATATCATTCCCGATTTCAGCAGGGTAGGTTATCAGCAGCAAAAACAGTCCATCCCGTTTGTTCCAGTTGTTATTACAGTTCACCCCGGCAACAGCAACGATTTGCAGGCGATACAGGCGGCAATTGATTCTGTTGCAAAACTGCCGTTGAAAAAGAATGGGTTTCGTGGTGCTGTGCTGATAACAAAAGGAGCGTACAAAATACATGGAACCATTTTTATTAAAGCAAGTGGCATTGTATTACGTGGCGAAGGAAAAGAAACCAGGCTTATTGCCGAAGGCACAACACAGCATAACCTCATTGAAGTAACGGGAAATGGGAATCGAACAGAAATAAAAGGAACAAAACGAAAAGTAACAGATGCATATATCCCTTCAGGTATTTATACACTAACATTAGAATCAACAGAAGGATTAAAGGAAGGTGATAAAGTTGTGCTACTGCGACCGGGTACACAAAAGTGGATCAGTGATTTAAAAATGGATCAGATAGAAATGCGTGATTCAACCGTAAAGCAATGGCAGCCGGCACAATATGATCTTCAGTTCGAAAGAACAATTACGAAAATTGAAGGAAAGAAAATTACAATTGATAATCCTGTTATGATGCCGATGGAAGATCAATACGGCGGCGCATTCATTTATAAGTACCGGTTTGATGGAAGGATAAAGAATGTGGCCGTGGAAGATATTGTTTGTATGTCAGCATACACTTCTGATACTGATGAAGCCCATGGATGGTCGGCTGTTCTGTTTAACAAAGTTGAAAACGGATGGGTTAAAAATGTAATTGCGTATTATTTTGGATATGCAGCTGTTAACCTGGGCAATCTTTCAAAAAATATTACCGTCATGGATTGTTCATCTTTAGAACCTAAATCACAGATTATTGGTGGAAGAAGATATTCGTTTAATAATGACGGGCAATGTAATCTTGTGATCAATTGCTTTGCATCAGAAGGCCGACATGATTTTGTGACAGGTGCATGGGTTTGCGGCCCGAATGTATTTGCTTATTGCAAAGCTGTAAAAGCAAATGGAGATATTGGACCGCATCACCGCTGGACAACAGGCACGTTGTATGATAATATTATTTCTGATGGAGAGATCAATGCACAGGATCGTGGTAATTGGGGAACAGGTCATGGATGGTCGGGTGTAACACAGGTGTTCTGGAACTGCAAGGCTTCGAGAGCTGCCATTCAGAATCCTTATGTGTCAGGAAAAAATTATTCTATCGGTTTAACAGGAAGCAGTTACGACGGACGTTTTAAAGGAAGACCATTGGCTGAATGGGAAGGAATGAATCAACCCGGGTTAACGCCTGCTTCTTTATTTGTTGAACAAAGTAAGCAAAACAAACAGTCCACATTTAAATTGCATGTAACAGTTCAGTGATTTTGTTGAAGCTTCTCGATCTTTAAATACCTGATTAATCATTATAACCTGCATCAATGAAACAACTGATTTTATTTTTCCTGCTTGTTCAGGGAGTAATTGCAAATGCCCAGCAGCAATATGTAACTGAAAAAAACATTCAGTACTATCCTGATTCAGTCAATCAGAAAGATGTGTACATCGCATCACAGTGTTTGCTTGATATTTATTATCCGAAGAATGCAAAAAGTAATGCCACCATTGTGTGGTTTCATGGCGGCGGTATTACAGGAGGGAGTAAAGAAATTCCAAAAGCGCTGATGGAGAAAGGCTACACAATTGTTGGAGTGGGGTATCGTCTTTCACCAAAAGTAAAAGCTCCGGCATATATTGAAGATGCGGCAGCTGCTGTTGCATGGGTATTTCAGCATATTGCAGGTTATGGTGGAAATACAAAGCTGATCTTTATTTCAGGACATTCAGCAGGTGGTTACCTGGGTATGATGATTACACTCGATAAAAAGTATTTAAACAAATACAATATTGATGCAGATAAGATTGCAGGACTGATTCCTTTCAGTGGACAGGCCATTACTCATTTTACTATCAGGGAAGAAAGAGGAATTAAAAATACACAGCCAACTATTGATGAGTTTGCACCACTTTATCATGTTCGGGCCGATGCACCACCTATGTTACTGATAACGGGTGATCGTGAAATGGAGTTGCTTGGCCGTTATGAAGAAAACGCCTACCTCCTGCGAATGATGAAACTCGCAGGTCATAAACGTACAAAGCTTTTTGAGCTGGGTGGTTTCGATCATGGCGGAATGGCGCAACCTTCTTTTCCGTTGTTATTAAAAGAAGTTGCTGCAGTTACAAAGGGAATCCTGACATCAGTCCTTTGAATTGTTCGATAAAAGGGTAAAGTTGACTGTGTCGTCAAGGATGATGAAATGATTACACTGATTGATGATGGAGCTGAACAGCAGGTACAGGTTTTCGTTTATTTTTAAGAAGGAGTTACTGCAATAATTGGCTGTTTTAAAGTTCAATATGAAAAAACAGCCTACATTTAGTCATCGGTATAAAGATGCAGCTTCAGGAACAAATAGCAGAATTACAGGCCAGGATTGATCAGCTGAAATTACAACAGGATCACAGCAGAAAAGAATTAATCGCTATTCAGCAACAGCTGTTACAACTTCGGGCAATCGGAAATCCTTTACAAACAAATACACAACCTTCACCGCAGGTAAATTCCTCGGCGCAGAAAGGCATCATATCTTCTTTTGGTCTTGAAAAACTTGTAGGTCTTCGATTGATTCAATTTGCAGGGATCATCGTTTTAATTATTGGTATCGCAATAGGTGTTAAGTATGCGATTGATAAAAATCTCATCACTGCTGCCGGACGCATTGGGTTAGCATACGCAGCAGCGGGATTATTATTGTTCTTTTCTGTTTTACTGCGGAAACGGTATGAAGGATTCAGCGCCATTCTTTTCAGTGGAGCAATGGCGGCATTTTACTTTACTACCTACGGAGCATTTGAGTACTATGGTTTTTTATCAAGACCGATTGCATTTATACTCATGATGCTCCTTACATTCCTCGCTGTATTCATCTCGCTAAAATATAACAGGCAAGAAATAGCCATACTTGCATTGGTTGGATCTTACGGTATTCCTTTCTTAGTGGGTGGAAATTCGGGAAATGTGTTCATGCTGTTCACTTATATTTTCCTGATTAACTGTGGAATCCTGCTCATCTCTTTCCGGAGGAACTGGCATTTATTAAAGATTCTTTCATTTGCTTTCAGCTGGGTTATTTTATTGTCGTGGTTGTTTATCCGTTATGATGCAGGCTATCAGGGAACAGCATGGTTATTTATCTGTTTATTTTTTATTCAATTTCTGTTTACTGTAACAGGATTCAGGATTTTCAGGAAACAGGAGCCCGATGCAGGCGACCTTGTATTATTGATTCTGCTCAGTGTTTTTTTATACAGTTCTTCTGCCTACCTCTATTCTTATAAAGGAAGTGAGGATGATATTTCTTTTATAACGCTTGTAATGAGTGTGCTTCATCTGCTGTTTGCTTTTACAGGAAAAACAGTGTTTACGAATCAGAAACTGATCTGGCATACATATCTCGTACTCAGCCTTGCACTTTTTATTGTGTATGTGCCTTTGAAATTTGAAGCCACTACGATTACAATTGTATGGGTATTTACTGCAGTTGTATTATTCCTGATTGGTTTGTGGCAAAGGTTCCGGATTTTCCGGGTTGCTTCCATTCTGTTATTCAGCATTACACTGCTGAAACTTGTTGTGTTCGACAGTGCCGGGTTTTCTACAATTGAAAAGATTATTTCTTATGTTTCAATCGGCGCTATTTTACTGGTCATCGCATTTCTCTACCAAAAATACAGACATCTTATTTTTAGAGATGATGAATAGATCAGTTCGTTCTGCCGGGATAAACCTTTAATGCTTCTGCTAAACAATCCATTGCTTTATTGAGCGAATCTAAATTCAGTACATAAGCAAGACGAACTTCGTGTTTTCCTAAACCCGCTGTTCCATAAAACCCTGTTGCAGGAGCAAGCATTACTGTCTGCCCTTTATGTGAAAATGATTCTAATAGCCATTGGCAAAAAGTATCACTATCATCAATGGGTAATTTCGCCATTGCATAAAAAGCACCGCCTGGGTTAGGGCAAAATACACCGGGCATTTCGTTTAAACGTTTCACCAGTAAGTTTCTGCGGGAAAGATATTCAGCTTTGGGGGCATCAAAATATTCATCCGGTAAATCAACAGCTGCTTCAGCCATGATCTGTGCCAGTCCGGGCGGACTTAACCTTGCCTGTGCAAATTTCATGGCGGCATCATACACTGCTTTATTCTTTGTAACAAATGCACCAAGTCTTGCACCACAGGCACTGTATCGTTTGCTGATGGTATCCATCAACACAACATGCTGTTCCAATCCTTCAATATGCATGGCGCTAATATAATCGCCATCATAACAAAATTCACGGTATGCTTCATCACTGAAGAGGTAGAGATTGTGTTTGAGACAAACATCTTTCAGCTTATACATTTCTTCCTTACTGTATAAATAACCGGTTGGATTGTTCGGACTGCAGATAACAATGGCTTTTGTTTTTGTTGTAATTAC
This sequence comes from uncultured Chitinophagaceae bacterium, assembly GCA_964580775.1. GTDB lineage: Bacteria > Bacteroidota > Bacteroidia > Chitinophagales > Chitinophagaceae > Lacibacter. The sequence goes on along the minus strand of CAZOLW010000040.1, from coordinate 20,233 downwards.
TTTTTCAAATTCCTCAATAGGAGGTAATGCAAAACCAGTTTCAATAGTTGAAGTGATGGGAACAACATTTACTCCGGCAGCACAGGCAAAGCCATTATAGTTTGCATAAAACGGTTCAGGAATAATCACTTCATCGCCTGCATTGAGGCAGGTAAGAAATCCAAACATGATGGCTTCGCTTCCGCCGGTTGTAATCAGTATCTGATCATAGTTGATATCAATCCCCACCTTTTTATAGTACTGTGTGAGTTTACGACGGTAACTTTCATTCCCGGCACTGTGGCTGTATTCAAGTACTTTAATATCAGCATGGCGCACTGCATCAAGAATAGCAGGCGGTGTTTCAATATCGGGCTGACCAATATTAAGATGGTACACTTTCGTTCCTCTTTTTTTTGCAGCTTCTGCGTAAGGAACTAATTTTCTGATGGGAGATGGTGGCATCTGTTCGCCACGTTTACTGATCGTTAACATGAAAGCAAAGATAGGGGGGCGGTGAATAGCAAAGAAAAACCCCGGAGAAATTCCGGGGTTTGAAAAGATATCTGAAGAAATTGTTTACTGCTGAACAACACCTATGATGGTTAACTTCTGTTGCTCATCTACGCCCAGAAATTTTACATATACAGGCTTTGTAAAAGTGCCAACAGCCGCTGCGTTATAAGTAGCGGTGATGGTTCCAGTTTTGCCCGGCTTAATGGGTTCTTTTGTATAATCTGATTTAGTACAACCACAGCCGGGAGTAACGGTTTCAATTAACAGGTCTTCCGTACTTGTATTGGTAAATGTAAATGTTGCGGTTACCGGGTTGCCAACTTTTGGTTTTCCCAAATCAACTGTTTCGCTGCTGAACTTAGCCACATCTGATGGCTTTTTAGACTGACCGATTGCTGCAGTAACTAAAAAAAGTGCAAAGAATGCTGCAAATACTGACTTCATAAAAATGATGTTTATTTTTGTGATTGTTTAAAAATGTTTAATGCCTGGTTGCCTGGTGCTGATTGCTCAGGTGTTTTCCACACATTTCCTTTTATGGTAAATTGCTTTACCTGACCGCCATTGTAATAAATTGTAACAGGCTTCTCAAATACTCCTTCTGAGGCTGCATTGAAACCAACCTTAATGGTTGTTTTACCACCCGGTAAAACAGCTTCTTTACTCCATTCAGGTGTTGTGCAACCGCAGCTTGCCTGAACATTTTCAAGTCTTAAAGTATCTTTTCCAATGTTTTCAACAGTAAAGTTGTGAGTAACAGGTTTGCCCTGCGGAATCTTTCCAAAATCAAAACTGGTTTCAGATAATTTGATGATTTCAGTTTTGGCCGGGGTCACGGTTTGATTAGAGTGATCATGACCATCATGTGTTTGAGCCACAACAGCAAGACTAAGCAGGCTGCTTAACACAAAAGAGAAAAGTAGTTTTTTCATATTATATTATCTTTTTACGGATTACCAAAAGTAAGCATAAGTACAGACAGTTCATAACCCGGAAAGGTTGCCTTTCACAAATTTTTACCAGTTTATAACTACATTAGCTTCAATTAGTGCCAGTAATTATTGACCGGAAGGTGATGACAGCTGAATATTTGTTCACAGCTCCACGGTTGTTTTCACCAAAGCCCATCTCAAGTGTTAACGTAGAAGTGAAATCATTTATTTTTGCCACATGGAATTATCAGCCAAAGACAGTTTAGAATTGCAGCAACTTTCTTTTGAGCACTTCAAACAGGAAGTTTTGCATGATTACCGCTTTGCCTGCCTTAGCCGGGAAGCCAGCTTAATGGGGCGAAAGGAGGTGTTAACTGGCAAGGCTAAGTTTGGGATTTTTGGCGACGGGAAAGAAGTACCGCAGTTAGCAATGGCTAAATTCTTTAAGCCTGGCGATTTTTACAGTGGATATTACCGTGATCAAACCTTTGCATTTGCAACAGGATCTGTCACAATCAAAGAGTTTTTTGCACAGCTTTATGCTGATCCCGACATCAGTCATGAACCACATAGTGCGGGCAGGCAGATGAATTCGCATTTTGCAACCCCAACAGTTAATGCAGATGGTGAATTCCTTGACCTGGTTAACCGAAAAAATCTTATATCGGGCATGGCCCCTACTGCCGCCCAAATGCCAAGGTCGGTGGGGTTGGCTTTAGCATCCAAACTTTTTCGAAATTCAGATACATTGAAGGATTTTTCTACCTTATCCAATAATGGAAATGAGGTTTGCTTTGCAACAATCGGCGATGCATCCACCAGTGAAGGGCATTTTTGGGAAACAGTAAATGCTGCGGCAGTGCAGCAGATTCCACTGGCCATTTTTGTTTGGGATGATGGTTTCGGAATTTCTGTTCCTAAGAAATATCAAACAACAAAAGGTTCAATATCGGAAGCACTGAAAGGTTTTCAGATAAATGATGACGGTGCTACCGGAATGGAAATCTATAAAGTAAAGGCATGGGACTATGCCGGTATGTGTGAAGTATTTGAAGCCGGCATTGAAAAAATCCGAACTACACATACGCCTGCTTTGTTTCATGTGGAAGAAGTAACTCAACCACAGGGGCATTCAACATCGGGTAGTCATGAGCGGTATAAAACGGCTGATCGTTTGCAGTGGGAACGTGAATGGGATTGTATTAAAAAAATGAAAGAATGGATTATTGAAAATTCACTGGCGAATGAAGAAGAGTTGAGTGTGATAGAATCAGATGTAAAACGAACTGTGAGTATTGAAAGAAACGCTGCATGGGCAGAATATTATCAGCCAATTAATGAACAGGTTGAAAAAGTATCTGCTTTAATAAACCCATTGATCAGCAGCTCATCGAATGGAACTTCTGTGCAGAAATTATTAAAGGAACTTGAAGCAAACAGGGAACCGAACCGCAGGGATATTATGAGCATGCTGTACAGGTCCATTGCGTTAACGGCTGATGTTAATAATCTTGATGCAAAAAAATATTACAATGAGTTGATGAAGGAGAGTAAATCTTTATTCAATACACATTTGTATCATGAAGGTGCTGCAAGTACCATGAAAGTTGCGGAAGTAAAAGCAACGTTTGCAGCAGAAGCTCCGATGCTGAATGGGTATGAAATTCTTAACCGCTACTTTGATCAGCTGTTTACAAATAACCCTAAAGTAGTTGCGTTTGGTGAGGACCTTGGTTATATTGGCGATGTTAACCAGGGCTTTGCAGGCTTACAGGCAAAGCATGGTGAAACAAGAATTTTTGATACAGGTATCCGTGAGTTAACCATCATGGGTCAAGGAATTGGATTAGCTATGCGTGGCTTGCGCCCCATTGCAGAAATTCAATATCTAGATTATTTAGTATATGGATTACAGCCATTAACGGATGATGTTGCTACTCTGCATTTCCGAACAGGCGGTACACAGAGTGCGCCCATAATTGTCCGTTCAAGAGGTCATCGTTTAGAAGGCATCTGGCATAGCGGATCTCCAATGGGTATGATCATTAACAGCCTGCGTGGATTTTATGTTTGTGTACCACGTAATATGGTACAGGCAGCAGGAATGTACAATACGTTATTACAAAGTAATGAACCCGGTTTAGTGATTGAATGTTTGAATGGTTACCGGTTGAAAGAAAAGCTTCCATCTAATTTATCATCGTTCACTGTGCCAATGGGTATTCCTGAAGTGATAAGAAAAGGAACAGATTTTACAATTGTTTCTTACGGGTCTACACTCCGTATTATTGAAGAAGCAGCCCGCCAATTGGAGCAGATGGGAACAAGCTGTGAAATAATTGATGTGCAGACTCTTCTTCCGTTTGATATTCATCACAGCATTCTCGAATCGTTAAAGAAAACAAACCGCATTGTGTTTGTTGATGAGGATGTTCCCGGTGGAGCTGCTGCTTACATGTTCAACAAAGTACTGGAAGAACAGGGCGGATATAAATATTTAGATGTAGCGCCAAGAACAATCACGGCAAAAGCACACCGTCCATCTTATGGAAGCGATGGTGATTATTTCAGTAAACCCAATGCAGAAGAAATTATTGCTGTGATTTTGGAAATGATGCGGGAGTAATGCATGGGAGAAAACCTGCTTCATATTATTGATATTCTCGGCACATTTGCATTTGCAGTATCAGGTGCTTTTGCTGCCATGGAAAAAAAGCTGGATCCATTTGGCGTCATTATTCTTTCATTTGTTACAGCAATTGGCGGAGGTACGCTCAGGGATTTACTCATTGGCGATACACCTGTTGGATGGTTAAGGGATGGCACTACTACTCTTGTAATTATTGCTGCTGCAATTGGCACTATGCTCTTCGGACGATTTCTGAAAAAAGCAACTACCACTTTATTTTTATTTGATGCGTTAGGTCTTGGCTTGTTTACACTAATTGGAGTGGAAAAGGGATTGCAATTGCATTTAAGCACCGGTATTTGTATTGCACTCGGTACAATCACCGGCTCGTTTGGCGGTGTTATCAGAGATGTACTCCTCAATAATGTTCCGCTTGTTTTCAGAAAAGAAATCTATGCTTCTGTATCTATAGCCGGCGGGTTGCTGTATTTCATTTTACTGAAAGTTTCGATTGAATCTGATCTTGCTAATGTTATCTGTATTGCTTTTATTGTCATCAGCCGCATTCTTGTTGTGCGGTATAAGCTGGCCCTCCCTAAAATGTATTGATCACCAATGAATGACTCTTACAGCCATTGGTATAAATGTCCGGCGGAAAAGAAAATGATTTTTTAGATTGCAGAATATTTGTTGTGCTTCTTATTTAAACAAACATTATGAAACTAGATTTATACCAGGTTGATGCGTTCACTTCAATTTTATTCAAAGGAAATCCTGCAGCAGTTGTTCCATTAGAAAAATGGATTAATGATGAACTGATGCAGCAACTGGCCATGGAAAATAATTTAGCTGAAACTGTTTTCTTTGTTCCATCAAAACAGGAGGGGGCAGATTATGACATCCGCTGGTTTACACCTGAACTGGAAATTAATTTATGCGGACATGCTACATTGGCAAGTGCGTTTACATTGTATTCAATTCTTGGTTATAACAAACCTTCCGTTACATTTCATTCAAAAAGCGGCTTCTTAAAAGTGGTGAAGAATAATGAGCTGTATGAAATGGATTTTCCTTCCTGGAAGCCTGAGCGTATTACAGATTATCCGCAGAATATGACTGAGATATTAAATGTGAAGGAAATTGTTGGAGTCTACAAATACCGTGATTTATTGATTGAAGTAAATACCGAAGCAGAAGTGGTAAATGCCAAGCCTGATTTTACAGCATTAAAGAAAACCGGCGAAATGGTGATCCTTACTGCAAAAGGCGACAAGGTTGATTTTGTTTCCCGTTTCTTCGCTCCGTCTGCCGGTATTGATGAAGACCCGGTAACAGGTTCAGCTCACTCACAGCTCATTCCTTTCTGGAGTGAAAAACTCGATAAGAAAAAAATGTTTGCCAAACAGTTAAGTAAACGTGGTGGCGATATTCACTGCGAACAATTGAGTACCGAACGGGTAATGATGGGAGGCGAATGTGTGTTTTATATGAAAGGCGAGATTATTATTTTGTAACTGGATCTAATCCAGAAATCTCGATCTCTGTTCGGGAGTTGGTAACATACAGCTTTCCTTTTTTCCAAACCATTTATACCGGTTTCTGCCGATCCATTTATAAATTCCATCACGTATAAATGCAGGGATAATGATCAGGGCATAAAGAATTTTCCATCCTCCATCAAGATAACGGCAAACATGCAATGCTGCTGAAGATTCTTTATAAACTTTTCCATCATCAATAAAAATAACGGAGGTTAAAACAGCAGGGTCTATTCCAAACTGAGGTAAAATTGTTTTGGCTGTTTCGCCCTGTAAAGATGTAAACAGTAATTTTCCTTTACGGTCACGCTTTAATGCAAACTGTATCCAGAAGTTGCAGAAATTACAAACTCCATCAAACAGAACAATTCGGTCATTCATGTGGTATAAATGTACAGGAGTATTGCAGATAAAAAAACGGGCACTGTAAAAAAGTACCCGTTCAATACGATAACATCAATTCTTTATCCCATGTTATGAAACACCTTCTGCACATCTTCATCCTGTTCAAGGCGTTCAATTAGTTTACTTACATCTTCTGCCTGTTCGTCAGTAACAGGAACAGTTGTGGAAGGGAGCCATTCCAGTTCTGCACTGATAGGAGTAATGCCTTTATCTTCCAGTGCTTTCTGCATGTTTCCAAAATCAGTAAATGCACAACGGATCACTAAAATATCTTCACCATTTTCACTGGTGCTTTCGCCCAGTTCTTCCAAACCAAAATCAATCAACTCCAGTTCTAGGTCTTCAGCATTTAACCCTTCCGGTTTCAGTTTAAACACACCCAGTTTTTTAAACTGAAAACTTACACTGCCACTGTTGCCCATTGAACCATGTCCCTTGGTGAAATGACTTTTTACATTCGCTACAGTGCGTACATGATTATCAGTTGCAGTTTCAACTAAGATGGCAACACCATGCGGCGCATAACCTTCGTAAAGTATTTCGTCGTAGTTAATGAGTTCTTTGCCCATTGCCCTTTTAATGGCAGCTTCCACACGGTCTTTCGGCATCCCCACACTTCTGGCATTCTGAAAGCAACGGCGAAGAGCAGCATTGGAGTTGGGATCTGAACCGCCTGTTTTTACAGCAATCACAATTTCTTTACCAATACGGGTAAAGTTCTTTGCCATCTTATCCCAGCGGGCAAACATGGTACTCTTTCTAACTTCAAAAATCCTTCCCATTTAAATCAGTTTTCAGTTTGTAGTTAATAGTTTGTGTTTACAAGCTTTCATCTCTTTTATCATCTGCATTGGCGTCGCACTCTTGTACTGTTGCAATATCTATCATCAGTTGATGTGTCAGCACTTCAGATAATTAGCTGTTCTGAAGTTTGGCCTCCCTCTCTTTTGGAGAGGGAACGAGGGTGAGGCTTGGGCTGCAAATTTAGGGAGATGGCAGTAAACAAAAAACCGTCCTGCAGAATACAGGACGGTTTATCTAAAAAAGGTTCAATTATTATTTAATGTTTCTCAAAATCGGAGGCATGTGGTAATATTTCGGAAGGATTCCTCAATTTACTGTGATGACGGCTGTACACGAAGTAAACAATTAAGCCAACTCCCATCCAGGCAAAAGCAACTTTTAAGGTTTGTGCATCAAGCCCAACTATCATTGCAGTACAAATCAATACACCTAATGTAGAAACAACCGGTACCAGCGGTGCCCTGAAAGGACGGTGAATATTTGGTTCTTTTATTCTCAGCATCCAGACACCTGCACTTACAAGCACAAAGGCGAACAGTGTGCCGAAGGAAGTTAAATCACCTGCAACATGTCCGGGAACAAAAGCAGCAAACAACCCAACAAAAACGAACAGTATCCAGTTGGCCTTATAAGGAGTTTTGAATTTTGGATGAAGTTCGCCAAATGCTTTAGGAATCAAACCATCATTACTCATGGTATAGAAAATACGGCTCTGTCCCATCAGCATCACAAGAATTACAGATGAGAAACCTGCAAGGATGGCAATTGTAACAGCTTTTGCCAGCCAGCCATACCCGATCATATAAGTAGAAATGGCATAAGCAACTGAAGCTTCTCTTCCTTTTTCAGGATCAACAAAATCTTTCCAGTTAGCAACACCGGTTAATACATGTCCAAATAAAATATACAGAACAGTACAAACAACCAATGAACCGAGAATACCGATCGGCATATCTCTTTTTGGATTTTTTGCTTCCTGTGCTGCAGTGCTTACCGCATCAAAACCAATGAAGGCAAAAAATACAATCGCTGCTCCACCCAGCACACCACCAAAACCATGTTTGTTCCATCCGCTGTAATCAGCAATGATTTTACCGGCACTGTCTGTTACAGGTGGGGTATCTGCCGGAATTAGATAAGGAAGATGATTTTCCGGTTTAATAAACTGCCAGCCAATAACAATGAATAAGATTACAATGGCTACTTTAATAAATACGATAACCATATTTACCATCGCTGATTCCTGTGTTCCTTTAATTAATAATAAAGTAAGCAGCAATAAAATCACCAATGCGGGTGCATTCATAATACCCGAATGATGAATACCTGCAGAATCAGTAAAGCTTTCAAATGGCGAGTGGCACCATTCATAGGGAACAGCTCCTCCCAGCAACTTGTTTAAATATTCACTCCATGCAATGGATACAGTGGCAGCACCCAATGCGTATTCCATAATCAAAGCCCAGCCAATAATCCATGCTATCAGTTCACCCATCGTTGTATAACTGTAAGCATATGCACTTCCAGCAATAGGAATCATGGCAGCAAATTCTGCATAACACAAACCTGCAAAAGCACAACCTACGGCTGCTACAATAAATGAAAGTGTAACACCGGGTCCGGCAGCCTGTCCGGCAGCAGCAGCGGTTCTTACAAATAAGCCGGCACCTATAATGGCTCCAATACCTAATGCAATTAAGTTACCCGCCCCCAGTGTCCGTTTTAATCCTTTCTCATTGTCTTCTGCCTGTGCCAGAAGCTGGGCCAAAGGTTTTTTTACAAATAAACTCATACTTGTGTTGTTGTGGTTTATAAATTCTGAATGAACCTGAAAAATAGAGATTTATTCTAAAAAACGCTCAAAAGATTTATTAACGGTTTTGCAGCCTTTCTTTCAAACCCGAAAGCTGTATATTGCGACTCATAAAAATTACTGCATGGGTAAGGGGAATCGTTTAACTATTTACATCCTTCTGTCAATGGTACTGGGTATCATTGTCGGGTATATTGTTCATGTTTCATCCTCTGAAGAATTCATAAAGGACTTTTCAAAGAACATAAAACTTCTCAGTAATATTTTTATCCGCCTGGTGCAGATGATTATTGCTCCTCTGGTATTTACAACCCTTGTTGTTGGTATTGCCAAACTGGGGGATTTAAAAGCAGTAGGCCGAGTAGGCGGTAAGGCTTTACTATGGTTCATTACTGCATCACTTGCATCACTTTTATTAGGAATGTTACTGGTGAATGTGTTTAAGCCCGGAACTTATATTGATTTGTCGCAGGCAGATACAGAAGGTGTAAAAGACCTGATGACAAAAACCTCTTCATTCTCCTTACAGAATTTTGTAGAGCATATTATTCCAAAGAGTTTGTTTGAGGCATTGGCCACCAATGAAATTCTGCAGATCGTTGTCTTCTCCATTTTCTTTGGGGTTGCTGCTGCTGCAATAGGGGATTATACAAAGCCGTTAATCAAGGCACTGGATGTTGCATCGCATATCATTTTAAAAATGGTGAACTATGTAATGAATTTTGCACCTGTTGGTGTGTTTGGTGCACTGGCCGCTGTGGTGGCTGCAAAAGGATTGGGCATCTTTCAGTTTTATCTCATCTACTTTGCCTATTTTCTTTTGGGTATTGCCATTTTGTGGGCGGTATTGATTGGGGTTGGATTTCTGATACTTGGGCCAAGGATGAAAGTCTTGCTAAGAAGAATCGGTGGACCTTTATTAATTGCCTTCAGTACAACCAGCAGCGAAGCCGTATTTCCCAAACTCACGGAAGAGCTTGAACGATTTGGTTGTAAGGATAAAATTGTTGCCTTTGTATTGCCGCTCGGTTATTCCTTTAACCTTGATGGCAGTATGATGTATATGACTTTTGCAAGTCTGGCAATTGCACAGGCTTATGGAGTGCATCTTGATCTGGCAACACAGTTGGTAATGTTACTGGTATTGATGTTAACCAGTAAAGGAATTGCAGGCGTACCAAGAGCATCATTAGTTGTTGTGCTTGCAACCTGTGCCATGTTTAATATTCCACCTGAAGGTGTGGCTTTGATTTTACCAATCGATCATTTTTGCGATATGTTCAGAAGCATGACAAATGTAGTTGGTAATGCATTGGCAACATCAGTTGTAAGCAAATGGGAAGGGGAGTTGGGCGATGGGCATGAGGCAGCCACAGTATAATTATTTCATATAATTCAGGAACGTAAATAAACTTATAAGAATGAAGTTCAGATTGATTGTTTTTTTAATCAGTGTGTTTTTTTGGAGCAGTGCAGATGCCCAGCAGCAGGTGAAAGTAAAAGTGTTTAATCAGTATGAAGCACCTGTTGATGAGTTTTCAGTTAACGGGAAAGTATATGAAGCCGGAAAGGGCGGATTTTCAAGTATTGAATTTGCAGGAACTGATTCAGTTTCATTTACTGCAAAGGATTATAAAGAAACAAAAGTTGCCGTTTCAGATTTAACTGAAGGTGTAACCATTTCCATGAATAAAAATTTTACATGGAAAGATCTTCTTACACCGATGTTTTATATTAAGTACGGTGGCTTGTGGTTATTGCTGTTTATTGTTTTTGCTGAAACCGGTTTGCTGTTTGGTTTTTTCTTTCCCGGCGACAGTTTGTTATTTGTTGCCGGTATTTACAGCGGCAACCTTGCACATGAATTTCTGAAACTGATCGGTTTGGGAGCAGTGCAAAATGAGTGGTTTGATTTGCTGATTCTTTGCGCTTTAATTTCTGCTGCCGGTATACTTGGTAACATGGCAGGTTACTGGACAGGGAAAAAAGTGGGACATGCTATGTACAGTTGGAAAGATAATTTCATTTTTAAACAGCGTTACCTGCATGAAGCACATGACTTTTATGAAAAGCATGGCGGTGGTGCAATTGTATTTGCAAGGTTTCTTCCGTTCGTCCGCACATTTGCTCCAATTGTAGCAGGTATCGTTGAAATGGATAAGAAGAAGTTTATGTATTACAACATTGTTGGTTGTGTTGCATGGGTGATTACAATGATTTTTGCCGGTCATTTTTTACAGATATGGGTAAAAAACCAGTTTGGTATTGAATTAAAAGACAAACTTGAGTTGATTGTAATCATTATCATTGCGGTTACAACTGCTCCGGTACTCTGGAAATTTTTATTTGGCAAAAGAGCTCAAAAGCCAAAAAGCAAATCTGAATCATAATCGTAATGCTTTCTCGTAATTCAACTTCTGTTTTTTCACTGGCAGTAATTGTAGCAGCTCTTGGCTACTTTGTAGATATTTATGATCTGCTGCTTTTCACCATTGTAAGAGAGCCGAGTCTTGTTGGTATTGGTATCAGTAAAGATAATTCACTTGCCATGATTGCAGCCAGCACAAAAATCATCAACTGGCAAATGGTGGGTTTATTAATCGGTGGAATTTTGTGGGGAACTATCGGCGATAAAAAAGGAAGACTGAGTGTTTTGTTTGGTTCTATTCTTTTATATTCTGTAGCCAATTTTGTTACAGGTTATGTTACAACAGTTGATCAGTATGCGTATGCAAGATTTGTAGCTGGTATCGGGCTTGCCGGTGAGTTAGGTGCAGGTATTACATTAGTAAGTGAATTGCTTCCAAAAAATAAAAGGGGAATCGGTACGTCACTCGTTGCAGGTATTGGATTGTTTGGAGCTGTATTCGCTTATTTTATTTTCCAGGTTACAGATCATGACTGGCGTTTGTGTTATAAGATTGGTGGTGGATTAGGAATTATGCTGTTGCTGCTTCGGGTAAGTGTTGCAGAAAGCGGCATGTTTAAAGAAGTAAAGCAAACCAAAGTAAGCCGTGGCAATGTGTTTATGTTCTTTAATAATGCAACACGTTTCAGGAAATATATTCTTGCCATTTTGATTGGCTTACCTACCTGGTATGTAATTGGGATTTTAGTAAATCTTAGTAACCGTTTTGCCAAAGATTTTTATGGTGATACACAGGTTGAAAGCGGAAGGGCAATCATGTTTGCGTATGCAGCCATTGCAATTGGTGATATTCTGATTGGCTTTGTAAGCCAGTATTTCAAAAGCCGGAAAAAGGCATTGTATCTTTTCTATGCATTAACGATCCTTTCTGTTGCGCTGTTCTTTTCCCCCCTGAATAATTCTGATTTTGCCATGTATGCAATCTGTGCATTGCTTGGCTTCAGTACGGGTTTCTGGGCCATTTTTGTTACAATGGGTGCTGAACAGTTTGGAACCAACCTGCGTGCAACTGCTGCCACAACAATTCCCAATATGGTGCGTGGAGCTTTGCCATTGATCAACCTGATGTTCCTGAATTTATTTCAAAAATCATGGGGCTGGGGCTTAACAAAAAGCGGAATTGTTACAGGAGTTGTTGTTATTGCAATTACACTGGTGGCAGCTTATTTTACTGAAGAAACCTTTCATAAAGATTTGAATTATGTAGAAGGAGAGGAGATGCTTCCTTAAAAGCCCCTGACCCCTGAAGGCGAATAATAAAATACCATATGAGTGATGTGTCAGAAAATATTGAAGCAGTTACAAGTTCCCCCTTTAGGGGGCGGAGGGGGCTTAAATTTCTCATCATTCGTTTTTCATCTATTGGTGATATTGTATTAACTACTCCCGTTGTCCGTTGTTTGAAGCAGCAGGTTCCTGCTGCTGAAATTCATTATCTCACCAAGTTCAGTTTTCATAAAGTCATTGCATCGAATCCATATATTGATAAGTTTTATTATCTGCAGGATAATCTTGATCTGCTGATGCATGAACTGAAAGAAGAAAACTATGATTACATCATTGATCTGCATCATAACCTCCGTACACTGAAGATCAAGAAGGAACTGAAAGTAAAAGCCTTCTCATTCAATAAACTGAATATTCAAAAGTGGTTACTTACAAATCTTAAGATCAACCGGATGCCGGCGCTTCATATTGTTGACCGGTACCTGGATACAGTAAAATCATTTTCAGTAACAAACGATGGAAAGGGGTTGGATTATTTTATTCCGAAAGAAGAAGAGATTCAGCAAAAGGATTTGCCACAAGCGCATTCGTTAGGCTATGTAGGCATTGTCATTGGTGCAGCGCATGCTACAAAAAAATTACCTGTACATAAATTAAAAGAACTGTGTACGTTGCTCGATCATCCTATTGTATTACTTGGCGGGCCGGAAGACAGGGCAGTTGGAGATGAAATTGCAACTGTTGACAATATTAAAATTTACAATGCCTGCGGTAAGTTTTCAATAAATGAAAGTGCTGATCTTGTTCGAAAGGCAAAACTCATCATTACGCATGATACAGGGCTGATGCACATAGCTGCTGCTTTCAAGAAACCAATCATCAGTGTGTGGGGAAATACAGTCCCTGTATTTGGGATGACTCCTTATTATGGAAACAATCCGGTTTCAGCTTCTCAATTTGAGATTACTGATCTGGGTTGCAGGCCCTGTTCAAAAATTGGTCATGACAAATGCCCAAAAAAACATTTCAAATGCATGGAGCAACAGGATGTATATAAAATTGCTGCGCTGGCGCAGCAATGGGCAAAACAATTGCGGTAATGAAGAATTATTTCACATGATTTCTCGTCCAGTTCCCTTCTTTGGTGAAAACATTATAACCTCCATTTGAATCGGAACAGAGATAGTTTCCTGTCCACTCACCGCTTTTTTCAAAATGGTTATAAGTCCCTTCCGGAGTGAGTACATAGTAGCAGGTCCATTCGCCTTTGATATCAAAACAGATTAACACATCTTTCATTGGTTTGGTGATATAGCCAATCAGGTTATCTTTTTCATCATATAAATACAAACCTCTCCAGCTGACATTTTTTGGGTTAAGATTCTTATAAAACATCGGGTTCAGCAGTTGATTATTCAACGGGTTGAGCTCTGTATTTGTTTTTGGATTGATCCTGTTGTTTTCAGCAGGATTGATAACTTTATTGTATGCAGGGTTAATATTCCAGTTTGTTTTTGGATTGATGCCGGGATTATGCTCCGGGCTTATATTCCTGTTATGCACAGGGCTTAGGCTTAGATCAATTTTTGGATTATGCAATGTTCTTGGCTCCTGCGCTATGGCAGGAGATACAAACAAAATAAACCCTAAAATCAGAAATCCACCCGTAATAGTTTTTTTCAAATACATAATAAAGCTTTAATAATAATAACGAATTAAGGCTTCAAAGGAATTGGTGGTTCTATAGCAGAATAATTTGGAGGATTTTGTCTTAAAGACTGAGGTTTATTTTGCGATGGATATTAAAGATAATTGAATTATATAGCTTGGACAAAATTATCATTTTTTCCCACAAATTGCAATAGCTCACATGGATTTTAATGTAACAGTCAAAAAAAAGCCGTTTCAAAACTGAAACGGCTTTCATTTATCAGGTGCTGAATTATAAAGTTTTCAATACATCATTCATCCCTCTCACAGCATCTGCGCTTTTGTTAAACGCAGCCTGTTCTTCTTCAGAGAGTTTAAGGTCGACAATTTTTTCCCATCCTTTATTTCCGATCACAACCGGAACGCCAAGGCAAATATCAGTTTGACCATATTCACCTTCGAGCATAACGCTGCAGGTGCGGAGTTTCTTCTCATCTCTCAAAATGGATTCAACTAATTTGGCAACTGCAGCACCCGGTGCATACCATGCCGATGTACCTAAAAGACCGGTAAGTGTAGCACCACCAACCATTGTATCCTTTACAATTTTATCCTGTTGCTCCTGGCTTAAGAAATCTGTTACAGGAACACTGTTCCATGAAGCGTGACGAATCAGCGGAATCATTGTAGTGTCGCCATGACCACCAATTACAACACCACTCAAATCTGAAGGGCTGCAATGCAAATGCTGGCTGATCTGGTATTTGAAACGGCTACTGTCGAGTGTGCCGCCCATACCAATAATCCTGTTTTTGGGTAAGCCTGTAGACTTAAGAGCATGATAAGTCATTGTATCCATGGGATTACTTACAATAACAACAATCGCATCGGGTGAAAATGTAAGAACCTGTTCGCAAACATTTTTTACAATGCCTGCATTTACACCAATCAGTTCTTCACGGGTCATCCCCGGCTTTCTTGGCAAGCCTGAAGTAATTACAACCACATCGCTGCCGGCTGTTTTTGAATAGTCATTTGTGCTGCCTGTGATCTTGGTATCAAAACCGAGAAAAGTAGCAGTCTGCATCATATCCTGTGCTTTGCCTTCTGCAACACCTTCTTTGATATCAAGCAAAACAACTTCCGAACACAATTCTTTACGGGCAATATTATCAGCACTGGTTGCTCCAACGGCACCTGCACCTACAACAGTTACTTTCATGAAAAAAGATTTATTAAGTGAATAAAATTTTTCGAAGCCAAAGGTATTGGACAGGAGCCACAATCACAAAAGATCGATTCATTATCTTTATCAGCAAAACCAGCAACCATGATCATTCTTTATGTCATCATCGGGATCATTGCCTTTTTATTGCTCGTAGCAGCAATACTGCCGGGTAAGTACCTGATTGAAAAATCAATTATTATTCACCGGCCTGCAGCTGAGATTTATAATAAAGTGGCAAATCTTAATTACTACAAAGAATGGAATCCCTGGCAGAAGCAGGATCCCGATGCACTGGCAACCATCACTGGGGAAGCCGGACATATTGGCCATAAATATCACTGGAATGGGAAAAAAGTAGGTGAAGGTCATTTAACCATCCGCTCTACTGCACCCGGCAAGGCCGTGAATTTCGACCTTCAATTTATTAAGCCATGGAAAGCCCAGGCAATGGATGCATGGGATTTTACAGAAATAACAGATGGTACCAGAACGGTTTGGCGCAATACAGGTGATTTGCCATTTCCCATTGCCCGGCTAATGGGACCTTACCTGAACAAACAACTCAATAAACAGTTTGAGGAAGGTTTGCAAAGCCTGAAAGAAGTATGTGAGAAATAATTTTTTCCAAACATAACTTGTTGCCCCGGCCAATCGCCGGGGTTTTCTTTTGCCACAATAACAATCTGCTAACAAACAAAAAGGAAAATAAATTTGGATGGTTACGATATTTTCGTAGATTTACGAAAAATTCGTAGATATGTTAGAGAAGCTCACACAACAGGAAGAAGAAGCGATGCAGGCTGTTTGGCGAAATGGTGAAGGCAATGTAAAAGCCTTTTTAGATAACCTGGATATAGATATTCCTTACACAACACTTGCATCAACCGTTAAGAATCTTGAAAAGAAGGGATTTCTTTCCAGCAGGCTGGTGGGTAATGCCTATTTATATAAGCCGGCCATCACTGAAGAAGAGTACAAAAAGAAATTCATGAATGGCTTTGTAAAGGAGTATTTCGAAAACTCTTATAAGGAGCTGGTGAATTTTTTTGTGGAGCAAAAGAAATTATCGCCTGAAGAATTGAAAGAAATAGTGGAGATGATTGAAGGGAAGAAGTGATTAAAAATGCAGTCATTTCCAAATTAACAAATCACCAAATTATCAAATTAGCATGCCTTTTATTATAGACTATCTTTTAAAAGTTTCCATTGCACTTGCAGTTGTGTTTTTATTTTATCAGCTGGTTTTGCGCCGTTTAACTTTTTATAACTGGAACAGGTGGTACCTGGCGGGGTACAGTCTGTTGTGCTTTTTTATACCATTCATGAACATTACTGATTTCCTGTTCAGGCATGAATTGCAGCAAAACAATCTTATACAAATCATTCCATCTTTTCAGCAGATCCAACTTATAAAAGAACAGGAAGCTTTCTGGAATGCAGGAACAATTATGCTGACTGTTTTTACAGCAGGTGTTTTGATGATGGGTATTCGTGTACTGATGCAATTAATATCACTGAAGAGGATTAAAACCAAAGCAACTCTGCTCAATAATGGTGAAGTGAAGCTGTATCATATTAATGAATCAATCGTTCCCTTTTCATTTCATGATTCTATTTATATCAATAAAGAGCAGCATACAGAAGCTGAACTAAAGGAAATCATTCGTCACGAGTTTGTGCATGTAAAACAAAAACATAGTATTGATATTTTACTGGCTGAGCTTTTGTGTATTGTATTATGGTTTAATCCTGTTGCCTGGTTGCTGCGCAAAGCCATCCGTCAGAATCTTGAATTTATTGCTGATCATAAAGTACTGGAAGAAGGTCTGGATAAAAAACAATACCAGTACCTGCTGCTGAAAGTGGTTGGTAACAGCCAGTACAGCATTACACCAAAATTTAATTTCTCATCTTTAAAAAATCGTATTGCCATGATGAACAAAATGAAATCTGCACGGGTGCAGGTACTCCGTTTCTTATTTGTACTGCCGCTGATAGCAGTGTTGTTACTTGCTTTCAGAGAAGTGAAACTGCAGGAAAGGAAGCATGACTTTTCGCAAACGGCTGCTTTGTTAAGCGATACCGTTCCCACAGATAATATCAGTTCTGTTGATGTAACGAAAAGTAATGGAAAGAATAATGTAAGGATTGTACTGAAAAATGGGACTGTTGAAAATTATAACTTGAATGATGCAGATCAAAAGAATGCCTTTGAGAAAAAATATGGTAAAATACTTCAGCCACCTCCACCGCCAGCTCTGGGTCAGGGAACAACAGCTGCTAATAAAGACATTCAAACCGTTGATGTGATGAAGGAGAATGGTAAAGAGATTATCCGGATAAGGTTGAAAAATGGCACAGTTGAAACCTATGATCTGAATGATCCCAAGCAAAAAGAAACACTGGAAAAAAAGTACGGCACGACAATTACAACTACGCCGCCACCACCACCTCCGGTAGAAACATTGGCAGTTATCAGTCCGGCAAAGGAGCAGCTTACTCCAAATAAAAAAGGATATTATCTTACCATTGCAGATAATAATGGCGAATGTGTTGTTATTGTAAAAGACAAAAAGAAAAAGATTGTTGAAGCATTAACGCTTACCGATTGGAATAAGAAAGAAACATTTTATACGAATAAGTATGGTGAAATTCCACCTCCACCGCCGCCAACTGCACCATCAACAGTTTCAGTAGTTGCTCCTGTTTCAATTGCAACAACAGTATCTCCCGTCAGTAAGCTTACTGGTACAATAGCTCCCACTGTTTCAGTTACCAGCGTGAAATCAAATGTAGCAGTGGTTTCTGAAGTAAACACTTTATCGCCTGTTTCAACAACAGTTCAGGTAGCGCCGGTATCAGTTGAATCAAAACTAACTGTCGCAACTTCTCCATCTCCTGCTGCATTGGTGGAAACAAAAGGGAAAACAATTTCGATTACAACTGCAAATGCTGATAAGGTTTTATACTATATTGATGGGAAGGAAGCTACAATTGAAGAAGTGAATCAATTGAATCCTGACTTCATCGAAAGTATCAATGTGTTAAAAGGGAACGATGCAACAAAACTTTATGGTGAAAAGGGAAAAAACGGAGTAATTCTAATTAAAACAAAGCTTAAAACTGCCAAAAGAAATCTGCAGATTTATGATAAAGTAAATGTTGAACCTGATAAGTAACAAAAGAAACTACTCAGTTACCAGTTTAATCAGCTCTTCTGTTTTTGCGCCACCGTCGTAAAAATTCAGAAGGGCTCTTTTTTTATTGTAGACTGCAATGCCCGGCAGGTATTGATTTTTGTAATACCTGGAAAAGAAGAACAGCACATCCTGACCCATAATGATGTTGGGGTACTTTACTATCTGGAATTCATCATAGAACTGTTTCATATTTTCAAGAGGAAGAGAAGTTGCCATAACAATCTGGGTTCCTTTAAACTGATCAATGTTCTTAATCAGCTCTTCTGTTTGCAGTTGACAATGTTCACACTCGGGACTGAAGTTGATAATGATCGTGTTCTTATCTTTTGAAAGATTATCCGTATAAAAATTGGTTTTGCCATCTGTCAGCAGAATTTTAAAATCAGGCAGTAATAGATTCTGGAGATGTGCCGGAATAGAATCTGTTTTGGGTAAAGCTAAAAGAGGTGCTGCCGGAATGCAAAGCAAAATAATGAGCAAGTATTTTTTCATGCCGGCAATTTACAATCAAACCATGAAATGAAAACCCAAAACTGTTTCAATATACATGAAATCCGGTGCCTTTGAAAGCTGAATATTGAAGCAGGCTTCTGCAAGCGATAACGTACAATTGGGCCGATAGCTATCGGCTGACATAACAAGCACTGCAACAAAGACCCTGTGCCGGTTCCATAAATGTCATGCATCAATTTGCCATCAAAGCCAGTTACCTTATATTTGCAGCCTCAAATTAAAATTTTAACAGGTTTTATGGCAAATACATCCGACATCACACGTGGTATGATTATTAAAGTTGACGGCAGCTTATACAAAATTGTAGAGTTTGGCGAAAACAAAACAGCACGTGCAGCAGCGAAAGTGTGGGCAAAGCTCAAAGGTGTTGATAATAACCGTTCAGTTGAGGCAACCTGGAACAGTGGTGAAACTATTTACCCCATTCGAGTAGAACGTAAAGAATTTCAGTTTTTATACAAAGACGATACTGGTTACAATTTCATGAATAATGAAACCTTTGAGCAAATGGTTGTTCAGGAAGCTTTGATTGATGCCCCCCAGTTTTTAAAAGATGGAGGCGAAGTTTCAATCCTCATCAATACAGAAACTGAATTGCCAATGACCGTAGAATTGCCTGATAAAATTGTGATGCTGGTTACATACAGCGAACCCGGAATGAAAGGCGATACAGCTACACGTACTTTAAAAGCTGCAACCATTGAAACAGGCGCCACCGTTATGGTTCCCTTATTTGTGAATGAAGGCGAATTGATCCGCATCAACACAAAAACAGGCGATTATGTAGAAAGAGTAAAAGAGTAATTTTTTAAAATATCAAAAAGGGGCATTTTCATCAAAATGCCCCTTTTTTCATTCAAAATGCCTTGTTTTTGATCAAAAAATCCTTGTTTTGGACTGATTTTTTAAGAAAAGCGGGAATTCTGGATTGTAATTCCCTACCTTAGCCGCCCGTTAATATTGTTCAATTTAAAAACCTCACGAACATGGATTTCAAACAAATTCAGGAGTTGATTAAAATGGTCAACAAATCCAACCTCAGTGAACTCACCATCGAAGAAAAGGATTTCAAGGTTACTATAAAGCAGAAAGAAGAAGTTATTCAGCAAACAGTTTATACAGGCCAGGTTCAGGCTTCTGCCCCCTCATCGGCTCTACAACCTGCCCCGGCTCCTTCAGCAGCAACTCCTGCTACTAAACAAGCCGATGATACAAGTAAATATATCACCATTAAGAGCCCGATGATTGGCACGTTCTACCGCAAACCATCTCCTGATAAACCTTTGTTTGTTGAAGCGGGTGATGAAGTAACTCATGGAAAAGTGGTTGGTATTATTGAAGCAATTAAGCTGTATAATGAAATTGAAAGTG
>CAZOLW010000039.1:0-47049 GCA_964580775.1 uncultured Chitinophagaceae bacterium | reverse complement strand
CTGTACTTCAATACAAAACAGGTAACACCTTTTTTCACTAACCATTTCGCCACAAAATACCCTTCGCTGTTAATGGATAATGCATGAAAGCCACCCCCCGGACAAATAATTACTGATGTACCATTTGCCTTGCCTTCTTCAGGTTTGAATACCGTAAGGGTTGGATGACTGACATTATAAACTGCCTTTGTTTGCCAGGCATTGTTATCATTTTCTGCTTCGTTCCATGTCCAGCTTTCAGAACCGGGGGCTGCACCTTCGTATAATTGAATGACTGTTTGCTGTGCAGTTGTATGTGAATAAACAGCGCATACAACAATGAGTAATAAGAAAAGCTTTTTCATTGAATTGTTTTTTTATGGTTGTAACCGTGGTTAAACTTACTTAAAAACACTACATGAATTACTGATATATTTCATTTTATAAAAAATGAATGAATGTTCATTCATTTTTATATCTTTGCATTATGGACAAGAAAAGTACAATCCTGAATACTGTGTTGAAACTGGTAAATAAAGAAGGTTTTTATCACCTCAGTATGAAGAATGTAGCCAAAGAAGCAGGCATTGCTGCAGGTACCACCTACCTCTACTTCAGCAGCAAGGAAGAACTCATCAACGAACTGTACAAACTGATTGCACAGGAGTACAGGGACAGTATCATCAACAGTTACAGAGAAGATAATTCCATTGAAGAAAACTTTTTTGAAATGGCCGGTAAAGCCCTGAGTTATTACGCTGACAATCCCGACCGATTCAGTTTTATACAACAATACACCTACTCTCCATTTATTTTCAAAGAAACACAGGAAGAAAATGATGCCATCCTAGAACCGACTCAAAAAGTCCCGGGGCAGGAAAAAAAAGAAAAGAAAGTAAAAGACCGGCCTGATCTGATGCTTCTATCAATTGTATCAGGCCACATCAACAACATGATGAAAATGTTCATCGCAGGCAAAACCGATCTCACTAAAAACAGTACACAGAAAAAATTACTGGAAGCCTGCTGGCAAAGTATTACCATTTAAACATACAGAACAATGAAGAAATTTTATTGGATGGCTGCTTTGCTATTGAGCATGCAGTCGATCCGGGCACAGTTATCAGATCCCGTACTCAAACATCTTATCGACAAAGCGTATGAAAAAAGTTCAGCCGTTAAGATCAATAAAATCAGAATTCAGCAAACACAAATTGACAGAAGAACCGCCCGGCAAACATATCTTCCAAAAGCATCTGTAAGCGCTACTTACACCAGGCTGAATGACGATATCCTTTTCCCGACCGACATGGAAACTCTCCTGCTTGGTACACAACGGCTGCTGATTAAAGAAGCAGTTGGTCTTCCATTCAACAGTCAGCTTCCCTCTTCTATCAACCTGAAGCCTGTTCCTGCAATTCAGGAAAAAAATATTTTCAAAGTAACAGCCAACTCACAGATCGTTGTATTCAGTGGCGGTAAAGTTCCACTGGCATTAAAAGCAATTAAGCGACAGGAAAATGTATTGCGCATTTCAACCGAAAAAGAACGGATCCAACTGATTGCTGAAATTGTGAACACATACGATCAGCTTTCACTTGTTCTGGCATCAGAAAAAGTGTTATCCTCTTCAGCTGACTTGCTGAATGAACAAATCCGCTTTGTAGAGAATGCTATCCGCAATGGATTAGCAACTCCGCTTGAACGGCAAAAAGTTGAACTGGCACAGGAACGTTTACACGTAAAACAAGTAGAGTTTACATCGAACAAAAATATACTGCTTGAAAAATTATTGCAGTTAACCGGAGTTCCAATTGAACAGTTGGCAACACTTCATCCTGCACTACAGCCAATATTGATGAATGCAGATTCATTAAAAGAAACTGAACGGACTGAAATTAAATTATTGAATGAAGCCATTGCTGCAACCGAATACAAACGAAAAATGGAACTCACAGATTATATTCCGAAAGTTGCAGTGTTCGGTCAATATGAATTCAGGAAAAAAGATCTGTCTCTTCTTGATCCTGTTTGGTACGCAGGCATTCGTTTACAGTGGAATATTTTTGATGGCTTCACTGCAAAAAACAATGCAGAAAAATCATCACTCGATAAACAGGTTTACCGTGAACAGCAACAGCAGGTAACTGAACTGTATAACCTGGCTGTAACTAAAGCTACCTATGAATGGAAAACAACGAACCGGAAAATCAGTATGGCACAGCAGCAACTTTCACTGGCAACGAAAATAAAAGACTTTGTAAGCAAACAATACCAGAACGGGCTTACAACGCTTACTGAACTTCTTAACGCTTACAATGAGCTGGAAAAAACCGGGCTCGATCTGCAAAGCACCTATTATGAACAACGGAAAGTAACCATTCAGTTACTCCAGTATAAAGGAATTCTTCAACAATATTTTTAAACTCATTTTACAATGCATATCTCTAAAATAATTTATTATCCGCTCAGCTTACTTATACTTACTATCGCTTCCTGCAAAACAAAAACATCCATTGATCAGCCACAGGGAAAAGTAAAAATGGAAACCATTTCACTTGCACCAAAACTTGCCGGACGTGTAGAAAAAATTTATATAAGTGAAGGAGAACTCGTTCATAAAGGTGATACACTGGTGCTGCTGGATATTCCTGAAATTAACTCCAAAATGCAGCAAACAATTGGAGCCACTGAATCAGCGCAGGCACAACTTGACCTGGCACACAATGGTGCAACTGCCGAACAGATTACCCAGATTGATGGTCAGCTGGATGCGGCACAACAACAGTTAAACTTTGCGGAACAATCATACAAACGTCTGCAACAGATGTACAAAGATTCATTGGTTTCTGCACAGCAGTTTGATGAAGTAACGATGAAGTATAAAGCAGCCATTGCACAGGTGAAATCAATTGCTGCTAAAAAACAGGAAGTGCTGAAAGGTACAAGACCCGAACAGATCCGTATGGCCAAAGGACAGGTGGTACGTGCACAGGGAGCAGGTAATGAAGTTGAACAGGCTGAGCATGAACGTTACCTGGTTGCACCTGCTGATATGCGGGTGGAAACAATTGCGTTGAAAGAAGGGGAACTGGCTTTGCCCGGTTACACACTTATCAATGGCTATGAAAATAAATCATTGCATTTCCGGTTTACGATTCCTGAATCAAAAATTCATAACTACAAAGTGGGTGCTTCTGTTACTGTATCCATTCCGTTTACCAGTATTGTAATTTCGGCAAAGATTACGGCCATCAAACAGCTGTCACGCTATGCTGATAATACCAGTACCTCACCATCGTATGAACTCGGTGAAACAACCTATGAATTAAAAATCATTGCCACTGATTCTGCAAAAACAACCGATCTCTTTCAGAACTCAACTGTTTTGCTGAACCATAAATAATCCGTTGATGAAAACATTTATTAAGCTGTTACGAAAAGAAATTAAACGGATCTTCAAAAACCATGTGGTGGTTGCCATCTTTTTCGGTGCCCCGGTTTTATATGGAATCATGTTTGGTTATGTATATCAGAAAGCTAAGCTTACTGATCTTCCCATTGTTGTTGTAGATTATGATGAATCACCTTCGAGCGATAAACTGATTGATGCATTAAACGATAACGAAAGTATACATGTAATAAAAGTATTGCATGATGCAAATGGAATTAAGAAAATGATCATTGATCATGACTACCAGGCAGTGATTACCATACCTGATAATTTTGAGGCAGATATCCTGCAACGTCGTTACCCGTCAGTCACAGTTGACATCAACACCTCCAATATCCTCACAGCAAATTTTGCCACTAAAGGGATACAGGCTGTACTCGCCACTATCAATGCGGGGATTGAAATTGAAACACTGAAAAAACAGGGACTGGCTCCACAATATGCAGCAGAGCGTTATGAAAGTTTCAAGATACAGTATAACCGATGGTTCAACCCCGGGAACAGCTATCTTGATTTTATGTGGCCCGGTTTAATTGGTGCCATTATGCAGCAGATCTTTTTCATGGGGCTGGCTTTATCTTTTGCCAGAGATTTTGAAGATAACTATTTTGCAAAACTTGTTCGTATCAGCAACCACAGCTTCTATCATATTTTACTGAAAGTAATTCCCTATGCATTTTTCGGAGCGTTGATGTGGGGAGCTGTTGCAGTTATGTATCATTACTTCAATATTCCGCTTGCTGTTGAATCGGCTTCCATGCTGCTGCTAATCGTTCTGTTTTCACTGGCCTGCATCTTTACCGGGATTCTTTTTTCAATCCTGATTCCAAACCAACTGCGTGCAACAGAATTTTTGATGATCATCGCAACACCTAGTTTTGTATTGAGCGGATTCACCTGGCCACAGGTTGTTATGCCTGATGCATTGAAAGCAATTGCATCGTCTATACCACTTACAAATTTCCTGGCAGGGTTCCGCAAGCTGGCCATCTATGGTGGTACTGCTGATGATGTAACAAACCAGGTAAAAGGATTACTGACACATACACTCATTACACTTACTGCTTCTGTTCTTTTACTGCAGATAAAGATCAACAGGCAAAAACGAAAACAACCGGCATTACAAAAAAAGCAGGCCTGATGCCTGCTTTTACCTTCGACTGTATTGATTACTGACTACTTTTTCAACTCGTTGATCTCAA
The DNA here is from genome assembly GCA_964580775.1 of uncultured Chitinophagaceae bacterium. Classification (GTDB taxonomy): domain Bacteria; phylum Bacteroidota; class Bacteroidia; order Chitinophagales; family Chitinophagaceae; genus Lacibacter. The sequence continues at coordinate 42,414 of CAZOLW010000039.1, read as the reverse complement.
CTTTTGGGACAAGTACTTTATAGCATTTTTCCACAATCAGTTCTTTTGCAAGATTAAATGTTGCTGTTTGTTTGATATCAAGTGACGAAGCTCCGATCTTAACCGTATACTTCCCGACTTCTGCAATCCATGACGTACTGTTTGTATCAAATGATGCAAGCTCTTTTGCTCCAATTACAAAACTGATCGTTTGCTTTTGTCCCGGTTGAAGTAATGAAGTTTTGCCAAACGCTTTCAACTCTTCATTCGGCTTATTCAATTTTACAGAAGGTGCACTGAGATATAATTGAACCACTTCTTTGCCGGCTACTTTACCAATATTGGCTACATCAACTGTTACAGTTATTTTTCCTTTGAAAGAAGGGGAGCTCAATTTTAAATTACTGTATGCAAAGTTTGTATAGCTCAACCCATAACCGAATTCATACGCTGGTTTTATATTGAATGAATTGTAATAACGATAGCCCACAAAAATACCTTCTTCATACGTTACTTCAGCAGGAATTGCTTTCATACCAAACATTCCTGTGTTGGTAGCTTTTTCAGGAAACTCTTTACCGGGAAAATTTTTAGCTGAAACTTCATCTTCATACTTTACAGGGAAAGTAGTTGCCAGTTTCCCCGATGGATTTACTTTACCGCTTAAGATATCTGCCACAGCATTACCCGCTTCCAGTCCAGGCTGCCATGCCAGAAGTATTGCATCTACTTTATCTCTCCAGCTGGCCACTTCAATTACACCGCCTGCATTAATAATCACAACCACTTTTTTTCCTTTGGCATGAAAAGCAGCACTCACATCACTTATCAATTTTATTTCTGATTCTTTCAGGTTAAAATCATTTGCAACATTTCTGTCAGCACCTTCTCCAGCATTTCTTCCAATGGTGATAATGGCAATATCTGCTGTTACAGCTTTGCTGTTAAACACATTGTTATCTACCGTAAGTTCAGGAGCATAAGGTGTAGGATTCATAAACTCTTCAAAAAAAGATTTTTTCGGATGCTTGGCTTTGTAATCGCTCAAATAAGCTGAGTACAGATTTTTCACTTCTTCTTCAACTGTATAACCGGCATTGCTTAAACCCTGAACGAGAGAAATGGTATATTCTTCATTTACATCACCACTGCCTGTGCCACCTGAGATAAAATCATAAGAAGTATTTCCAAAAGCAGCAATCGTTTTATTGTTTTTTGAAAAAGGCAATGTGTTATCTGTGTTCTTCAGCAACACCATTCCGGCAGATGCTGCTGCACGGGCAATAACAGCATGTGCTTTTAAATCGGGCTTATTACGGAATGCATAATTTTTATATGCCGGTGTGCCTAAGATATAGTTTACAATTCTCTCAGCATTTTCATTCAGCACTTTCACATCTAAGGTTCCGTTATTAATTGCTTCAGTTATTGCATTCTTTTGTTTTTCAGTTCCGGGCATCAGTAAATCATTCCCTGCTTTCATTTGTCCAACAGCATCCTTACCACCAAACCAGTCTGTCATTACCATTCCTTTAAAACCCCATTCTTTTCTTAAAATGGTACTTAGTAAATCATGCGACTCTGACGTATATGTTCCATTCAGGTAATTGTATGAACTCATTACTGTCCATGGATTCGATTCTTTTACTGCAATTTCAAACCCTCTTAAATAAATTTCTCTCAATGCCCTTTCACTTACAATAGCATCAACTGTATTCCTGTTTCTTTCTTCGTTGTTAACTGCAAAATGTTTGATGGAAGTACCAACTCCATTCGACTGAATACCATTCACAATCGCTGCTGCTATTTTACCGGAGATCAATGGATCTTCAGAATAATATTCAAAATTTCTTCCGCCCAATGGGTTGCGGTGAATATTCATACCCGGTCCCAGCAATACATCTACACCATATTCTTTTACTTCATTGCCAAAAGCTATACCTACCTCCTCCACTAATTTTGTATCCCAGGTTGATGCCAATAAGGTTGCAACCGGCCATGCGGTTGCATAATACGTATTCTTATCTCCTTTACGGGTTGGTTCAATCCTCAAACCCGCAGGCCCATCGGCTACAACTGTTGTTGGCAAGCCCAAATGCGGAATAGCATAAGTAGTTCCTGCAGCTCCCGGAACTTTATCCATTGTTTGGCCCACACCTGTACCCCCACCATCCTGAGTGATACCTGGAATATTCATACCCATACCCACTACCAGGTTTACTTTTTCTTCAAGCGTCATTTTACTGACAATCTCTTTTGATTTGGTCTTATTATTTGTTTGTGAACGTAGAAGCGAAGGAATAACAAGCAGCATAGCTGAAAAGAAAAGAATAGATTTCATGTACAATCGTTTTAAGATTGTAAATCTCTGGTAAAAGCAAGCCGGTTGATTTGACAATTGTCAAATAATTACCTTACTTCCCTGATCTGATTCTGCTCAATGTTTCAAGTGTAACACCAAGAAAAGAAGCGATATAAGATAACGGTACACGCTGAATAATACCTGGCGTTTCTTTTATGAGTTTCTCATACCGTTGATGTGCCGTTTCAAATTGGATAGAATCCATTCGCTGCTGTGACAGAATCAATGAACCAGTCATCATTTTCCGGAACAGTGTTTCAATATCATGGTATTGCCCGGCAAGTTTGATGAGGCTGTTATAATGAATCCCCATTACTTCTGACGGCTCAATGGTCTGTATAATTAAATGACTTGGGGTCCGTTGAAAAAAACTGGTGATAGAAAGAAAAAACTGTTCGTCCATGGCAATCCATTCTGTAATTTCTTTTCCGTTCTTGTAATAATAAATTCTGGCAACCCCTTTTTTGATGAAGAAGATATAGTCGGCAACTTCTTTTTCCCTCAGCAGGAAATGTTCTTTTGGAACAGTCCATTGTTCCCATGCAGACAGAAAAGCCCGGTTACTTTCGGGAGAAAGAAGAGAAATATGACTGATAGCTTTTTGCAATGCTTCCACGTAGAGGAGTTGAAAAAGAAAGGTAAGAAATTCAGGCTGAGTTCACATGAAGTGATCATCAAACTAATCTTACTTAATAAGACAGGTATTCCTGATATACCGTTTGCAAATAAGCCTGTCCACAGCGGATAAGCAAGCTGTCCGGTCCTTTTGAAGATCGCCTGTAATTCACTCTTTTACTGTTACTGTCGAAACCAATCTGCTGTTCTTTCCCCATCCATACAAAACCGTTATTATAACTGTTAAATGCAAATTCTTTCGAAAATGGATTCATTAAATTCTTACTCCAGTAAAATTCATTGTGCTTAATCCCCAACTGTGCAAGTACTGTTGCAGGTAAATCGGTTTGCGATCCTACTCTCTTTATTACCTTACCTCTGAAAGAGGGTTGCAATATATTGCCGAAAAAAAGCAATGGTATATGCGAGCGCTGCGGCATATAAATTTCATTTTCATTTTTTGGCAAACGGTGACCATGATCTGCCACTACAATGAATAAGGTACTGTCGTACCATTTTTCTTTTGAAGCCGCTGTAAAAAATTCTTTCAGACTCTGATCCGTATAAAAAGCTGCACTTCTGAATTTACTGGCAAGATCATTACCCGGAAATTTACTTTCAACAGGTAACTCGAACGGTTCATGATTACTCAATGTTAAAACTGTTGATAAAAAAGGTTGAGGCTCATTTCTTAAATCTTCAATGGCCCGTTTCAGAACCACCCCATCATGGGCGCCCCACTTTGAATTGATATCCTTTTTTTCAAAGTCACGTATATCTGTTAAGCGGTGATAATCTTTCTTGAGGATAAATGCCCTGAAGTTGAAAAAATCTGATTCACCACCATAATAAAAAGATGTTGCGTATCCATTTTGATAAAGAGCTGAAGAAATGGAAGGAAGCTTTTCTGCTTTTGACGGAATACTTAAAATACTCTGCAAAGGCTGCGATGGAAACCCTGTATGCAAACTCACAAAACCTATATCTGTTCTGAACCCCGTTGCATAAAAATTCGAAAAGAATAATCCTTCATCAATAAGGCTGTCTAAAAAAGGTGCTACATCTTTTTCACCTCCAAGCTTTGAAATAATATCAGCCGTAAAACTTTCCAGGATGATGAGAACAATGTTGGGGCGTTTAACGGTAAGAATCTGCTGTGTGGAATCAGGAACATTTAATAAACTGTCGCAAACCTGTTTTGCTTCCTGTTTACTCATATACCGATACGGGTTGTCAACAGTATTCCTGCTGTCAAGGTAATCCCGGAACAGGTTCCATTCAGTATTTACAGCAGCATGATTCAATGCCTGGTTGTTTGAATAATACGCCGATGAAATGGTTAAAGGTGATGTGGAAACTCCTCCCCTGATCATGACTACTTCAGCGGCCAAAACAAAAAGAACAAATACAATTCTTACAGGCAAACCCGGGTAATTGGTTATGTAAAATTTTGGCTTATATTTTTTATACAGGAAAATTCCTGCACCTATTAACAGCAACCCTGAAAGTAATGACAGCAAAACCGGCGAAGACCCAGAACTGATCATTACCTCGTAAGGTGAATTGAAAAAAACATAAACTGCCCTGTAGTTCAACTTGGTACCCCACTCACGAAAAATATTAAAGTCAACTACTGCAAGCACGCTAACAAGGCAAATAAGAGTGATTGTGTAAACCTGAAGTAGTTTGTTTGAACGTGGATTTTTTTTGACCAGAAACAATACAATCCATACAAGCAGTGGTATGATTCCGAAATAAGCAGCAGCTGATAAATCCATTGGAAATCCGTAGAAGAAAGAAAAAAGCATGGCTGAAAAATCCTTCTCTTTCCACTTGGAAATGATGGACAGAATAAACACAAGCCTGCAGGCTGCAAAAAACAGGAGCCAGAACAGGATAAAAAAAACAAAATTCTTTAAAGACTCTTTCATGTGTTCATTTATTGGCTATTTGGTCACATAGTACCGATAGCTATCGGTATCCACAAAATTATCTCTGCCTGTCGGTAGGCAGGTCGCTGTTTGTATAAATTAGCCCGATAGTTTTTATGGATATTTCATAACTTTTCAAAAAAAACTGAGCAGCCGATAAAAATCAAAATTAACTGTTTTTAAAAAAGAATTCTGCATGAAGCGTAAGCACTTTCTACAATCTATTTTGCCGGCAGCAACATTGCTTCATACAAATGCAATTGATTTTATGGCAAAAAATGAAGAAGAACCAGCCGGTTCTCTTCTCATTCCGCCTTATCTGAAAGATGGTGATACGGTTGGTATTACTTCGCCTGCAGGGTATATTACTGAAAAAGATATTCAACCGGCAGTATTGCAATTGCAAAGCTGGGGATTTAAGGTAAAGATTGGTCATACTATCGGCAAACGTGAATTTACTTTTGGCGGAACAGACGCAGAACGTACAGCCGATTTTCAGCAAATGATCAACGATCCGGCAATCAAAGCAATTATGTGTGCAAGGGGTGGTTATGGATTTGTCCGCATCATTGATCGGCTCAATTTCTCTAAACTAAAATTGCATCCCAAGTGGATAATCGGCTTCAGCGACATTACTGTACTTCACAGTCATCTCAACAGAAATGTTGGCATTGCTTCTATTCACTCTAAAATGTGTAATAGTTTTCCTGAAGAATGGAACAAAGCAGAACCTATTCAAATAGAAACGATTCTTTCTATCCGTGATGCATTGAAAGGAGTGAAGATGAAATACAGTACTACACCTAACGAGGCAAACAGAACAGGAAAAGCAGAAGGAATTCTGATTGGCGGCAATTTGAAAACACTTGAATCACTGGCAGGAAGCAAAAGTGATATCAGAACTGCCGGAAAAATTTTGTTTGTGGAAGATACAGGTGAGTATCTCTATAGTATTGATCGCATGTTCTGGAATTTAAAACGAAGCGGGAAACTCGATCAGCTTGCCGGGCTAATTATTGGTGGATTTAAAATGAAACAAAGCGAAGACCCCAATGAAGAGTTCGGGAAAACACTGTATGATATTGTATTAGAAAAAATAAAAGACTTCCACTACCCGGTTTGTTTTGATTTTCCGGTTGGTCACCAGAAAAATAATTTTGCGTTGAAATGTGGAGTGAAACATAAATTGCAGGTATCAACACTTGAATGTTTATTAACTGAAACAAAATGAAACAACCTCCCTACTTAAAAAAAGGCGATACAATTGCCTTAACCTGCCCTGCCGGTTATATGTTAAGAGAAAAAGCACAAACCTGTATAGAAACTTTTCAAGAATGGGGCTATGAAGTGCTGGTTGGTAAAACACTGGGCAGCAGATCAAAAACTTATTTCAGCGGAACAGATGAAGAACGTTTAATGGAATTTCAGGCCATGCTGGATGAGCCAGGCATAAAAGCCATCCTTTGCGGACGTGGTGGGTACGGGCTTGGAAGAATCATTGACCAACTGGATTTTACTGCATTCAAAAAAAATCCCAAATGGATCATTGGCTTCAGCGATATTACTGTATTGCATGCACATATAAACCGCAATTTTAAAATTGCCACAATTCACTCTCCCATGGCTGCAGCATTTAATGATGGTGGATATAAGAATAAATATGTACAATCACTGAAAAATGCATTAGAAGGAAAAAAAGCAAACTATTCCTGCAAACCACACCGCTATAATCATAATGGAAAAGCAAATGCTGAATTAGTTGGTGGCAATCTTGCATTGGTTACGCATTTAATTGGAACCAAAAGTGACCTTCAAACAAAAGGAAAAATTCTTTTCCTGGAAGATGTTGGTGAACAGCATTACAATGTTGACCGTATGATGTATCAAATGAAACGCAGCGGAAAATTTAATGAACTTGCCGGTTTAATTATTGGTGGCTTTACTGATATGCAGGATACTGAACGGCCTTTCGGAAAAAAAGTGTACGATATTATCAATGAGTTAGTGAAAGAATACAACTATCCTATCTGCTTTGGCTTTCCTGTCAGTCATAATAAAGAAAACTATGCAATAAAAGAAGGTTGCCAGTACCAGCTAACTGTTACTGACAACCTTTGTGTATTAAAAGAATAACAACACTGAATAACTGCTTTTATCAAACAGTTATTTCTTAAACATCAGCATATGCTTCTTCATCTGTTTTTTCAAGCACTTTAACAACAATTGTTGGTTTTTCTTCTTTTAAATCATAAACATTTTCCTGTGATATCCGCATTTTGTAAAAAGAACGCCATACAAATATCAGTGCTATTGCAAGGAATCCCAATCCTGCAAAAGGAGCCACATCTCTGAATGATTCGGAAATCGCAATTTCCATTGCAAGCAATCCAAACAGTGTTGTGAATTTTATGATCGGGTTCAGTGCAACTGATGAGGTATCCTTAAATGGATCTCCTACTGTATCGCCAATGACTGTTGCATCGTGCAATTCAGTTCCTTTCATTTTCAATTCAACTTCCACCACTTTCTTGGCATTATCCCATGCACCGCCGGCATTGGCCATAAATACTGCCTGGAACAAACCAAATACAGCAATAGCAATCAGGTAACTCACAAACAACGCTACTGCATTGTTGCCACCAATACCTGATGGCGATGATAAACTTGCAAATGCAAGAGCAAAGAAAAAGATTGCAACGAAAATATTAAACATTCCTTTCTGTGCATATTGTGTACAGATCTTTACCACTTCATTTGATGCCTCAATATTTGCTTTTCTCGGTGCATCAGGATCAAGATTGATATGGTCCTTGATGTATTTAACAGCTTTGTATGCACCCGATGTAACAGCCTGCGTAGAAGCGCCGGTAAACCAGTAAACAACTGCTCCACCTAAAATAAACCCGAGTATTGTATACGGATTAAGCAGGTTTAAAATAAGTTCGGGCTGAACACCCAGTGTTTTCTGAATCATCAGAATCAGTGAAAAAATCATTGTGGTAGCACCTACTACTGCCGTACCAATTAATACAGGTTTAGCGGTAGCCTTAAATGTATTACCGGCACTGTCGTTTGCTTCCAGGTAGTATTTACTTTTTTCCCAGTCGGGTTTAAATCCAAAATCTTTTTTTATTTCAGCATTGATGCCAGGTATTTCTTCAATCAAAGAAAGTTCATAAATAGATTGTGCATTATCTGTAACAGGCCCGTAACTGTCAACAGCAATTGTAACAGGTCCCATTCCGAGTAAACCAAATGCAACAAGACCAAAAGCAAACACAGAAGGGTAGATCATAATTGAATCCAATCCGAAAGTACTTGCGAAGTATGCTGCAAACATCAGCACGAAGAAAACTAATCCATTCCAAAAGGCACTGAAGTTACCTGCAACAAAGCCAGATAAGATAACTAAGGAAGCTCCACCTTCTTTTCCTGAGTTGACGATTTCACTTACATGGGAAGATTTGGGTGAAGTAAATATTTTTGTGAATTCGGGAATCAAAGCACCACCTAAAGTACCGCAACTGATAATGGTTGACAATATCCACCAGAGATTTGTATTTCCGCCGAGATCATAAATCAGGAAATAACTTGCAACGAATGTTACAATGATTGATAACCCGGAAGTAATCCATACTAAAGAAGTTAACGGAGTTTCAAAATCAAAGTCAATTGAATGTCCAAATCTTGCCTGGCTGATAAGACCATTAACCCAGAAAGCAACTAATGAAGTGGCAATCATCAAAATCCTCATCATAAAGATCCACACTAAAAGTTCTGTCTGTATTCCTTCGCCGCCTGTAACAGCCAGAAGAATAAATGAAATCAGTGCAACACCTGTTACACCGTATGTTTCAAATCCATCAGCAGTAGGTCCTACACTATCACCTGCATTATCACCTGTACAATCGGCAATAACACCAGGGTTTCTCGGATCATCTTCACCAATTTTAAATACAACTTTCATTAAGTCTGATCCAATGTCGGCTATCTTGGTAAAGATACCGCCTGCAATACGCAGAGCAGATGCACCTAAAGATTCACCAATGGCAAAACCGATAAAACAGGCACCTGCCAGCTTACCGGGCATAAATAATAAGATCACCAGCATTAATAATAATTCAACGCAGATGAGAACCACACCGATACTCATTCCTGCATTCAACGGAATCTTTAATAAGTTAAACGGCTTTCGCTGTAATGAAGCAAACGCCATTCTTGAATTGGCGAGTGTATTCATACGGATACCGAATGCTGCAACTGCATATGACCCGATAATACCAACCACTGTCCACCCTAATATCAGTAACACGCCACCTGTACCAAATAATGATTGACCATCTTCACCTTTTGCAAGGAATCCAAAATATCCTGCAACAGCTGCTCCTATAAACAGGAACAGGATGGCTAAAAATTTCCCCTGCTGTTTTAAATAAGTAACGCAGGTTTTAAAAATAACATCTGAAATTTCGAGCATGGACCTGTGTGAGGGAAGTTTTTTCACACGAAAGAATTGATACAATCCAAACGCTAAGCCGAATGCGATAATGAAAAATCCCCAATACAATCTGGTTTCGTTTTTAATTGCATCGGGGATTCTTAAGTCTGCTTCGCCTGCACGAAGTAGAAAGGGTGCAACAAGTGTTGCAGCTAAAATGCCTGTCTTTTTCATTTTGTGTAAAGTTTATTTCGAGAGAGAGAGAGTATGGCAACAGATAGGAACACTGTATCTCGTTTATGCTGAAAAGGATTTATTTCAGCGGTATCAAAATTAAGAACTAATGCAATAGAATGTTTAAGTTTTTACGCAAACGTTCTCTTACACAAAAATAAAATCGGAAAAAAAAATTAAATATCTTTGTCATTATTTTATGACATGCCCTGAACCCCTTGCCTGCAAAGGGTTCCAACCGTCGACATGTTGATTCCTGATTTTGGTCATTTAAAACTGTGATTAATGTCACTAAAAAATCTGTACTTTATCATTTCGCAGGAAAGTCAATGTTCCAACTTTTGTGCTATCAAATTATCAATAAACAATCAAACAAGATTTTATGTTACACAAACTTTCAACCGTACTTCTTCTTCCCCTCATACTGATTACCGGGGTACTGAATGCGCAAACAAAATTTTCAACAAAATCATATCAGATAACAGTAGCCGGTACATCTACCATGCACGACTGGACATCAAAAGCAACTGCCGTAACTGTAACAGGTGATTTTGCCATTGCTAATGGAACCCTGGAAAAAATAAATGCTGCTTCTGTAAAGATTGAAGCAAAATCACTGAAGAGTACTAAAAACTCCGACCTGATGGATGAGCGTACACACAGCACCATCAAAGCTGACAAAAATCCAAGCATTACTTATGTATTTACAAAAGTAGTTTCGACTCAGCAAAGCGGCAGCGAAACAACCGTTACTGTAAATGGTAATCTTACTATTGCAGGTGTTACAAAACCTACTGATCTTGTACTGAAATTCAAATCACTTCCAAACGGAGATGTAGAAGTAAAAGGAAGCCGTAAGATTCTGATGTCAAATCATGGAATTAAACCACCCAGCTTTATGCTCGGAGCTATGAAGGTTGGGAATGAAATCACCATCACTTATGATGTAATTCTTAAGAAAATATAAACAGTAAACAACTTTTTTAAATCGAAAAATTCATAAAACATGAACCAGTTAACAAACTATCTGAAAAAAGCAGTACTTACAGCACTTGTTCTATCTCCTTTAGCAACATTTGCACAACAACCAAAAATCCAGAATCTGAGAGCTTACGATCAGAGTGGAATTAATGTATTTGAAACTCCAAAAGAAACGGATGTTCCTTTTGACGGCGTTAAAGTTCGCTTTGGTGCAGGATTTAACCAGCCCTTTCAAAGCCTGAAACATTCAAACACATCAGCAACTAATCCGCTTTATCCAAGATTAGCTCCCGGTTTTGCCGTAGCACAGGCAAATCTCTATACTGATGTTCAGCTTGCAGATGGGATCCGTTTAAACCTAACTACATATCTTTCTTCACGTCACCATAACGAAGCATGGGTAAAAGGTGGTTATATGCAATTCGACAAGCTTCCTTTTAAAGGTGAAATATGGAATAAAATCATGAGTGTTACAACTGTTAAAGTTGGACATATGGAAATCAACTATGGTGATCAGCATTACCGCCGTACAGATGGTGGTCATTCAGTTTACAATCCATTTATTGAAAACTATATCATGGATGCATTTGCAACAGAAGTTGCCGGTGAAGTTTATGTACAGAAAAATGGACTGTTAGGTATGGTTGCCCTTTCCAACGGTTTAATTAATGGTGGACACCAGGAGCCTATTTATACCGGAACAACTACTTTCAAACGCAAAGCTTCTGTGTATGCAAAACTCGCATATGACAAGCAAATAGAGGAAAAAGTAAGAGTAAGGGTTGCCGGTTCAATTTATCACAACAACAGTGATGGCCGCAGTACTTTATATGGTGGAGACCGTTCAGGCAGCAACTACTTCTTTGTAATGGAACCTACTGGCGCTACTGCTGCTGCAAATGCTTTTTCAGGCCGTTTAAACCCAAGTTTCACCAACCAGATTACAGCCATGCAGTTAAATCTGTTTGCAAAAGCATATGTGTTTGAACTCTTTGGAACTTTTGAAAATGCCAAAGGTAGAACCAACGCTGAAAAAATTGCAAATTTTGACAAAAGATCAGTGAATCAAATTGCTGTAGATGGTATTTTAAGACTTGGATCAAAAGAACAAATTTTCCTTGGTGTACGTTACAATCAGTTAAAAGGTCAGATGCTTACAAGCAATGCTGCAAAACAAACTGTAAATCGTTTTGCAGTTGGTGGTGGCTGGTTTGTTACTAAAAACATCTTAATGAAAGCCGAATATGTAAACCAGGATTATAAAGATTTCCCAGCAACAAATATTAATAATGGTGGTAATTTTAAAGGCATTGTGATCAATGCAGCGGTAGGATTCTAAACGATTCTAAACGAGAAACCGATAAATAATATAAAGCCCTGCATCAACTGCGGGGCTTTGTTTATATTTGAACCTGATGTATAAACTTCTATTTATAATATCACTTTTTTTTCTTCATTCAGATAATGGAACTCCCATCAAACTGTCGTACCAGATTGATGAAAAAAGTCAATTGTACCTGTTAGGCTCAACCAATGTAAATAATTTTAAATGTGCCTGCACCGATAAATTTCCTGCAGCAGTGCTTGAAGCAGAAGTGACTGAATCGTCCAGGACGATTCAGTTTAAAAACACAACTATCCGGATTAAAACCACCCTGCTCAACTGCAAAAACAATGTCATGAACAGGGATATGCACAAGGCTTTGAAAGCAGAAAAACATCCCTACATTCTTGTTGAGTTACTGAATGCACAGCCCGCTCATGATGAGAAACAATTACAGAACAGCAAAGTGTATAAATACAATGTAACGGCTGTTATTACAATAGCGGGTATCAGCAAACAGCACCTGATGACTGTTCAAATGATGAAACTCAGTAACCACCTGTACAGGCTCAACGCAAGTAAAGATTTGCTGATGAGTGATTATGAAATTAAACCACGCACCCCCTTCAACATTATTAAAATTAATGATCTCGTAACCATTCACTTCGACATGGTAGTAGTAGCTGCTAATTAATCTTCAGTAAAGAATCCAGCTTTTGATGAAAAAAAGGAAATTCATTGAGGTTATTATGTTTCCCCTTCTCAATAATAATGTATTCATCCCCTGCTTTCAGTAATCTTTTTAATTTCCTGCTGTTACGGTAAGGAATAATTTCATCTTTTGTGCCATGAAAAACTGTTACAGGCGCTTTCACCATCTGTATATATTCAAACACAGGAAATTTAAAATGAATCATCCGTTCGGTTGGATAGATGGGAAAATGAGAAGCTGCTAAAGAAGGAAAACTGTAATAAGGTGTTTCAAGAATTAAGCGCTTACAGGCATTATGACTTGCAAGTTCAGCAGCAACACCTGTACCCAACGATCTTCCGTAAAGAATAATACTGTCTGCGGAGAATCGTTTGCCCGCCATTTTATACAACAGGTTTGCATCGCTGTACAGGCGTTCTTCTGTAAACATTCCGGTTGATTTTCCAAAGCCGGGATAATCGGGCATCCATACTTCATAACCATGCTTTGTGAAATTGCCGGCATAAGCAGCATAACGGTTGATATTATCCCTGTTACCATGAAAATAAAGTACAATGCCTTTGGTATGACTGGTATCAGAAGGAAAGAACTGCATGAAAAACAGCTGATCATTTTCATTGAGATACAGTGTTACCGCTTTATGAGCTGCAGCAATCTGAAACTCATACCCGGCAGGTAAAGATTTTGGATGCAATAAAATTTTATCCTGTAATTCCCACAACGCAATTCCGCCCAGGCAATAAACAGCAATTACAATTTTGAGTATGTTAAAAAATCGCTTTCTTGATTTGATTTGCATATTATACCAATTGGTTTTATAAATTATACCAAACATATCCGGTATAATGCCGACAGACATTTAGTTTCAGTTAAATTGAGCAGACTATTTAATTTGTCTCGTCGGTATTACAGTTTCAGAATGTCCCGTATAAAATTATGATACTCGTGGAATGATGGAAGATTATTATGTCCTCCCCCATGGATACGGATCAATGTAATACGGCCAGGGTTTATTTTTTGAAGTTTTTCGCTATGACGTATCGGAATAAGTTTGTCTTTTGTGCCATGTATAATATAGGTATGGCCTTTTACATTCCCAATCCATTTATCCGTCCGTAAATGAAACCGCAACACCAAACGCATAGGTAGAAAAGGAAGAAAGCGCTCCACCACTTTCAGAAAACTGTAATAGGGTGCATCTAAAATTAAATAGCGGGGGTGATTTTCTGCAGCGAGTTTACTGGCAAATCCACTGCCCATACTGCGTCCGTAAACGATGATATGATCTTCCGGAAACTGGATGCAAAGTTCATCATATACAAACTGCATATCCCTGATCATGGCTGTTTCACTTCGCTTGCCAATGCTTTTTCCAAACCCACGGTAATCAACAAGCACCACATCATATCCAAAACGGTAGAAATCTTTTGCATATTTTCCCCAGCCTTTTATGCTTCTTGTATTGCCGTGAAAATAAAGGATGAGCCCATGAGGGTTCTTAACCTGAAAATGAATTCCGCTGATGGTTACCCCTGGTTCAGGAAGAAAACTGATTTCTTTAAACGGGGCATCATACTTAAACTCAAAATCAGCAGCTAATTTTTCAGGTTTAAAGATGAGCCGCTCCTGCACGAAGTAAGCAATCAGCATCACCAGAAGATAACCGATAATTATATAAATGATGGTTGGCGACAAACAGTTTCTGCACTGCAGTTTAGATTATTTTGATGCGATGCGTTATTTAAAGTAGTGAGAAAATCGCACATAACAAATTATAACCATTTGCCCGCTGATCAGTATCCTTCTTCTTCGTTCTGGTAAATCCGTTTCAGTTTTAAGCTGCTGATGGGAGCAACAATCAACGGGAATTTTTCAACTGAAACATTGCTCTGATCGAGACCGAAACCTTTTTCCTCGCTCAGTGCCAGTTTTTTGATGTTAAAATATAAACGCATGATTACCCGTTCGAAGAAAGGCAGTTCATTATCCTGGCTCAGGAATTTTTCCAATACCACAAACTGAAAATCTCCAACCACATTATTACGCTGCAAACTTTCATAACGGCTGGTAATGTTTACTTCTTTATTCGCCACCATATCTTCCACCACCTTACGGAACATGAGATTGATACGCGGCTGCATACGGAATCCCAATCTGAATTCAACCCGAATCACTTCATTGGGAATAATGGTGGTTACTTCAAATTCACAAGTATAAGGATCATCTAATGTATCCACATGAACGAACCAGTAAATATCAGCCCGCTTGGGTTTACGGTTGAGGATGGAGTAAATGATTTTATGTTCAATTTCGTTAGGGTTGTTCGCACTGGTGAGGTATACCAGGTGTGTTGCATGTTTGGTTACCGTCATATCATTGCTAAGCTCCTGCAACATGGGCAGGTAATGTTCAAGCCGTACAAATTCAACGTAACGGTTTTTGATTTTGCGTGACCGGTACCAGGTATACATGATGAGGAACATGATAAACCCGATAACAAGAGTGATATAACCACCATGTATAAATTTTTCCAGTAAGGCAATCAGGTAAGCAATTTCAATGATGAGGTAACCAGCCAGGAAAATATAGATGAACTGCGATTTAGCCCGGTGAAGAACAAGATAATTGGCAAAGAGCAGTGTTGTCATGATCATGGTAACGATGATTGCCAAACCATAAGCTGCTTCCATTCTTGAAGACTCCCTGAAATAAAGAACAACAAATGTGCATCCAAAAAACATGAACAGGTTCATGCCCGGAATGAACAACTGTCCTCTTTCTTCGGAAGGGTAATTAACTTTTAACCGTGGCCACAGATTTAAACGCATGGCTTCACTGATGAGTGTAAATGCTCCTGCAATCATTGCCTGGCTGGCAATAACTGCTGCGCTGGTTGCAATAATAACACCCGGAATAATGAACCAATGCGGCATCAGATCATAAAATGCATGAATACCGGATTGTGCTTTAAATGCAGTAGTTATGTGCTGTCCGTTATGATGAGCCAGGAGAGAAGCACCCTGTCCGAAATAATTGAGTAATAAACAAGCCTTCACATATACCCACGTTACCCGTATATTTTCCCGGCCGCAATGACCAAGATCGCTATATAATGCTTCCGCACCCGTTGTGCAGAGAAAGACTGCTCCCAGCAACCAGAATCCCTCCGGATAGGTTCTTAAAAAGTCGAACGCATAATATGGACTCAAGGCTTTAAAAATAGAGAGATCGTCTGTGACATGTGTTATTCCAAGAATAGCCAGCATGGTAAACCACAACATCATAATAGGACCAAACATTTTACCAATGGACCCGGTACCAAACTGCTGCATAAAAAAGAACAGTGCCAGAATAGTGATGACAATGATTACAATGGTGTTTACGGGCAATTCACGCAACTGCGGCAATACCTTTAACCCTTCAATGGCAGATGTAATAGAAATAGGAGGTGTAATAATTCCATCAGCAAGCAAAGCAGCCCCGCCAACCATTGCAGGCAGTACCAGCCATTTTTTCCGGCGCCGTACCAACGCATATAATGCAAATGTGCCGCCCTCACCCCTGTTATCTGCCCTCAATACCATCACCACATACTTGATAGTTGTTTGCAGAGTGAGCGTCCAGATAATACAGGATAATGTTCCAACAATCAATGTTTCGGAAACAACCCTTCCACCAATAATGGCATTAAAAACGTACAGCGGAGATGTTCCGATGTCGCCATAAATGATACCCAATGCAATTAATAAACCGGCTCCTGTAATTTTTGAAGTGTGTTTTCCCACAAATAATATTTAATTAAGGATACGAACCAATGTTGAAAATGGTTTTGGCATAACTGGTCAAAGGTAAGTTTTGGAGAGAAATGTGCAATAAAATGTTGGTGGCCTCATCCTCTTATCCTTCTCCAAAAGAGAAGGACGGTATTTTTAACTAAACCCAAACATCATTTCTTCCATTTCGTCATTTTGCAAAGCCCGGCATATTTGAATTGCTGAAATGCTTAAATACAAAAAACTGACAAGCGTTTGCTGCGTGGCCTCCCTCTCTACGGGAGAGGGAACGAGGGTGAGGTAATCCACAACAAACTCCCATCGCCATAACTCAGAAAACGGAAATCATGCTGCAGGGCAAAGTCGTAAATCCTTTGCCAGTCGTTACCAACCAGTGTTGCCACCAATAATAATAAGGTAGAATTAGGCTGATGGAAATTAGTGATAAGTGCATCAGCAATTCTTACCGTATAGCCCGGTGCAATCAGAATTTGTGTATGACAGATCAATTCATCCTGTTCATGTTTTTGCATCCAGTTGAGAAGGGACTGCAGTGCTGTTTCAACTGAAACAGTTTGCTGCGGCAAATCATATACATCCCACTGCTGAATTTCCAGTTCATTGATTGTTGCAGATGGATTGCTGTGCGCCTTCACTCCCATCCAGTATAATGTTTCTAATGTACGTAACGAAGTAGTGCCGACAGGAATAATTGTTTTTGACTGATAGTTAAGAATGGTTTTAATGGTTGACTGTTTTACCTGTATCCATTCTCTATGCATATCATGTTCCAGCATGGTATCGCTTTTCACCGGACGGAAAGTACCGGCACCTACATGCAGTGTAACATATTCTTCTGCTATTCCTTTTTGCTGCAGCTCTTTTAGCAATGCTTCTGTAAAATGCAAACCGGCTGTTGGTGCTGCTACACTTCCTTCGTGCTTTGCATATACGGTTTGATAGCGTTCATAATCTGACTCTTCTGTTTGGCGCTGGAGATATGGTGGCAAAGGAAGTACTCCTGCAAAGTGCAAAATTTCAGCAAAACTGAGTTCATTGTCCTGCCAGGAAAATTCAATTAAAAAATTATTGGGTTTCCGTTCAATCAATTCTGCATAAAGTGAAAGCTTCCTGTTTTTTGTATGCAGTTTTTTTTCGAGCAATGATTGTTTCCATTTGCCGGCACCGCCTACTAAACAATTCCAGCGAACTTTTCCTTTAGCGATCATGGCCTGAGTGAGTTCAAGATTGTCAGCGGGTTCCAGACAAAAGATTTCAATGATGCTGCCGCTTGCTTTTTCAAAGAGCATTCTTGCTTCAATTACACGGGTATTGTTGAAGAGCAGCAACGTATCTTTTGGAAGATGAACACTGATGTTACGGTAAACATCTTCACTGATTTCTCCATTTTGATAAATGAGCAGTTTGCTCAAGTCCCTTTCTGCCAGCGGATAACGGGCAATCCTTTCATCGGGAAGATGATAGGTAAAATCTTTTATCTGCAGTTGCGAAGGATGCATACTGCGAAGATCGGTGATTGGGAGAAATGAAGAACCGGCTTTAGATAAATAGTTTAGTGAAGACGCATACTTCAATATATGTTACTTCACTATTTTCCCTTCCGCAGCAATGCCTCTAAAAAATAATAATCGGCATAAATCAGCGGAACATCAACTTCTCCATTAAATGGTTTATTGCCTGTGCTGTGCAGCAAAATATATCCATGGGCTGAGCCCAACGGAGCACGGTAATGCAGCGTAAGGCTCTTCATGATCTTATCTGCAAAAACAGTGTATTGTTTTTTATTAACTGAATAGTCTTTCAACTCATACAATGCTGATGCAATAACAGCAGCCGCAGAAGCATCTCTTGGTTCTTTTGTTAAATCCGGCACATTAAAATCCCAGTATGGAATTTTATCTTTTGCAAGCAAAGGATGGTTCATTAAATAGGCTGCAACATTTTCTGCCTGTTTTAAATAAACAGGGTTCTTTGTTTCCCTGTAACACATGGTGTAGCCATATAATGCCCATGCCTGCCCTCTTGCCCATGCAGATGCATCTGCATAACCCTGGTGTGTACTGCCGCCACTTGCTTTACCTGAAACAGTATCATAATCTACCACATGAAAGCAACTATGGTCTTCCCGGAAATGATTTTTCAACGTTGTGTTGGCATGTGTAACGGCAATCTTGTAATAAGAAGAATCACCACTGAGTTTTGTAGCTGCAAATAACAATTCAAGATTCATCATATTGTCAATGATCACAGGATATTGCCACCTGCCAAAATCCCATGAACGGATACAGCCGATTTTTGCATTGAATCTTGTTGCCAAAGTAGCAGCACCCTGCAATACCTGCTTTTTATATTCTTCATTTCGTGTAAGTCGATAGCCATTCCCGTAGCTGTTGTACACTTTAAAACCAACATCATGTGAGTTACGGTTCTTTGGTTCACGTTCCATCAATGCAGTAAACTCCTCCGCTTTTGATTTCCATTCTGGTTTCTTTGTGTACTCATACATAAACCAGAGCATACCAGGAAAGAACCCGCTTGTCCAGTCGTTTGAAACAACTAAGTGCAGCGAATCATTCCGCAATGTTCTTGGAAATATCTGTCTGTCGTTCCGGTTTGCAACTGCATCTTTGTACATTAACGAAACCTGTTTTTCAGCATCAGAAAATATTTTCTTACTGCTTTGTGCATTTAACGTTTCAGCAAAACAAAAAAAAGTAAAGGCAGCAATGATTAATTTATACTTCATATAATCAGTTATCAGTTTATTTTATTCTGTTTACATTTTTTACCTGCAATGCATTCAATACAGGTTCGCCTTCAACGGCCTTAAAGTCGATTTCGATTCCTGTTGCACCTGTTACTGTTACAGTCACTGTTTTTGATACTGCTGTTGCTGACCCGTACTGTTCCACAATATCAAAATTATCCAGCAGTAATTTACCGTTTATATACACACTGAATATTCTTTTCCCGTCAGGCTCTGTTCTTCCGGGGTCTGATAAATTATATGGCAGTTCTTTTACCTGTCCTCCCAGCAGTTCAGCAAAATGCAAAGTAAGTTCATATATACCTGCAGGCAGATCTAACCTGTATTTACTGATTCCTATTTGCTGTGTCTGGTACACCGGATCATTATCTGTTCCTGCAATATTCTTGTCTGTACCATAAGGCAATCGTCCATTATCCGGAATCGTAAACATTTTGCCACCAATATATCCCCAGCTGCCTTCGTGATATTGCTGATCCGGAATCCACAGTTGCTTTGCATCATCGATATAATAACGGTTGGCCCCCAACAGAATATTTATTTGTTCGAACGGCATCTTCTTATCAAAACAATATGGCTGAAGGGTAAATGAAACAACCATTTTGTCTGTGTATATTTTCCCATCACGTTCTCCTTTTACTTCAATGCTGTTTTCACCATTCATAAAAGGAAGTTCCCATTCACTCAGTCCATTGGCTGTTTGTTTTTTCCCGGCCGGTTTTCCATTCATAATCAGTTCTACTTCGCCGACATTAGCAGCAACCTGAACCGTCCGCATACAAAATGCCTTGCTGCTGTCAGCTATACCGGCAGCAGTTGTTGTGCCTAATATTTTTATGAATGCATTCTTTGACAGGACTGCTTCGTAATAGTAATAAGGATCTTTGGGTGTTCTGTCCCATTCAAGTAATCCTTTGTTATTGATATGCGGCATTGACTCTGTTCTTGTTTCTGAATTAAAATCGGCAAGGTTCCAGATCATTGCTGCTGCAACAAAAGAGCGCTTCATCATTTCTGCAAAATAATACTGGTGAAGTTTTGTTGTATACTCCACACTTTTATCAAACCGCACAGGTGCAGTACTTCTTATTCGGGGATCTGCATCAGCACCATATTCTGCAACAAGCACCGGTTTTGCCGGATGTTTTTTATGAAATGCATCAAGAAAAACCGGAAAGTCAGTGAGCTTCGGCCCATACCATCCTGAATATAAATTCCAGCCAACAATCATGGGGATCTCAATCAATCCTGTTTCTTTATAACGGTTATAATCACCATGGTGTGCCATCATTGTGTAACGGGAAGGATCTTCTTTTCTTGTAATACTATCTAATGACTTTGCCAGTTTTGTAATAGAAGCAAAATATTTTTTTTGCTTCTCTTTATCATTATTATAACGTGGCCTCAACAATATTTCATTCATATAGCACCAAATGATCACACTCGGATGATTGTAATGCTGCCTGATCATTTCCACCTGCATGTTCAGGCAGTTGTTATAAAAATCATGTGTTTCAGTTATTTCATTCACCACCGGTATTTCAACAGAAGTTAAAATACCTAAGCTGTCGCAGGCTGCTATTACAGAAGGATCCTGTGGATAATGTGCAATTCGTAAAAAATTTCCACCCATTTTTTTCAACAGCCTTATATCCTGCAATGCAAAACTGTCAGGCAATGCATTACCCAGTCCTTTATAATCCTGGTGACGGCTGGTTCCAACTAATTTATACGGTTTGCCATTCAGAAAAAATCCTTTCTCTGCATCGAAATGAAACCAGCGGAATCCAAGCGGGTTCGTAACTGCATCAACTAATTTACCTGTTGAAGCATCCCTTATTTCGGAAGTGACAGTATATAAATAAGGCGACTCAGGCGACCATAATTCCGGGTTATTTATTTTGATAAGCCTTTGACGAACTGAACGTGTATTACCGGGTTCAATAACTGTCTGTTGAAAAACGGACGCAACAATTTTCCCTTCTTTATTCCTGATAACTGTTTGTATTCTTACTTTTTTTGAAACAGGTTCTGTATTACTGATTGAAGTTTTCACAAGAACCGTTGCATTCTTTGCACTTACTGACGGAGTGTTAATATAAACACCGTTCCCTGCATGATCATCCATTGAGAAATGAACTGCATCAACAGCATGCAACCACACATCACGGTAAATGCCTCCGTAAAAAGTGAAATCGGCAGAGAGTGGTGGAATGTCCTGATTAAAACTGTTATCTACTTTTACCAACAGTTCGTTTTCCTTTTCAAAATTTACCAGGTCGGTAATGCAAACAGAAAACGCCGAGTATCCTCCGGTATGTTCTCCTGCTTTTTTGCCATTAATAAAAACTTCTGCAACCTGGTTGGCCCCTTCAAACAACAGGTAGAGTTGTTTCCCCTTCAGTTTTTTATCAATCCTGAGTGTACGTTTATACAAACCAACAGCTCTGTAATAACCGGGCACATCATCCATTACATCATCAGCATTCCATGTATGCGGAAGATGAACAGCTTCCCATTTCAACTGTTGCTGAGTTTTGTTTTCTTTTGTAAACTGCCAGTTATTGTTGATACTGATAACAGTTCGTGCAGCAGGCTGTGCAACTAAAAATCCTGACAGCAACAAACCATAGAGGGAAAGGATGAATTTCAACACTTACTATTTCGTTTTAATAACTGCTCATCATGTTTAACGCGTAAACAGATAATGACTATGAATAAACTGATATTATACATTTTTATTATTCAGCAAAAAATGGCATTGTATTTCTTCATTATGAAAAGGAAGTCTCCGGTTTTATCCTTCAACTTCGCTTTTCAATAATGAAGTCAATTGCTATACAAAAAACTGCTGTCTGCTTTTACTGATCAATTTGTCAGTTGATCTGAACCGGTCTTCTGAAAGCTGTAGAAAATATATCTACATAGAATTCAGTAGTTTTATTTTCAAGCATCTGAATTTCCATTTTCCTTACACCCGGCGTTGCACTGTTCAGGAGCTTGATATAAATCGTATCCATTGCCTGTTTCGCCTGCGGAAACACGATGCTGTAAGTTGTGTCTGCTGAAGGAATCACTACTCCGTTCTTATCAACAACATCAAAATCCTGTCCACGTACAGCCGGGCCGGTGATCCCCCCGGTTACAACAGCATACTTTGCCACCGCATCATAATTCCTGATAAACGTTGAGTAAAACTGAACAGGAAATTTGAGCAGTGCAGTTTGTGATCTTACTACTGTAACAGCGGTATTGTTATTCGGAACAAAGATGGCATAATACTGATGTTCCAGTTCCTGTACCCCTGCCGGGTAATCTTTCTTTTCGCAGGATGCAGCTGAAAGAATTCCTGCTATTGCTATGAGGATATATTTAATCGATCTCATTTTATTTCTTTTTTAAATTATTACCAATTCGGGTTCTGTAATACATTTCCTTTACTTAAACTTATTTCATTCAGCGGCACAGGATAGAGATAATCCCTGTCTATTCTGAATGTTCTTGTGGCGGCAGGCTCCACTCTTAGAATATTATCAGCAGTAAGTGTAAGACTGTTCTGGTTGGTACCAACCCATTCCGCTGTTATGAATTTTGCGCCAAGTAAATCTTTCGGAAGAATTGTTTCTGCTGTTTTCCAGCGTACAAGATCATCATACCTGAATCCCTCCATTGCAAGTTCCACTGTTCTTTCCCTTCTGATCTCTTCACGCATGCTGAGATTATTAGTGGTAACAAATGCGTTGGTAAGTTTTGGAGCAAATCCAACTCTTGTACGCAACGCATTGATGGTAATATTCAGATCTGCATCACTGATTGTTCCGTTCAATTCAAATTTTGCTTCTGCCAGTGTCAGTAATACTTCAGCATAACGGATCAGTATCCGGTCAACTGTTGCTGCATTGGTAATTGCCTGGTCAATTGTATTAAATCCTTTTTTAGGAGCAATCGCTGTTCGTATACCTAATGAAGTTTTCGGTATCCATGGCCCTTGGTAAGCTACATCTCCTGCCCTGAAATAAGAAAAAGCAACTCTTGGATCTCTGTTATCAAGAATGGTATTATAACTTGTTTCACTTGCTTCCGCAACAAATGAAGCAGAACGTGTTGCTGAAGGAGTAGTACCATCCACATTAAATGCAGGAAGACCATCACTGTACAAATACTGACGTAACAGATTTCGTGTTGGAGCTAACTGACCATTTTCCAATCCTCTTGAGTTGTTATGCCCCAGCAATAAATTCGCATTACTTACACCATAAATCTTTACAAGTATGTTTTCATTATTTGCCTGACCTTCTCCAGCCTGCACAAACAGGTTTCCGTAATTGGCAAATAAGGCATGGCCTTCGGCCATTACTTTTGTTGATGCATCAACAGCAATGGTTAAATGACTTTGCCAATCGGTAACATTACCATGAAATTTCCCTCTTGTTCCTTCATACAATGCAGCTCTTGCTTTCAAAGCTAAGGCTGAACTTTTAGTAACACGTCCCCACTGAGCAGCAGCAAGAGTTGCTCTTGTGGGTAACCACAGTGCAGCAAAATCAAGATCATCATAGATCTGCTGTATTACCTGAGCTCTTGGAGTACGGCCCATATACAATTCAGGAGAAGTAACAGATAATGTTTTCAGCAGTAATGGCACATCACCATATATTTTCAACAGTTTAAAATAGGCGTAGGCTCTGAAGAAACGTGCTTCTGCAAAATAACGGTTACGCACAGCGTCAGTTACTTTTGCTTTCAATCCTTTTTCCAGGATATTATTTGCTGTAAATATTTCATCATAACGATCGTTCCAGTCACCACTTGTATTTGGTACTGATCTTATGCCGGTGCTTACTGCATTCGGACTTGTATTCACTGCATCATCAGCCCTGTTATCAACCCAGTCTCCATCCAGTTCCTGGTAAAGACGGTTGGTGGCACTGATAAGATCATTTTCTGAATTCCAGAAACCGCTATCCGGTATTTCTGTTTCGGGTAACCGATCTATTTTTTTACATGCGCTGAACAGCAATGCTGCTGTGAATATACAGATTGATAATTTTTTCATCTTTTTCATGAGCTTAATTAATTAAAGTGAAATGTTAAGACCAAACGCAACGGTGCGATAGAACGGATAGGCCGTTGCACCCACATTATTACCTACTTCAGGATCGAATACTTTCAGCACTTTTGTACTCTCCCACAAATCCTGACCGGATACATATACCTTAATTTCCCTGATGTTTTTATTCTTAACCGGAAGCGTGTAACCTATTTGAATATTTTTCAACCGGATATAACTGCCGTTTTGTGCCCATCGGTCAGAAGGTCTGTAATTGTGTGCACTGGTTTGATACATTCTTGGGAAAAATGCATTTGGATTTTCCGGTGTCCAGCGATCCATATGAATGGTCCATGGCATATCAGCAGTTCCCAGCATTGGAGAAAGTGTTTCTTCACTGATGAGGAATTTGCGTTGAGCTGCTCCCTGGAAAAAGATAGAGAAGTCAATTCCTTTCCATGTTACACCTGTTTCAAAACCATAGGTATAACGGGCATTGGTTGTACCGAGATAAACAAGATCGCCGGTATTGTCGATAGTACCTCCACCTGCATCTATCTTTCCATCAGCATTCAGATCGAGATATTTTACATCGCCCGGTTTAGGATTTGCAAAGAATGGATAAACAACTTTTGCTTTATACGCATCTGCGTCTGCCTGTGTCTGGAAGAAACCATCTGTTTTATATCCCCAAACTGAATTCAACGGGAACCCTTCTATAAGACGGATTACACCTCCCGTTCCAACAGCCTTTAAACCATCATATTCCAGAAGCTTATTTTGATTATCAGAAATATTGAAGCCAATACGATAATCAAGTTTGCCAATTTTATCTCTCCATTTTATATCTACCTCTGTACCCCAACTTCTGAGTTTTCCTAAATTGATATACCCGGGAGGTACACCCACAATATTAGGAAGTGTGGGTTGAGCCAGCATATCAGTAGTAATCTTTACATAATAATCAGCTGTAACTGTCAACCTGTTTTTCAAGAACCCGAGATCAATACCTGCGTTCGACATTGCTACTGTTTCCCATGTAAGATCAGGTGAAGATTGTATTGCCTGGTAAACATATTGTGCACGGGTTCCATTAAACACAACATTGTTGGCTGTTGACAAACCACTTGTCAATAATGTAATGTAATCATATAAACCAATCGCATCACTGTTACCCAATTTTCCCCATGAGCCACGTACTTTTAAGGTGTTGATGAAGTAGACATTTTTCATAAAATTTTCCTGATCTACTCTCCAGCCTGCAGAAAATGAAGGATAAAAACGCCACCGGTCAGTGGGCACAAGTCTTGAACTTCCATCGTAACGATAAGATGCTTCAACTAAATAACGGCCTTTGTAGTTATAATTGAAGCGGCCAAATGCAGACGAAAGTGCCCATGTTGCCACAGCATCTCTGCTTGTTTTGGTTAACGGATCTGCAAAGTTCAAGCTGAACGTTTCATTGTTTGGCATACCCTGTCCTGTTGCCCGCACCTCATCTCTGCGATACTCTTCATACGAACCACCCTGTAATAAGGTGAATGAATGATCTTTCAATTTAAAGTTATAAGTAAGATAGCTTTGCATATTATTCTGGTATGCTTTGTTCTTTACCAGTGTAAGCATATTCGGTGTATTGATGCTGAAGCGTACAGTATTTGTACTGCGTCCATACCAATAAAGTGTTTTAGCCTGGTTTTCCATATTATAAGAACTCTGATTTCTCCAGGCAATCACATCAAGTGTTAATCCTTTGATTAAATTCTTTACCTGGAAATTGATCTTACCTGTAAAGGTTTCATAGTCCCGTGTTTCCATGCCGGCATTTTTTTCAATATCAACTGCATTTACCTGCAGATCTCCATTGTAAACATTACCGGTTACATCATCCTTGGGTACATACAGCGATTGTCTTGTACGGCTGCGGTACAGTCTGTTGATGATTTGTTCTGTTCCATACGAATTTTCCCTGGTGAAAGAACCGATATACCCGGTTGTTACTTTCAAACTCAGGTATTTGTTCAGCTCTGAGTTAACATTGAGTTTAATATTATAACGGGTGTTATCATCAGGCCCGAAACGCAATACACCGTCTCTTTTATAATAGCTTCCTGAAAGCAGGTAATTTAATTTTTGCTCACCACCACCAATAGAAAGTGAATGGTTTTGCATGTGATTGACCTTATCCATCCCTTCTTTCAGCCAGTTATTATTACCATAATATTCCCAACGGTCAGATGCTGGATTGGGCCGTGAAGAAAAATTGGGGTTTTTCAGCCATTCAATTTGTTCTGCATTAAATTCTCTTGCACCGGTTGCATTGAAACGTGCTTCATCAATCAGGGTTTGTTCATCCCATGAATTCAAACGCTCCGGTTGCCTTGCAGTAATATTTATTCCATAATAAGTATTAAAATTGATTCTCGTTTTACCGGCGGAGCCCTGCTTTGTAGTTATCAGTATCACGCCATTTGCCGCTCTTGATCCATAAATAGAAGAAGCAGAAGCATCTTTTAATACAGACATCGATTCAATATCATTCGGATCAAGAAGGTTCATATCCTGCTCAATTCCGTCAACAAGCACCAATGCATTGGCACCGGTAGTTGAAACTGAACTAAAACCACGAATCCGTACACCATATCCTTCTTCACCGGGTTTACCACTGCTTCTTACTACAGTAACACCGGGTAAAACACCCTGCAATGCTCCTGTTGCGTTTGGAACGGGTCTGTTCACCAATTCCTTTCCGCTTACCGCAGCAACAGAACCACTCAGATTAATTTTTTTCTGAGTACCATAACCTACCACTACCACGTTTTCAAGCGAGGTAGGGTTATTTACTAATGCGATGTTGATGGATGAACGGCCATCTACTGTTACTTCCTGTGTAACAAAGCCTGTATAGGAAAAGATCAATACAGCGCCAACATTTACGGTGATTGAATACTTACCGGTTTTGTCGGTTGTTACCCCGGTTTTGGTGCTTTTAACAGCCACGCTCACTCCTTCAAGCGTAGTTCCATTTGCATCAGTAACAATCCCATCAATCATTTTTGATTGAGCTGAAAGCGAAGAAACTGTAAAAAGACAGAGAACTAAAAAGGAGAATAACAGTGTCCATTTCCCGAAGGAATGTCTTTGGACATGAATAGTTTTTTGAACTTTCATATGTGCAGCAATTTTGTTTGTACCCCAAAATTGATCTTTTAAACCTCCTTCATCAAGAAAATGGATACGCCAAAACCTCTACAATTGAAATAATATTTATTGATTTTTAAGCACTTACAAAAAATCTTGTCTACGTCGAAGCGATTTGCAAAAATGCCGGGAAAGATTTAGCAGTTTAAGCCGTGATTTTGATCAGGTGATCAAACAGGTTTACCTCGTTCGGCAGTTCCAGTTTTTTTCGAAGCCTGTAACGGCTGGTTTCAACTCCACGTATGGAGATGTTCATCAACTGGGCAATCTCTTTTGATGATAGGTTGAGCCGGAGGTAAGCGGCAATTTTCAGATCGGAAGTGGTTAATGAAGGATAGCGGTCTTTCAGCTTTTTGAGGAAGTTCGTGTGAACGCTGTCGAAATGTACAGCAAACTGCTCCCACTCTTCATTATGGTCGAGTTCCTTATCAATTAACTTTAAAATCTTTTGAAACTCTTTGTTTGCTTTGCTCTCATCAGGAAACCCCTTGTACTGTACCAGGTCCTCTTTCAGTTTCGACAGCAGTTCCTTTTTCTGCACAAGGTTCATGGCTGAAGTGGCCAGCTCTGAATTTTTATGCTCAACTTCCGACTGCAGCTTGTCATTCCTTAACTCAATAATCTGCTTTTCACTTTTTTGAATTTGAAGCTGGTGCTGTAACTGCAGCTGCTTCTGTTCTTCATCATACTTGCGGCGTTGCTCTTGCAGTTTTATTTGCTGCAATTTATTGTACTTGCTTTGCTGACGTTTATAAAAGAAATAAATGATTCCGAAAATGAGTGCTGCATAAATACTGTAAGCCCACCAGGTTTGGTACCAGGGAGGAAGAATGGTAAAAGTGAAACCGGTTGCATTTGATTCATTGTCGGGATTGTTCCTGCACCTCACCTTAAACGTATAATTGCCAGCCGGTAGGTTGGTATAATCCTTTTCCGTTTTCTTCGACCATGCTGTCCACTCTTTGTCAAAGCCTTCCAGGAAATAACTGTATTCTGTATTCAGCTCCTGCCCAAACAGAGTTGATGTGTATTCAAAATGCAGTGAGTTGTATTTATGCTTAATAGAAGAAACAGCAGTCAGAGAATGATAGCCTCCGTAAATCAATCCATTTTCCTGCACATTACTGAGCTGCACTTTTCTGATCATTGCCTGCAATGGTGTGCGGTTCTTTTTATACAATGCATAGTTGATATGAAAAAAACCTCTCTCTGCTGCTATCAGCACATTGCTGCTGTCAATCACCATAATGTTTTCAAACCCGCCAGCCATAATGCGTCCATCGATTTCAGGTATCACAATAATCCGTGGCTCTTTAAAAGAGCGATCAACGATTGACACTTTTCGATCACGACAGAACCAAATATTACCGTAAACATCTTCCTTTATATAACTGACGGGTGATTTTCCCAGCAATTTTTCCAGTGATGCAGAACGCACAAAATCTTTTTGCTGCTCATTGTACTCAAAAATTCCATTATCAGTTGTGAGTATGATTTTATCCTTCAGCTTAAACACTTTGTTATGATTGCCTGAAAGGATCTTCTTTGTATCCTTATATCTTGCTGCTGTTCCAATACCACTCTCATCAAAACTGATACTGTAAACGCCTTTGTAAGGATGAGCAATCCAGATAATATTTTTTCCAATAGCTACAAAACGGGCCGACTCAACCTGAGAGTTAACAACGGGAACAGATATCTTACCATTCTTATCATTTAAAAAACTGATTCCGTTGTAAACTCCTCCAACAATTACATTGGAAGAATGTGTTGTATACAAAGGTTGAAAACCCCAGAAACCGGTTCTTGTGTCAAGTGGCAATGCTTTATTACCTTCAATGATATAAGCACCTTTATTATGTCCCATCAGCAGTTTATCATTTACTACCGATAAATTCCATACCTGTCCCTGTGAATTTTCTACAAAATCAAAAGCGCCAATCGTATAACTGATATCTCTGAACAATGAATCTAATTTAATCCGGTACACACCGGTGGATACACCGAGGTATAATTCCTTTCGATAAACTGTTGAAGTGTAACCTGCATTCCTGTTCTGCTGATCGGGAAAAATATTGCGGATGGCATTACTGTATGTAACCAGGTCGATCCCATTGTCTAATCCCAGCCAGAGGTTCTTATGCTTATCAAGCATTACAGCCAGTACATTATTATTCTGTATGCCTTCATTTTTAGTAAACCGCTGAATAAATTTTCCCTGTTTGTTAATAATAATACATCCGGCAAGATTGGTAGCCAATGCAATTCTGTCGGCAGAAATTATGCAGGCAGAAGAAATATTTTTTGATGCAATGTTTTTTATATCGGGAGTAGTGAAAGCAGAAACCGTGTCTCCATGTAAAATAAATAATCCATGCATGAGCGATACCAGCAAAGTGCTGTCTTTTGTAAGATGCAGTGCTGTACGAATTAACAGGTTATCAGTTGGCAGCTTCCCTGCTTTTATTTTTGAAAGCCATTGACCGTTGGAATAGTAAACTAAGCCCTTCTCAATTTCATAAGCAAGGAGTTCACCATTGACTGCACTCAGAAATGCCCAGTTAACGCTATTATAAACAATTACTTTTTTGCCATCGTATTCCAGTATTTTTTTATTGGCCCTGAAAAAAACACGGTGCTGATAAAAACAGATATTCCACACATCAGCAAAATCGTTGTCTTTGGCAGGTATAAGTCTATTCAAAGAAGTGAAAACTAATTCACCATTACTGCCCGGAGAAAAATATCCTATTTCTCCCTGCCCTCCTGTGTATATTTTATTATCAGCACTTACTGCAACCGAACGGGTAATTGTTTTGTTAGGGAGCTTATATGTTCGCCAGAAAATACCATCAAAACTCAGCAGACCATCATTATTGGCGCAATAAAGAATCCCGTTTTTATCCTGAACGATGTTCCAGTTCTGACTGCCTGCATTATACTGCTGCTTTGTATAGTTAACGATGTTCGGGATTCCGATTGTATTCTGCGCATACAGAAAATGACAGGTAAAGCATACCAGCAGCAAGATCGTTCGTGCACCAATGATTCCTTTCACGGTGTCAAGATAAATAATCTGTTTCTATTTTCAGCAAAGGAGCCTGCTGAAGAAATTCCGGCAACGTTACCGAAATGATTTTTTTGACTTTACTATGTTTATCTGCAAAGAAATGATGTAATGGTTTATAATTATTTCCCATTCTGCTTTCCACCCAGCATGGGTACAAATGAAAATGCATCAAACTCTTCTTCGCTGTAAGAACCATCAGCCAGTTTGGTTAAACGTTTCATACGTTGTGCATCGCCTTCATCAACAGGAATCACCATCTTAGCGCCAACTTTCATCTGATCAATCAATTTCGGCGGAACAAAAGGAGCAGCAGCAGTAATGATCACTTTGTCAAATGGTGCATAGGTTGGCAAGCCTTCAAATCCATCACCAAAAAAGAATTTGATGTTGTGGTATTTTTTTAAAAAGGGGAAAGCAACTTTATTGAAGTCGTATAATTTTTTCTGCCGCTCAATGGTATATACCTGTGCATTCAATTCTGCAAGCACACAGGCCTGGTAAGCACTACCGGTGCCAATCTCCAATACTTTATCGTAAGGCTTTATATCGAGCAGCTGTGTTTGGTATGCAACAGTGTAAGGTTGTGAAATGGTTTGTCCTTCGTCAATTGGAAACGCACGGTCTTCGTATGCAATTTCATCAAATGCTGTGTTTAAAAAATAATGACGGGGAAGTGTATTGATGGCTTCCAGCACCCGTTCATCAGTAATGCCTTTGCTGCGCAGTAAATCAACTAACTTTTTACGCAGTCCTTTGTGGCGGTAAGTATCTTCAAATCGTCTCATAAGCAGGTGCAAAATAAGAAAGCCGCTTTGATAAAATATCAAAACGGCTTAAATTAAAATTTTTAACCAGCTTTCTCTCATTCCTGGTATACCCTTGTATATGTTTTCCTGTAACTTGAATTTTGCCAGCTAAGAAAAATGAAAAAGAAAAATGCCCCGCCTCGATAATTTGCAACGTCAAAAAGTAAATCACCCTCTCCATTCAATGTCATTCTTGTTTGTTTAACGTCAATCGCCCCCGCTAAGAAAGGAATCAAGATGAATCCCACATTTTTATTTTTCAGATACAGATAACCATCCTCTTCGAGTCGTACTTTTATGATTCTTGTTCTAACAATTTTTTCGTTCTTAATATAACTTATCTGTAACCGCTTTTTGTTTAATATCTCAAGTTTAAATTTTCTTATGCTTAATGTATCAAAAGCAGCTGTATCCTTAATTAACTTTCTGTCAATTTCATTAAAAAAATCATTGTAAGCCCAGAAGACATTTGATTTAACGCTATCGCTTTCTTTATCCCTTACTTGATAAGTTCCATTTAAAGATTTAATCACTTGCTCTGAAAGAGGATTTGGATTTTTCAACCCATCTTTAAATGTCACGCAACCTTGCAAAAGCAACCCTGATATAATAGAAAATACAAACCCAAAGAAATCTCTTCTCATTTCCTTATAAAATATTGAACTACTTACTTCAACTTCATATCCTTTATAATTCCATCAATCCGGTCATTCAACTGCTGATGAACGGCATCAAAGTTTTCTGCTTTATGGAGTTTGTCATGTACGCTGAAATAAAATTTGATTTTTGGTTCAGTACCGCTTGGTCTTGCTGAAATTTTACTTCCGTCAGCCAATATAAACTGCAGCACATTTGATTTGGGTAAGTTGATGGTCCACTCCTCACCTGTCTGTACATTCTTTCCTTTCTGTAATTGATAATCGAGTAATTGCACAACAGCCGATCCATTGATAACAGTTGGTGTATTGGTACGGTAGCCTTCCATCATGGCAGCAATTTCTGCCTGACCGTTCATTCCTTTCTTCGTAATGGAAATAAGGTTCTCCTTATAAAAACCATACTGCACATACAGATCAATCATCTTTTGGTACAAACTTCTGCCCTTGTTCTTTTCATAAGCAGCCATTTCGCATAACAACGCAACCGCACTAATGGCATCTTTATCACGGATCTTGCTGCCGATCATCAAGCCATAACTTTCTTCACCGCCAACAATATAATTCTCTTTGCCTTCTTTTTCTTTAATGAGTTCAGCAATCCATTTAAAACCGGTAAGCACATTGTAACAGTTAATACCGATTACTTTGGCAATGGTATCAATCATTTCTGTAGTTACAATTGTTTTCACTACCATATCATTGGGCTGATTGATGCCTTTCGCTTTTCTTGCTTCAATCATATAGTTGAAAGCAAGTACTGCAGTCTGGTTACCATTCATAAGCACCCAGTTCCCATTGAGATCTTTTATACCAATACCTACACGGTCACTGTCGGGATCAGTACCCAGCAAAATATCTGCGTCGAGTTCTTTGGCTTTCTTCAAACCAATGCTCATGGCTTCAGCTTCTTCGGGGTTTGGATAAACAACGGTTGGAAAATTTCCATCAGGAACTTTCTGTTCATCAACGATAGTTACGTTGGTAAAACCAAAGCGCTTCAGAATTTCAGGCACCAGTGTAATTCCTGTTCCATGAATAGAAGTGTACACAATTTTTAAATCATGCTGTGCTTTGCATACTTCCGGATAAACGCTTAATCCCTCAACCATTGTTAGATAAGCATCATCCATTTCCTTACCGATTAGTGTAATATTACTTTCACCACCACTCCATTTTACATCATCAACAGAAAGAATTTTATCCACTTCACTAATTACATTCTTATCATCTGGCGGAACCAATTGTCCTCCATCATCCCAATAGGCTTTATATCCGTTGTATTCTTTCGGGTTGTGTGAAGCTGTGCAAACAACACCACCCTGGCAACCAAGATGACGGATGGCAAAACTCAGCTCAGGTGTTGGACGCAGTTCTTCAAACAGGTACACTTTAATTCCATTTGCTCCCATTACATTGGCAACAATTTCAGCAAACAGGCGGCTGTTATTACGGCAATCATGGCCCACCACACATTTTACATTTCCCTTTCCGAAACTGTTATTGAGATAATTGGCATAACCCTGTGTGGCCATCCCAACAGTATACTTGTTCATACGGTTGGTACCAATGCCCATAATACCACGCAAGCCACCGGTTCCAAATTCAAGGTTGCGGTAAAAAGAATCGGCCAGCTCATCAGGATGATCCTGCTGCAGTTTCTTAATTTCTTCTTTAATGGATGGTTCAAAATTTCCGTCGAGCCATTTCTGTACATTGGCCTGAATCGTTGCCTGCATAGTAAAGTTTTTTAGGTAGTCAAATGTAGGATTCATTTGCATTTGTTTCAAGTACATTGTTCAGAAACTGATTTTATTTACCGAGTTCCGTATTTTGCACAAGCCAATGACCGTTCACCGCTATATTAAACAGATTGTTTTACTGGTCTTCGTTTTTGCCATTGTTTCACAGCAGGCAGAAGCCCAGCAGTATTTTCTGCCCCCGTCCGAACAGTACCGGCCCGACCGCTTACGTAAAGTGGTGTGGAGTGAATCGGTTGTATTTGTACTTACTTCTGTTGGTTTGTATTATTTATGGTATAAAAAATTTCCCAAGAGCCGTTTTCATTTTTTGAATGATAACAGGGAGTGGTTGATGGTTGATAAAGTGGGACATGCAACAACCGCTTACAATGTTTCGGTGATGCAGCATGATCTGTTGCGATGGAGCGGCGTAAACCCCAACAAAGCAATTGCAGGAGGCGCATTAACTTCTCTTGCCTTTTTAAGTATTATTGAAGTAATGGATGGATTTTCGAATGGCTGGGGTTTTTCAACGGGTGATATGCTGGCCAATATTTCCGGTGCAGCCCTGTTTGCTGCCCAGCAAAAAGGATGGGGTGAACAGCGAATCGGGTTAAAATTTTCAGCCAGCTTTTCGCCTTATGCACAATACAACTCAAGCCTGCTGGGAAAGAAATGGGCGTCACGGATTATGAAAGATTATAACGGGCAAACCTACTGGCTGTCGTTAAACCTGCGTTCGTTTATGAAAACGAACAGTACCTTTCCTGTTTGGGCAAATATTGCAGTTGGTTATGGTGCTGATGGAATGATTGGTGCCAACGAAAATCCGTCATCCATCAAAGGAAAAGAGATTCCTGCTTTTAAACGGAGCAGGCAGTTTTACCTGGCACCCGATGCTGATCTGTTCCGAATAAAATCATCTTCTGCTGTAAATGCACCATTATATTTGTTACGGTTTGTGAAAATACCTGCCCCTGCAATTGAGTTCAATACAGGCGGTAAGGTAAAAATCAAAGCCATACAATTTTAATACTATGACGCAAGGATTGTTTTATGCCATTGTTCTCGTTTTTATTTTGCTCTATGTTCTGCGTGGAATACTGATGGTTGGTTACGATAATCTCAAATTCAAAAACAATTTGAAAAAAAGCGGAACCATTGCAAAAGGTTTATTGCGAAACCTGCTGACATTGAAACCTCTTTTACAAAATAAATTAATACCAAAGGGAGTTGATTACAAAGTATATGAACGCTTTCAGAAAAAGTCAGCCATTTATTATCTGGTGTTATGGGTTTGCCTTTTTATGATACTGTTCCTCGGTGCAAGAATTTACATGAATGCTTTCTGATCAACATTACCAGTTGAATGTAACCTGTGCATCAGGATAAGTTAAGCGATGACTTTTGCGGTTGCCATTATTAATAAAATGGATGATATTGATCTGATCCTGCCGCTGGGTATATAACAGATCATTCATCACAGTTGCTGTTTTTAATTGAGTTACATTTTTAATGACGAAATAAGTCCAGATCGCTTCCTCTTCCCTGTCGAAACCGATCAACGTGTAACCAACCGGTTTCCCATCAATAGAAACTTTCAGATGCTTCTGAAAAAAGGTATTCAATAAGGCTTCATTCTTTTTTTTATCGTCTGCATTCAGTATCGCCACTTTCGTTGTAAACTCTTTCTGCAAAGCAGACTCCAGGTCATCAATAAACAATTTGCCCGCAATTTGTACTTCTTTTTCAGCAGGCTTGTATTCAATTTCTGTAACACTCACATAGTAAGGGTGCATCATAAATGATCCAAGTGCCAGCGCACATGGAACAATAAGGATTAAAATCAACCTATATAAGCCTATTTTAAAATTACGATCCCGCCGCTTATATAAGATTACTGCCATTTTCATTATTCTTTTCAGGATTACAAACTTCTGGTTTATTTTCCATGCTTCAACCTACTGTAACCACAAATATGGGTGATTTTGGCTTTTATTTAAAAGAAGGGGTTTATCATATCACCGATTGGAAGGGGTATGATCATATCATGTTTGTGATGGCGCTTTGTCTTCCTTATTTACTGAAAGACTGGCGGCGGGTACTCATCCTCATTACAGCTTTTACCATTGGCCATAGTATTACACTTGCGTTGAGCGTGTTTAATAAAATTATTGTACCAAGTGCATGGATTGAGTTTCTGATTCCTGTAACAATTTTCATTACTGCACTGGAAAATTTGCTGGGTAATAACACCGATAAGAAACATACCAACTGGCGTTACGCATCAGCTTTGGTTTTTGGTTTAATTCATGGTATGGGCTTCAGCAATTATTTAAAAAGCATGCTGGGCAAAAGTGAAAACATTTTCAGCCAGTTACTTGGGTTTAATCTTGGTTTGGAAGCAGGCCAGGTTTTGATTGTTGCTGTTGTGCTTTTTATTTCATTCGTTTTTGTACAGGTGCTGAAAACAGATCGGAGAGAATGGACCGTATTTATGAGTGGAGGCATTTTTGGTTTATCGCTGATCATGGCAATTGAACGGATTCCTTTTTAAAATTTTGAACTATGCATATTCGTTTTTTACTGACATTTTTACTGATCTCGGTGATTGGTATAGCACAACCACCTCAGAGTAATCCCGGAAGTAATCATGGCAACCGCTTTGAGCAACTGGGTTATTTATTACAGAGTCCTAATGAATATCGTACCGCCAGCGGTGCGCCCGGTCCCAAGTACTGGCAGCAGCGTGCTGATTACGATATGAGTGTTGAACTGGATGAAGTAAATCTCCGTTTAACAGGAACTGAAACCATTACCTATTTCAACAACTCACCCGATCCGCTTACTTATTTGTGGATGCAGCTGGATGGTAATATTCATGATGCCGGCAGTGATAACTTACGCAATGGGCGTAACCGCATGGAAACACAGATGAGTAACAATCAGCTTACACGTTTGGAACCATGGCGCAATGCAGAAGAACAGGGTTTGGGTGTAAAGATTACCAAACTGAGTGATGCTGCAGGTACTGCATTAAAATATACCATCAATAAAACGATGATGCGGATTGATTTACCTGTTGCATTAAAACCCGGACAGAAATTGGTTTTTAAACTCGACTGGAATTATAAAATTCCTGATCGTGGAATCTGGGGAAGCCGTGGTGGTTATGAACTGTTTCCTGAAGATGGAAATGCAGTGTTTACCATGAGTCAGTTCTATCCACGTCTTGCTGTTTACAGCGATTTCCAGGGATGGCAGAACACACAGTTCAGCGGTGGTGCTGAGTTTGCATTAACCTTTGGCAACTTTAAAGTAAAGATGACTGTGCCCGGCGATTTTGTAATTGCTGCAACAGGTGAATGCCAGAATTACAAACAGCTTTTAACAGCTGC
Organism: uncultured Chitinophagaceae bacterium; assembly: GCA_964580775.1. GTDB lineage: Bacteria > Bacteroidota > Bacteroidia > Chitinophagales > Chitinophagaceae > Lacibacter. The sequence continues at coordinate 5,354 of CAZOLW010000039.1, read as the reverse complement.
ACAGTTTCAACGCTGGACAACTGCACTCTCTGCAAAAGATGTAGTGGAAGTTGTTACACTTGACGAAGCTGTAGCTAATGAAAAAGATAAATCAACCGATAAGAAAACATGGATTTATGAAGCTGAGAATGTAAGAGACTTTGCATGGGGTGCCAGCCGCAAGTTTGTATGGGATGCCATGCCAACCTATGTGGAAGGAAAGAAGATCATGTCGATGAGTTACTATCCGAAAGAAGCTTATGGCTTGTGGCGCAAGTACTCAACAAAAGTTACTGCACATACATTGAAAGTATATTCAAAGCATACCATTCCTTATCCTTACCCGGTTGCTATTTCAGTGGAAGCATCACAGGGTATGGAATATCCGATGATTGCATTCAACTTCGGACGTACAGAAAAAGATGGTACGTACAGTGAAGCAACTAAGTACGGAATGATTGGTGTGGTGATTCATGAAGTGGGTCACAACTTTTTCCCGATGATTGTAAACAGTGATGAAAGACAATACTGGTGGATGGATGAAGGATTAAACACTTTCACGCAGTTTTTAACAGAAGGAGAATTTGATAACAACTATCCTTCACGCCGTGGCCCTGCTCATTTAATTACTGATTACATGAAGCTGCCCAAAGATCAACTGGAACCAATCATGACCATGGGTGATAATGTTGCGCAGGTAGGAAGCAATGCTTATGCTAAAGCAGCAACAGGTTTAAACATTCTGCGTGAAACTGTAATGGGAAGAGAGTTATTTGATTTCTCGTTCCGTGAATATGCAAGACGCTGGGCTTTCAAACATCCAACACCTTCAGACCTGTTCCGCACCATGGAAGATGCAAGTGGTGTTGATCTTGATTGGTACTGGAGAGGATGGTATTATGGAACAGAACCTGTTGACATAGCTCTTGACACTGTGAAATGGTTCAAGATGAATGACCCATCAAATGCAGCAGCATTGCAGCAGAAAGAATTTGATGCTGTTCATAAAATCAAAAATAAAAACGATAAGAGTATTACTTATGCAACTGATGCCGATACCAGTCTTCGTGATTTCTATTATGTAAATCCCGGTGCTGATACAAAATTTATGCAAAAGCAGCGTGAAGCAAATTCTCCGGTTGATACAGAAAACAAAAACAAATGGGTGAGCAAGAATTTCTATGAACTCAGCTTTACCAATAAAGGCGGGATGGTAATGCCCATCATTATTGAATGGACTTATAAAGATGGAACAAAAGAAGTGGATCGTATTCCCGTAAGTATCTGGAAACAAAATGAAGAAAAAGTAACCAAGACTTTTGTAAAGGATAAAGAAGTAGCCGCTATCCGTATTGACCCCATGCGTGAAACAGCTGATATTGATGAAAGCAATAACATGTGGCCGTTGAAAGAAATGCCATCAAGGTTTAACCTGTTCAGGCAGACACAAGGCCCGGGAAGAGGGCAAAGCACCGGAACAAACTCTATGCAGCGTTCACAAAAAGCACCGGATAAAAATCCAAAAGAAAAACAGTAAGCAGATAGCTTGGAAATAAAAAAGCGGTCACTTTAAAAAGTGACCGCTTTTTTTATACAACTAATTTTTTATGCAGTGACCTTCCCTGTACTCTTCCATTTCCCAACAGCAACCAGCAGAAAAGAAATAATAAGAATAGCAAGCATTACATATACACTGTTCATCAAAACAGTACTGTACCCAAGCTTCATCACATCCATAAAAGGATAAGGATAAAAATCAGCAAAGCTTCCCCTTATCAGCGTATAGATGCAATAGATCATCGGGTACAATAACCATGGCAAAACATTTTTCCACTTTAGTGTTTGTGCAGGAACAAATAACCACCAGTACAAAAAAACATACAGGGGTATAATTGTATGCAGCAGTTCATCTGCCAGTTTTTCCCAACCCTTCGGATGCCATTGCCAGCGCAGAATTACATTATACACCAACCCAACAACAAGAATATAAACAGTAACAGCTGTACATACAGAAGGTCTGAAAAATAAGCTGTTCCGCTTTACTTTACTTCCGGCAGCAATGGAAGTAAAAGCAACTGCCACCAAAAAATTGGTAAGAATTGTAAAAAAACTGAAGAAGCGAACAATCGTTTCAGGAACGGAGGCTGTTCGGTTATGCAACATAAAGCAGAATTGCAGTACAATTGCAACAATACCCATTGACAGTCCAAACAGTGCAATTGGCTTTTGAAGTGAGTTTTTTTGCATATCGTAAATCTAAAAAAATAAAATCATGTGCGTATCATTTACCTTAGAATCATGAAATGAGTCATAAAAATTATCGTGCAATTTATACCACCCGATGATGATAATTTTTATGGCGAATAACATGTGGCAAACAATAAAATAGAAATAAACACATGAAACAAATATTTACCGTCGATTTCATATTTTTCTTTCATCCGCTAATTGCCGGAAAAGCAGGTACTATTTCAGTTTTCAGTAATGCCATGAAAAAATGAAATGCATAATCATTACTGTCGCCAATTACAAAAAAAGAGTAAACAATCAATCCCGGCTTTTGTTATTCCGGAAATGGTTTGATATTTACGGCACATAGTTGCTTCAAGAGAGTGGCCGGGTATTGATTAAAATATTCAGATAGCTTTGATCATAGACATCCTGGACGGATTGGAAAAAGTAAGCATAAAATCAATGACAATGACCAATTATTTCATTATCCCCGGGCTTGGAAATTCAGGAGAGGAACACTGGCAAACATTTTTTGAACAATCAGGAAATAATTTTCAGCGCATTGTTCAGCAGGAATGGGATTCACCTGACTGTAACGATTGGATCAACACAATTGACGAAGCCATTGCAGCTTACGATCCTGCAACAGTTGTACTCATCGGCCACAGTTTAGGCTGTGTAACCGTTGCACACTGGGCCAAACGTTCAAACAAAAAAATAAAAGGAGCATTGCTTGTTGCGCCAAGCGATATTGAAGCACCGGTGTATACGTTTCCTGCAACAGGCTTCACTCCCATACCAACAGATAAAATCAATTTCAAAACAATTGTTGTGGCAAGTGAAAACGATGACTGGGTAAGTTTAGAGCGGGCAAAGTTTTTTGCAGCAACTTGGGGAAGTGAATTTATTTCAATCGGCAATGCAGGCCATGTCAATGCAGCATCGGGTTACGGACAATGGCAGCAGGGACTGAAGATTTTAAAAATGCTGGAATAATTGGTATAGGCAGTTTACATCTATAAGGAGTTACAATAAAAGTAACGCTGCCAATTCTATCTCAATAACCCACTCGCCCAATTCAATTTTGCAAAAGATTGATAGAATTTTGTTTTCAGCTCCAGTAACTTCTGCTGTGCTTCCAATAGTTTTGTTTCACGGGTGTTTAGAATGAACAAAGTTGTTTCGCCCAGTGAAAACTTCAATTTCTCGGCTTCGAAGAGACGTGTATAATTTTTATTGACTTCTTCATAAATACTAACCTGTTTTTGCAAATTCAGTAATTCGTTGTAATGAAACCGCACTTTATTTTCCAGGTTGAGTTGTGTAAAGTTTCGATCCAGATCAACCGATTTCAGTTTTACTTTTGCTGCTTTGTACTGTCCAAACCCGTTCCTGTTAGGAATAGGAATGGCTACATTGAATCCAAACTTATAATTGTTTTCAAAGAACAGCACATTACTGCCGGCAGGAAATTGATACCCACTTTGCAGAAAATTATATTTCAAATCAGCCTTGGGCAATAGGCTTTGAAATTTTAACCGCCGTTCTATTTCCAATGCCTGCATTTTAAAATCAATCATCTGCAACTTCGGATGGTTGCTGATGGTTTGTGTTAACCATTGGGAAAGTTCATCTACGTTTAGTTTTGTAAAATCCCTTGTTGCCCATATCGTATCCGGCAAAACATTTTTACTGAGATATGCCGGCTGTTCATTCGGCAACCAGAGAAACGTTGATACATCTAATGTTGATTTTCGAAAATTCAGCCAGGCCTCTTCTCTCAGTTGCTGAAAGTTTTGCAACTGAGCCAATGCTTCTGTTGTATCAACAGCAGCACGGTCGCCCTGCTCAAAAGAAATTTTTACCAGCGAGTAACGAAATTCATTGATGCGGATCGTATTCTCAAGCAAAAGAAATACCTGGTAATCTTTTGCCCAGTTCCAGTAAGCAACATACGCATCAAGCAACAGATCGTTAATGATATTCCGTCGTTCCCATTCTGTTTGCCGTGTAAACAATTTTCCCTGTTGTAATGCTGCTCTTCGTTTATCCAAAACAAGATCTTTTAATAACGGAACACTTATACCTGCATAACTGCTCCTGTTTTTGGTTACTTCGGTATTCAGATAATCACCCGTATTTTGTTCAATACCTGCGTATGCTTCTATGCCAAACCAGGTGGGAATCATGATCTGTGCATTATTATAGTTGAAATAATTTTTTCCATCGAATGTCTTCTGATCGTTGTTGTATGATAACACAGGATCAAAATTTCCACGTATACTCTGGAGCTCAGCTCTTGCCAAATCAACCAGCAAGCTTCCCTGCTTTGCAACAGGATGGCTTAATCGAACGATGGATAAAAATTCATCTTCCTTTAAAATACGAACTGTATCCTGTGCATTCATCCACTGTACACAAAAAAAACAAATGCTTACAAAAATCACTCTTGCTGAAATTATTTTCATATTTGTCAGGCTGTGCTTATAATTGATGTTTCTCTGTTTTCTTTTGCTGACTGTTTTTTCCTGTTTGCTGATCCTTATAATAATCAGGAGGAAATCCATTTACCTGCCTCCATAACTCATACCATACAGGAACATCTTTGAGCAAAGCAAACCCTACAGAACCTGTTCCCATTCTTAAATTCTTTGGCCATGGCCGGTCGTTTTCATCTTCAGACACCAGCACACGGAACATTCCATTGTTGCTTAGATTGGTTTCAATGGCTGAAATTTTTCCGGCAAATGTTCCATACGAAGCATGAGGCCAACCGCTGAATACAATAGCAGGGAACCCATCAAACACAAAACGTACAGTTTGTCCAACTTCAAGCAATTGTAAATCCATCGGCTTTACCCATATTTCTGCAGCCAACCCGTAATCTTTCGGAACGATTTCTACTATTACATCGCCTTCTTTTACCATTTCATTGATACCGGCTTTCTTTGCTTTAATCACCTGTCCGTCCTGTGGCGCCAAAACAAAATACTGTCCGCTGCGGATGCGGTAATTATCAAATTGATTTTGCAGTTTAGCGACCTTTCCCTGCCCGCTTGCTATTTGCGATTGTTATTGAAACTGATCTGCCTGTGCCTTGGCAATTTTTTCTGCATACTCCTGTACAGCAGCACTGCGATCGA
>CAZOLW010000038.1:25018-47073 GCA_964580775.1 uncultured Chitinophagaceae bacterium | reverse complement strand
TCATTCAACTGGATCTTATTTTTTGTTTCTGTAGCAGCTTTTGTACTTCTTTATATCAGTCCTTACGCTAATTTTATTACGGTTACTTTACCTTTTATTGTGTATTACCTGGCAAAGGCGCTGGATCTTATTTAATACTTACAGCCTTCAACATATTAAAGCCCGTTACTGAAAAGTGACGGGCTTTCTGCTATAACCAAAATTATTCTGCGTTTCAGCACAAAAAAACCGCAGCTGTTCAGCTGCGGTTTACTATGATAATTACCTTTTCTTATTTCACTTCTTCAAACTGCGCATCTTCTACATTATCACTTTTTGCATTGGCTTCAGTTGAAGCACCCTGTCCTGCATCTGCACCCGGTTGAGGCCCTGCCTGTTCGGTTGCTTTGTACATTTCTTCGCTTGCGGCTGTCCATGCTGTATTCATCTCCGTCATGGCTGCATCAATAGCTGCAACATCCTGTGATTTGTGTGCTTCTTTCAGTTTGGTTAAAGCAGCTTCAATCGGAGCTTTCTTCTCAGCAGAAATTTTTTCACCATATTCCTTCAGTTGCTTTTCTGTCTGGAAAATCAAACTGTCGGCCATATTAACCTTTTCTACTTTTTCTTTTTCAGCTTTATCGATTGCTTCATTTGCTTTTGCATCATTCTTCATCTTTTCAATTTCCTCCTTCGTCAATCCGCTTCCTGATTCGATACGGATCTTTTGCTCTTTTCCTGTACCCTTGTCTTTAGCACTTACATGCAGGATACCATTGGCATCAATATCGAAGGTTACTTCAATCTGCGGAACACCACGTGGAGCTGGTGGAATACCATCGAGGTTGAAAATACCCAGATTTTTATTATCCTTTGCCATTGAGCGCTCACCCTGTAATACATTGATCTGTACGCCTGGCTGGTTATCAGAATAAGTTGAAAATACCTGCGACTTTTTAGACGGGATGGTTGTATTTGATTCAATCAGCGGCGTCATAATACCACCGGCTGTTTCAATACCCAATGTAAGCGGTGTAACATCGAGCAACAACACGTCTTTTACTTCACCGGTTAAAACGGCACCCTGTATAGCTGCACCAACGGCAACAACTTCATCAGGATTTACACTGCGGTTTGGTTTTTTACCAAAGAATTTTTCAACGATCTCCTGTACTTTAGGAATACGTGAACTACCGCCTACCAAAATCACTTCATCAATCTCAGAAGTAGACAAACCTGCATCTTTCAATGCCAGTTCGCAAGGCTTCAAACAACGCTCAAATAATTTATCGGCCAATGCTTCAAATTTTGCACGGGTCAGTTTAATTACTAAGTGTTTGGGTACACCATCCACCGCAGTTACGTATGGTAAATTGATTTCTGTTTCGCTTGAAGATGATAATTCAACCTTTGCTTTTTCAGCTGCTTCTTTCAAACGCTGTAAAGCCATCGGATCTTTACGCAGATCAATTGCTTCCTGATTTTTAAATTCATCAGCCAGCCAGTCAATGATTACTTTATCAAAATCATCACCACCAAGGTGCGTATCACCGTTAGTTGATTTTACTTCGAAAACGCCATCGCCCAATTCAAGAACGGAAATATCAAACGTACCACCGCCTAAATCAAACACGGCGATTTTCTGATCCTTGTGTTTTTTATCGAGACCATAAGCCAATGCTGCTGCAGTAGGTTCGTTTACAATACGGCGAACAATCAAACCGGCAATTTCACCAGCTTCTTTGGTAGCCTGACGCTGTGCATCATTAAAGTAAGCAGGCACGGTGATCACCGCTTCTGTAACTTCCTGGCCAAGGTAATCTTCGGCAGTTTTTTTCATTTTCTGCAGAACCATCGCAGAAATTTCCTGCGGTGTGTATAATCTGCCATCTATGTCAATACGAACGGTATTATTGTCACCCTGGGCTACTTTATAACTCCAGTGTTTTATTTCTTCACCCACTTCATCAAAGCGGCGGCCCATAAAACGTTTTACTGAACTGATGGTGTTAATTGGGTTGGTGATTGCCTGGCGTTTGGCCGGATCACCCACTTTACGTTCACCATTTTTCAGAAAAGCCACGATTGACGGGGTTGTACGACGACCCTCATCGTTTGCTATCACAACAGGTTCAGCCCCTTCCATTACAGATACACAGCTGTTTGTTGTTCCTAAGTCAATTCCTATAATTTTTCCCATGATTCGAGATTTTTAAGTTCACTTACACTAATCAATGATAGTGCCATGGGGAATAAGGGTGAAAAATTGGCAGAAATCAGTTTTAAATGGAGTTGAATTGTGCGGTGATGTCGGAAAAAGTCGCTTAATCTTTTAATTTGCTGTCAAAGCTGCTAAAACCGGGTGTACCATACCCCTCAAAATAACAAAACCGCTGACGGGATTGAAACCGCCGTCTGGGTTCCGCATACAGAATTATCTTTGTATTATGCCTAACACAATCAGTCAGAAACTCAGAATCAAAGATGGTTATTCCCTTCTGACCATCAATGCCCCGAAAGATTTTGCAAAAAAACTGGAGCCGATTCCTGTGGGTGTAAAAGTATCGGCATCTACTAAGAAGTTCAACCAGGTGCATTGGTTTGTGATGAACAGGGAACAGCTGGAAAAAGAAATGAGCAAAGTTTTGGCACTGGTGAAAGATGAGGTTGTTTGCTGGATCTATTATCCTAAGGGGACATCAAAAATTCAAACAGACCTGACAAGAGATAAGGGCTGGGATAAATTATTAAAGCATGGCGATCATCTTACATGGATCAGTTTACTATCGTTTGATGAAACCTGGAGCACATTCGGCTTCAGGCCAAAAACAACTGCTGATCAGAAAAAAGAAGCAAAACCCGCAGTGAGGGAAATCTTTAACTGGGTGAACCCAACAACCAAAGAGGTAAAACTGCCGGCTGATCTTTCTTCGGCTTTAAAGAAAAACAAAAAAGAGGCTGCCTACTTTGAAACACTTTCCTTCACCAATAAGAAAGAATACATTGAATGGATTGTTACTGCCAAACAGGAAAAAACAAGAACTGAACGTATTGCCGGAACCATTGAACGGTTGGGAAAACAATGGAAGAATCCGAGAAATCTTTAGGGTCTATACACCCCAAAACGTCAACCACTTTCTTTTGCTTTTTTAAACTCAAACTCTCTATCTGCAATTGTAATCAATATTAATGGTGGCCGTTACATTAGGTGGTGTGCCAATACTTGTAATAGTGAAGTTTTCAATTTTACCCCCTGCATCAAACTGGTAATTGTAGGTTTCAAGCTCGGTATATTGTGCCGACGATTTCAGTAAATTTTTGTTGGGTTTGCCAAGCCAGGGATAATAGAAATAGCCATATTCACCTGTAAGTTTTGTGTAAACCCAATTTTTTGCACTCAGGTTAGTATGATATATAAATTCACGGAAATAATTGACATACCCATACTCATTATAATAGGTCATTGATTTTACATTCCCGTTTTCAATTACATAGCCAATACTGTCTTTCTTAATCCCGTTATAATAATGAATGGATTTAACCTGGTATTTTTCTGCATTGTATAAATAAACAGTACTGTCTACATCAGCCCCAAAACGAATAACTGAATATTGTGCTAAGGTATCGATACCAAGCGTGTACACTCTGGTAATTCCACTTTCTGTAAGAAACACTTTGCCATCATTGTAAGAAAAAGTGACTTCGTAGTTAGAGGCTTTAATACGTACAGGTAAACCCTGCGCATTATAAGTGTAATAAGTATTTAAAAGAGCAGTGTCGCCCTGTTGCGAAAGCCGTGAAATATCACAATTCTCAGTGGTTTCGTTTTTATTATCTTCATCACTTTTTTTACTACAGGCACAAAAAAAAAGCAAATATAGAAGCATATAAGCGGAGAATGCTGTTTTCATACAGTTACATTAAATAAATAAAAATAATAAATATTTCTGAATGACTTTCTGTTAACCCACATATCAGTCTGGCCAATCTTCGCTTCTGATCTATCGCTGTATTGGCCCCTATCATCCCTATCTTTGCCAGCAAAATCTAAAAATTCAGCATGAAGGTTTTCAAATTCGGTGGTGCCAGTGTGAGCAATTATGAAAAGGTGAAAAACCTGGGCAAGATCATTCACCAATTTCCCGATGAACAATTGGTGATCGTTATTTCAGCAATGGGTAAAACCACCAATGCGCTGGAAAAAGTAACCGATGCCTTTTTTGCCGGAAAGAAAGAAGAAGCTCTGCAACTATTCAGGGCCGTGAAACTGCAGCATCTTGATGAAGCCAAATTTTTACTGGTAACACTTTTCAATCCATTGATGGAGCAGTTCAATAATTTCTTTACGGAAGTGGAATGGTTGCTGCACGATAAACCCGTTCGTGAGTATGATTATTATTACGACCAGATTGTTTGTGTTGGTGAGTTGCTGAGCACTTCCATTGTGAGTGCATATTTAAATGAAACTGGAATAATCAATCAATGGATGGATGTACGGGATGTATTCCGTACCGATGATAATTTTCGTGATGCAGGAATTGATTTTTCATTTACACAGCAACAGGTTAATGAACAGGTAAAACCTCTTTTCAACACAACGAATATTGTCATAACACAGGGGTTTATTGGCTGCACCGATGAAAATGAAAGCACTACACTTGGCCGTGAGGGAAGTGATTATTCCGCAGCAGTATTTGCCAACCTGCTTGATGCAGAAAGTGTTTCTATCTGGAAAGATGTGAAAGGAATCATGAATGCTGACCCCAAACAATTTGCGGATGCACAATACATACAGGAACTGAATTATGATGAAGTAATTGAAATGGCTTACTATGGTGCGCAGGTAATTCATCCAAAAACCATTAAGCCGTTACAGAATAAAAACATTCCGTTGTATGTAAAATGTTTTGTTGATGCTTCCTTACCCGGAACAGTGATTCATAATAATCCGGTTAAAAATCTTCCTCCCATTTTTGTTGTAAAACAAAACCAGGTATTGCTGCAATTGCACACAAAAGATTTTTCGTTTATTGGTGAAGAACCCATGAGTGAACTGTACAGGATCTTAGCCAAACTGAAAATAAAACCCAATCTCATCCAAACACATGCAGTGAGCCTGCAGGTTTGTCTTGATGACCGCCCCGATAAAATTGAGAAATTAGCGTTGGAAGCAGCCACCACATTTGATGTGCAGGTGGAAAAAGGTTTAACACTGTTAAGTATCCGTCATTACACAAAAGAATTACTGGAGAAAATGACTGTCGGTAAAACGATTGAACTGCAGCAGCAAAGCCCGGATACAGTACAGATGTTAATGATCTGAGTTTATTGTTTTACCAGTTTTGCAGTATAAACTTCTCCTTTAATTTCCAGGCGAATGTGATAGATACCCGCAGGTAAATCTTTCAAATCAAGCGTTGTACTGGTTTGAGATGCTGATATTATCATTTGTTGCAGGATTGCTTGCCTTCCATTCACATCTGTTACCGAAATCCCAGCTTTACCATTGACATTTACAGGCAGCTGAATTGTTATTTCATTGGTTGCAGGATTTGGATAAAGATTGAACGTTTTCACTGCCCCTGCTTCAAAAAACAGATGATTCGAATATTGTCGTTCTCCATTTAAAGCAAATACGACAAGGCGGTAGGTAACATTTGAGTTTCTTCTTTCATCTGTATAAAAACCAGCTGCTGTTGATGGACTAAATTGTTCCGTAATTTCTTCACACTGTCAATTACCCGTTTTTCCTTCAAGCCAAATTTTCTGAACATGATCAATAGTCGTCAATGTCCAGTTAAGCTGAATGGATTGGCTGCTTCGTTTACCGGTAAATTGTTGTAAGAGATCGAGTAGTAAAATAGCACAGTTAATTGTGTTGGTTCCCTGCGGTGTAACAAAACCAGATTGAACGAGACCAGCACTTCCTGCAGTAGCTCCATTTGGTAGCCCTTCGCAAGGAGGGTTATGCGAAGGAGCATCTTTGATAATACCACTTGCACCACCACTTATACTTGTTGTAACTGTTCCGGGCAAAGTCCCACTGTGCCAAATAATACCGCCACCGCCACCGCCGCCTGGACCGGGGCAAGCATTTTGAAATCCGACGTTGCTGCCATTTGCGCCTTTTGCTTCAACGGATAAAGAACCTGTATAAGTTGTCACGTCTAAAAGAACAACACCACCTCCACCTCCACCCCCACCCCCATCACCACTACCCTCTGTTTTTACAATTTGATAAGGATTTATTCCCTGTCCTCCATTTGCAGAGATAGTATTGCTATTTGTAACAAGATTATTGCATTTAATGAATATAATTCCCCCACCATCACCGCCTGGTGTGCCTGCTCCGGGAGGATTTAAGCCGTCATGATAATTATTCATTTCACCACAACCACCACCTCCTCCCAGAAATATTCTATTATCAGCTAAAGAATATCCTAATAAACTTAGGCTTGTACCTCCTTCTCCATGCGTTGAAGCAGCACACCCTGAATTTGTTTTATTTCCTCCCCCTCCGCCAATGCCATAATTGCTACCACCGCCCCCACCTGTTTCGTCAACATTACCACCGCCACCTCCATTTGATTGTTTGCCTCTCCCATATTCTTTGTTGAAAATAAAGTTAGCGATCCCCTCACCCTTGGTGGCACCGCCAAGGTTTGGACTTGAGGACTGTGCTAAAGAATAAAAATAATTCGACCTCGGGCCACATCTGTTGGTTGTATTTAAAAACAATGCCCCTCCTTTAAAGCCTGCACTATCGGCATTAATTGATGCATTTAGCGTAATTGTCCCAGATGCCTCAAGAGCAATAACACCTCCAGTTTCGGAAACAGGATCCCATTCCGTTGCCCTTAATTCACCACTAATGGTAACATCTGTAAACACAGGTACACGTATAACTTGGGTTTTTGATACGTCATACGTATTCAACAAATGATTGGTTAATACAATTGTATTATTCAAAAAACCACAGATCGATGAGAATTCATATTTACCTGCATCACCTATGTCCGTTATATTTCCAAAGTTTGCATTGTTTGATGCCTGATCAATAGTTGCTCCTTTCATTTGAATGATCAATACACGATCACCCGTAGATAACCCAGCTATACTTTGTAATGTTATGCCTGAATAGGAGTATGAATTGTAAGTGCCATTATTAATGATGGCTGTTGCCTTGTGATAACTGTTGATAATACCGGATATAGGTTGCCCTTCGCCTTTCTGTGGAGTAAAAAAAGCAGTTAGAGATAAGCAGATAATTATGATCAATCCTTTCTTCATGTGGTTGGGTTTCGCCGGGGTTGGGAACGTTTTACATGAATGCAGGAGCCTGGGTAAGTGTGTAAAATACTATAAATCTTCCGGAGCTGAAATATTCAGATTCTGTTTCAATTTTGTATTAACAGGTTGCCCGTCTTTTGTTGCAGGCGACCATTTCAGTTCCTTCTCAAATCTTTCTTTCACTTTTTTATTTAATTCAGTGTAGCCTCCACGAATGACGTTTGCCAAAGCCGTATTTCCATCCTTGTCAACAATAAACTCTACCTGCAATGAAATGGAAGTATATCCATTTAACAGTGGAACCAATGATTGACTCAGACTAAACAGCCATCTTTGTAAAGCAGCATTCCCTTCTTTATAAAAAGGCACCCGGTCCACTTTCTCTTCTAATGTCCAGGCTGCATAAGGATCAGCAACATTATTTGTTTCAAAAATTTTTATTCTTGGCACTTTCGGTGTCTCCGGGTTGGTTGCAACTACATAGTTTCCATTCTTACCAATCAATACAGTTGCTAATTGATGTGTATCCTCAAAATATTCATACGCATCTTTTATCTGCGAAGCAAACTGCTGCACGTCCTGTTTATTTTTTGTTTTGATACCGAATTGTTCAAGTGCTTTATTGTTATCGTATCGCATCGGATAGATATGTACCGGAATAAAATCCTGCCCCTGTTCTTTTGCTACAGATGCTAAATAATATACCTGCTCAATTAATGAATCAGTGAGTGGGAGACAACCGATGGTTACACAATTTCCATGAATATAAATATCACCGCCGGGTTTATTCTGATCGCTGAGGATTGCATCTGCAGCATTGGGATAATTTAAACCAAGGGCTAAATGGTAATTACTGTTGGGATTAAATTCATTCACATAATAAAATCCTTCTGGAATCTGCTTGTCACCCTCTTTTCGTTTTGGACCATAGGTTCCTGAAGTTGCACAAACCTTATATACTTTGAACAACTGAAAAGTTTCACTCCAGTCGTTCTTTACCCACACTTCCATTTGCTTTTCGTGCTTGAATGCCCGCATGTACATATACTTCATCGGCCATTGCAATCCTTTTTCCTGGAATTCTTTTCTTAAGGAATCTTCAACCCTGGCAAACATGCTTGTAACCTTCAATCCTTTCTTAGGAGCATCATCAAATGAATACTGTGCCTTTACAGTAACTGCTGTAATAAAAAACAAACTGAAGTAAATATAAAAGGCTTTGTTGAGCATACTGGATTCTTTAGAACGGCACCTTTGTAAAAATATTTCAAATTATTTGTAAAAGTAAATTAAAAACGGGTGTAAAACTGCCCCGTAAAATTACAAATTTCCCCTTGCCTCCTGTTCCCGTTCAATTGCTTCAAACAACGCTTTGAAATTGCCTTTTCCGAAGCTATTCGCCCCTTTTCGCTGAATAATTTCAAAAAACAACGTAGGTCTGTCTTCAACAGGTTTGGTAAAAATCTGCAGTAAATACCCTTCATTATCTCTGTCAACCAAAATACCCAGTTCTTTTAAAGGTGCCAGATCTTCATCAATATGACCCACCCTGTCAAGCAAATCATCATAATAAGTTGTTGGCACCTGCAGAAATTCAACTCCACGACTGCGTAATTCCATTACGGTTTCCACAATATGATTGGTTGCCATGGCCACATGCTGTACACCTTCTCCTGCGTAAAAATCCAGGTATTCTTCCACCTGAGATTTCTTCTTTCCTTCCGCCGGTTCATTAATAGGAAATTTTACATAGCCATTCCCATTGCTCATTACTTTGCTCATCAGCGCAGAATACTCGGTTGAAATATCGTTATCATCAAAGCTGAGAATATTGCGGAAGCCCATGACGTTTTCATAAAAACTAACCCATGGATTCATCTGGTTCCAGCCAACATTACCCACACAATGATCTACATACTGCAAACCGGTTTCCGGAACTTTGAAATAGGGATTGTGCCATTCCCTGAAGCCGGGCATAAATACTCCCTGGTAATTTTTTCGTTCAATAAATAAATGAACCGTATCGCCATAGGTATGAATTCCACTCATGATCAGTTCCCCATCTTTGTCTTTCATAATAGTTGGTTCCATATAAGAATTTGCGCCACGTTGCGTTGTTTGCTTCCATGCATCTGTTGCATCATTTACTTTTAATGCCAGTGCTTTTACACCATCGCCATGTTTATAAATATGATCGGCTATCTCATTGCCTGAACGCAAGGGTGTAGTAAGCATCAGTGTTAATTTGTTCTGCCGAACCACATAGCTAACTTTATCTTTCATTCCTGTTTCCGGGCCGGCATAAGCCAGTGGCTGAAAACCAAACGCTGTGATATAATAATGGGCTGCCTGCCTGGCATTACCGACATAAAATTCTACATAGTCGGTTCCGTGCAGCGGAAGAAAATCAGTTCCAGTTGATTGAATTGTATTGTTGGAGGTTATTGTTGACATGCAATTACGTTTTTGAAAATCAGAAAAAAATGAGAATGTATTCCCGCAGTTCAGCGGTGTGCAGATTTCAACATCAAATAGCATCAATAGCCAATACTTCCATCAGCAACGAGTAATTGCTGCGTTCATCATTGAATCGTTTGGTTGGATAATCCGGAAGCATGAGCAAAGATAAAAATTTTAAATGAAGTATCCTGAACGAACCCGATAGCTATCGGGTTCGTTCAGGGTCAAAAAACCTTCCCTTATCTTTGAGCCCATGAAACGTATCGGCATCCTCGGCGGCGGACAATTAGGACGAATGTTATTACAAGCTGCTGCCAACTATCCCGTAGAAACGTATGTATTGGAAAATGATGAGCACTGCCCTGCTGCACATCTCTGTCACCATTTTACCAAAGGCGATATCAAAGACTTTGAAACCGTTTATGCTTTCGGGAAAGGATTGGATGCTCTTACTATAGAAATTGAAAGTGTAAATGTGGAAGCCCTGGAAAAACTGGAAGCAGAAGGTGTAAATATCTTTCCCAAACCTTCTGCCCTCCGCATCATCAAAAATAAAATTGAGCAGAAGAAATTCTATCAGCATCACCAGATTCCAACATCGGAATTTGTGATCACAGAAAATAAAGAAGAACTGAAAGCCTTGGCTTCCTTTCTTCCTGCTGCTCATAAATTAGGAATGGGCGGATATGATGGGCGTGGAGTGGAATTACTGAAAATCGAAGCCGATCTGGAAAAAGGATTTGATGCTCCGTCAGTACTGGAAAAATTAGTTTCCGTTCAAACTGAAATTGCCATGATCGTAGCCGTAGGCACCGATGGAGAAACAACCATGTACCCACCTGCAGAAATGATCTTTGATCCTGTTTTGAATTTGCTGGATTACCAGATATCCCCTGCTGAACTTCCGGAAAAAACATTCTGGAAAGTGGAAGCCATTGCCATGGCTGTTGTACGTAACCTTAACTCGCCGGGCATATTTGCTGTGGAATTATTTGTAAATAAAGAGGGCGATGTACTGGTAAACGAAACAGCTCCCCGTGTACACAATAGCGGCCATCACAGCATTGAAGGCAACTACTCTTCTCAATTTGATATGCTATGGCGAATCATGCTGGGCTATCCCCTCGGATGTACAGATCCCATTATGCCAGCTGTCATTTTAAATATTGTTGGCGAGGAAGGCTTCATCGGCCCAGCTTATTACGAAGGACTGGAAGAAGTATTGAAGATGGAAAATGCCTTTGTTCATTTATATGGGAAGGCACAAACCAAACCCGGCCGTAAAATGGGGCATGTAACTGTACTTGGAAAAGACAGAGCAGGGCTTACTTACAAAGCCAATCGTATTAAACACCTGCTGAAAGTAAAGACTAAATAAGATTTTTTACCGGTTAGCCTTCAACCCAACCCTGAAGAAACAGAAGCCTTCTGCTCCAGACAATTGTTGCCCTATTTACCTGATGCAGGTAACAAAGAACTAATTTTACCATTCATCCAATGCTAATCTATCCAAAAAAGTTCATTCCTTACCTTTAGCCAATCTATACTTTAACATGAGAAGAATACAATTCATTGCAGTAACTTTCCTACTTCTGGCGGTTGGCTGTAAAGAGAAGAAAAATCAATCCGCACCTGCACAGAGTGGCAGACAGCAGGGTCCTACAACAGTCATTGGTTATATTGTAAAAACAGGTTCCGTAAGTGAGCCTATACAGTTGCCTGGTTCATTATTGCCGATGGAAGAAACAGAAATTCACACGGAAGTCAGCGGCCGTGTGGTTGGACTGTATATAAATGAAGGTGCTTCCGTAAGCAAAGGTTCATTACTCATAAAATTGTTTGATGGCGATTTGCAGGCACAACTGAAAAAACTTGAAGTGCAGTTGCAGATTGCTCAAAAAACAGAAGAACGCAATAATGAGTTATTGAAACTGAACGGTATCAGCCAGCAGGATTATGATCTCAGCTTTTTACAGGTGAGCAATATCAAAGCTGATATTGAACTCATGAAAACCAATATTTCAAAAACAGAAATCCGTGCTCCATTCAGTGGTAAGATCGGGTTCCGGAATATTTCAGCGGGCGCTTATGTAACTCCGGCAACAATCATTACAAGTATACGGCAGGTAAATTTATTGAAGCTGCAGTTCAGTGTTCCTGAAAAATACAGTGCTAAAATTAAGCTTGGACAAATGATTGCTTTTTCAACCGATGGCAGCAATCGAAAATTCTTAGCTAAGGTATATGCCACTGAATCAACTGTAAGCGAAACAACCCGTGGAATGAACGTTCGCTGTTATGTACAGCAGGGTGATGCTTCACTGGTTGCAGGAGCTTTTGCAAAAGTGGATATGGATTTTGCACGCAACGACAATGCAATCCTTGTTCCTTCGCAGGCAATTTTACCGCAGGCAAGAGGTAAAAAACTGATCTTATATAAAGATGGCATTGCCAAATTTGTAGATGTACAAACCGGCATCCGTGATTCGGCCAATATAGAAATTATCAGCGGAATCAATCCCGGAGATACCATAGTTACAACAGGGTTACTTGGCTTAAGACCTGAAGCTAAAATCAAACTTTCAAAAGTGCAATAAGTTATGACGATTTCAGAACTGAGTTTGAAACGGCCTGTGCTGGCAATTGTGATGAACATCATGATTGTGCTGTTTGGCGTTATTGGTTTCAGGTTTTTAGGAGTGAGGGATTACCCGGCCATTGATCCGCCCAATATCAGTGTTCGTACTTCATATCCCGGAGCCAATGCAGATGTAATTGAATCGCAGATTACTGAACCATTGGAAAAAGCAGTGAATGGAATTGCTGGTGTAAAAAACATCACTTCATCCAGCAGCCAGGGAAGCAGCAATATCAATGTTGAATTTGAGCTTGGTTATAACCTGGAAGAAGCGGCGAATGATGTTCGGGATAAAGTTTCACAAACGGTACGTTCACTTCCTTCCGATCTGGATGCACCTCCCGTTGTAACAAAAGCCGATGCCAGCAGTGATCCGATTATTTCCATGACCGTTCAGAGCGAAAGCCGGAATCCATTACAGGTTACTGAATATGCTACCAACAGTTTGCTCGAAAGAATTCAAACCATTCCGGGTGTAAGTACAGTGAATATCTGGGGCGAAAAAAAATACGCCATGCGTATCTGGTTTCAACCGGAAAAATTACTGGCCTATAACTTAACGGCAAAAGATGTACAGAATGCATTGCTGCGTGAAAATATTGAACTGCCTTCCGGAAAAATTTCAGGTAATACAACAGAGTTAACAGTAAGAACTTTTGGACGTTTATCTACTGAAGAAGATTTCAATAACCTCATCATAAAAAATATTGGCGGCAGAGATATTAAGGTCAATGATATTGGACAGGCCATCCTTGGGCCTGAAAATGAAGAAAGTGTGCTCAAAGAAAGTGGTGTACCTATGATTGGACTGGCGATTGTTCCCCAACCCGGCAGTAATTATGTAGCCATTGCTGATGAATTTTACAAACGTTACGAACAGATTAAAAAAGATGTTCCGTCTGATATCAAACTTGCCATAGGCATGGATCAGACACAGTTTGTACGCAAATCTATTTCAGAAGTAGAAGAAACACTGATGCTTTCAATAGGACTTGTGGTGCTGATTATCTTTTTGTTTTTCAGAGATTGGATTGTTGCTATCCGTCCATTGATTGATATTCCTGTTTCATTGATTTCGGCCTTCTTTATCATGTACCTCGCCGGTTTCACCATTAACGTTTTAACATTGCTGGCAGTAGTACTTGCTACCGGCCTTGTGGTAGATGATGGTATTGTGGTAACAGAAAACATTTTCAAGAAAATGGAACAGGGCATGGATAAATACAAAGCTGCCCGAGAAGGTTCAAAAGAAATTTATTTTGCTGTAATTGCCACCTCCATCACACTGGCTGTTGTGTTTCTGCCGATCGTGTTTCTGCAGGGATTTGTTGGAAGGTTATTCCGTGAGTTTGGTATTGTAGTGGCAGGCGCTGTACTGGTTTCTGCTTTTGTATCACTCACACTTACTCCTGTGCTAAACGTCTACTTAACACGCAGGGGCGGAATGAAACATGGATGGTTTTACAGGGTAACAGAACCATTTTTCAGTGGAATGGAAAAAGGATATAACCGTTTACTGCATTCATTCATGAAAATTAGATGGTTTGCCTTTTTTATAGTTTTCGCCTGTTTTGCACTTATTTATTTTATTGGCGGCGGCTTACAAAGTGAACTGGCACCAATGGAAGACAGAAGTCAATTTCGTTTACAGGTAAGTGCACCAGAAGGAACGAGCTTTGACGCAATGGATAAATACATTGATCAACTGACCAATCTTGTAATTGATAGTGTTCCTGAAAAAAAGATATTGATCTCTGTAACTTCTCCTGGCTTTACAGGTTCCGGGTCTGTAAATACAGGTTTTGTGCGTGCCGCATTGGTTTCTCCCGATGAACGGGTTCGTTCACAACAGCAGATCGTTGATATGATCAGCCGTAATCTACCACGCTTCAATGAAGGAAGAGCATTCGCAATACAGGAGCAAACAATCTCTGTTAGCCGCCGTGGTGGTTTACCTGTTCAGTTTGTATTACAGAATAACAATTTCGATAAACTCAAAACGATTCTTCCGAAATTTTTGGAAGAAGTAAATAAGAACCCTGTGTTTGCAGGTGTGGATGCTGATCTGAAATTTAATAAACCTGAATTACGCATCAACATTGACCGTTTAAAAGCAAGTGAACTCGGTGTTAGTGTAACAGATATTTCTGAAATGATGCAGTTGTCATTGAGCAACCGTCGTCTTGGTTATTTTATCAAAGAAGGAAAACAGTACCAGGTAATCGGACAGGTGTTGCGTGATGACCGTGATGATCCAACCGATCTGAAAAATTTATTCGTTCGCTCTTCAACCGGACAAATGATTTCTATTGATCAGTTTGTAAGTTTTACGGAAGAAACCACTCCCCCAACTTTGTACCACTTCAACCGTTACAAAGCAGCCACAGTAAGCGCAGGTTTGGCGCCCGGCAAAACCATTGGTGATGGTATTGAAGAAATGAATGCCATTGCAAAAAAATTACTCGATGAAACATTTACCACTGCGCTGTCGGGCAACTCAAGAGACTTCGCTGAAAGTTCAGGCAATACTTATTTTGCTTTTGGCTTAGCATTGATTTTAATTTTTCTTGTACTGGCTGCACAGTTTGAAAGTTTTATTGATCCGTTGGTGATCATGTTTACTGTTCCGCTGGCGATTGCAGGAGCTGTGTTCTCATTGTGGTTATTCGATCAGACAATTAATATCTTTTCGCAGATAGGAATGATTATGCTCATTGGACTTGTTACAAAGAATGGTATCCTGATTGTTGAATTTGCCAATCAGAAAAAACATGCAGGTATGTCAAAAAAACCTGCAGTAATTGAAGCGGCAACCATGCGTCTCCGCCCTATTTTAATGACAAGTCTGGCAATGAGTCTTGGCGCATTGCCACTGGCTTTATCATTAGGTGCAGCATCAACCAGCCGTATTCCTTTAGGTGTTGTAATTGTAGGTGGAATTTTGTTTTCGCTGGTATTAACGCTGTTTGTAATTCCGGCGATGTATTCCTTCCTGTCATCTAAAAAAATTAAAGTGAATGAAGAAGAAACTAAAACTGTTATCTCTGGTCTGTCTGATTAATATTGCTGCATTTTCGCAGGCACCTGCACCTGTAAGGCTTACTGTTGAAGAAGCCATACAGATTGCTGTGGAGAAAAACTTTGATGTAGTAATTGAAAAAAATGCACAGCAGATTGGCAGAATTAATAACAACTGGGGTACTGCAGGATTGTATCCCAATATTAATGTCACCGGTTCGAGTGGAATTGCATCCAACAACCTGGAACAACGTTTATTTGATGGCAGGGAAATTAAAAGAGATGGAGCTATACTAAAAAACCTCAATGCAGGTCTGGCTGTAAGCTGGAGAGTATTTGATGGTATGAGAATGTTTGCAACAAAAAAACGTCTGGAAGAGTTAGAAATAATTGGAGAACTGACTTTCCGCCGCCAGATAAATGCAACAGTTTTTGATGTGATTGCGGCTTATTACCTGATCGTTCAATTGAACCAGCAAAAAAAAGCCTTTCAGGAAACCATTAAATTTTTTGAAGAAAGGAAACAGATTGCTGAAAGCCGTTTCACTATCGGTACTGCTCCAAAAACAGATTTCCTTCAGGCACAGGTTGATCTCAATCAGCAAAAAGCAAGTTTACTTTCCATTGAAAACAGTGTTCGTGTTGCAAAAGCAAATTTCAATAACCTGCTTTCAAGAACACCTGAAACGTCATTTGATGTACAGGAAGTCATTCAACCTGATGCGTCGATCAGCTTTGCTTCTCTTCAGCAAAAATCACAAACAGATAACTATGATCTGCTGCTGGCACAAAGCAGCCTTTCTGTATTGGTACAGCAAAAAAGAGAAATCATTTCACAGCGACTTCCTTCTGTAACATTGAATGGAAATTATAATTTTTCACAAAGTAAAAACAGTGCCGGACAGATTTTATTTAACCGAAATACCGGCCCTAATGGAAATATTGGTGTAGCTATTCCCATCTTTCAGGGAGGCAATATCAAACGGCAGGAAAGGGTTGCAGATATCAATATCAAAAATCAGCAGATCGTTATTGATCAGTTAAAGAACCAGGTTAATACAAGTCTTGTAAGTGCTTATTATAATTTTCTGGAAGCGTGAAAACGTTTTGGGCTTGGGAAAAAGACTTTTTTGGTCATTTCGGAAAAAAATGTAAAAGGAACAGAAACTTTTAGGAAATTTGGCCATACATCTTTAGAATTAAGAAAGGTGCAGATTGATTATATCAATGGTTAAACCCGGTACATTAATAAAGAGTTTATGGCAAAACTGGCAGAAGCGGAAATGAAACTGCTTGCTGGGGATTTGAGCAGGCTTTAGTTTGTAGTTTATAGTTTGTAGTTTTGGACAAACCTCACTACTATGGCTACCATCACAAAGTTTGAAGAACTGGACATGTGGCAAAAGGCCAGAAGTTTATCGAAAGATATTTTCATTTATATTGAAGAGGGCGGATTTAAAAGGGACTATAAATTAATTGAACAGATAAATGCTGCCAGCGGCTCTATCATGGATAATATTGCTGAAGGATTTGAAAGAAGCAGTAAACTTGAATTCATTAATTTTCTTTCTTATTCAAAAGGTTCAGCAGGTGAAGTAAAATCGCAATTATACAGAGCACTTGACCGAAACTATCTTACTGAAGAAAAATTTCAGCATTTTTACAATAGAGCCGATGAAATCACCAAAATGACAACATCATTTATAGCTTATCTTAACCAGGCAAAGATAAAAGGTCAAAAATTTAAAGACAGACTGTAATGGCAACTACAAACCACAAACCACAAACTATTTTAGTCGGCATTATCATGGGCAGCGACAGCGACTTACCTGTTATGCAGCCTGCAGCAGAAATTTTAAAGGAATTTGGAATCAGTTTTGAATTAACGGTTGTGTCTGCTCACCGTACTCCGTTGCGGATGGTTGAATATGCACAAACAGCAAAAGACAGGGGATTGAAAGTAATTATTGCCGGTGCAGGAGGTGCAGCGCATTTGCCTGGTATGGTTGCCAGTGTTACCACATTACCGGTGATTGGTGTTCCGGTTAAATCATCCAACTCTATTGATGGTTGGGATTCTGTTCTTTCTATTTTACAAATGCCCAATGGTGTACCTGTTGCTACTGTTGCGTTGAATGCTGCAAAGAACGCAGGTATTCTTGCTGCAGAAATCATCGGCACATTTGATGAAACTGTATCACAAAAAATAGCTGCTTATAAAAGCAACATGAATGATGAAGTGATTGCTAAAGTTGATAAATTGAAAAGTGAAGGCTGGGAAAATAAGTTTGATTGATCTTCTATCGTACCCTGAATTAATCTCAGTCTACATTTAATACTACAAATTCCTGCTCGGTAGTAAGTGAATGACTGTAAAGTTCCGCAATAAATTCTTTACCATAAGTTGCATAAAAGCTGAGAAAACTTTCCTTTCGTTCCTGCAGACCGGTACCACCTGCAAATAACTGTTGCCTGATGTGCCGTATCTGCTGCTGTTGCTCTGTGAATTTTCTTTTCTCTGCACGGAGTAATTTCTTTTCAAGTTCCTGCAGCCGGTACAATGCTTTTGTTTTTAATGCATCCACATGTTGAGACAATGTGCTGTCAATAGCTTCTGCCTGTTGTTTCAATGCCGTATATAATTCTTCTGCCTGTGTAAATGCTCCGTTGAGTTTTATTTTTTTACCTGCTTCCCTGTTTACCAAAAGGTTCATCAATTCCTGCTCAGGCAAAAAGAAATCTGCCATTGTAAAACCCAGTTTGCTGATCTTCTTGTTCCATTGCTCTTCAGCAACAAGAAATGAATTACGTAAGATCAACACAGGGAAAGGAACTTTATAATTTTCAAAGACTGTTTTCAGTTCAAGCCAGTAAGCCAGTTCACCACCACCGCCAATGAAAGCGATGTTAGGTAATATTGTTTCCTGGTACAATCCACGCAGTATCACATTAGGGCTGAAACGATCCGGATGTTCTTTTAATTCTTTGAGCATTTCCTCTTTAGAAAACTGAATCGTACTGTTGGCAACAGCAAAACCATCACCCTTTGCTTCAATCCGTTCACGCAGGTCTTCATCAAAATAAAACAGATTGACCTCCCTTCCCCCTGCCTGTACTTTATAATGCTTTTCTAACTCTGCAGTTGTTTGCTCTACCAGTTTTGCTGAACGGTGATTCAATAATTCATCTTCGAATACTGGCAGCATCAGCTGCTTCAATTCTTTTGCATCTGCTATCAGCACAATCAATCCGTATTGAGCAAAGAGAAAGTTTACGAATGCAAATGTTGCATCCTGTATCCTTTCCTTTTCTTTATAACAGTTTCGTAAAGCATCAACAATTTCCTTTCCATGAGGTTGTACCAGTAACTGACCGCTGATTTCATCAATCAGCTTTGTTACATGTTTATCAATGATCATTCTGCCAAATGCGCCGCTTTGTTCTGTAGCCCACTGATACTTTACGCTGTTGATTGTAAAATGACTCAGCTCTTCAAAATCAGCATCTTCACTTCCCATATAATAAACAGGAACAAAATTATTTTCAGGGGATTGCAGTTTTAATTCAGCAGCAAGCTTAACAGCATGCAGAATTTTATAAATAAAATAAAGCGGGCCGGTGAATAAATTGGGCTGATGTGCAGTGGTAACGGTAAATGTATTTTCTTTCAGCAACAACTCAAGGTTCTGCTGAACTTTTTCAGATACAGGGACTGCTTCATATTGTTTCTTCAAATAGTCAACCAGCACTTTCCTGTTGGTTGAAAAGCCTTTTCTGTCAGCAATTGCTTTTTTTATACCGTCCAGGTCAGGGCGGTGAGAATAAAATGCACGTAGCTGCGGAGAATCATCCAGATAATCCAGAACAAGTTTTGAGAATGCCCCTGTTTGCTGATAGTTTAATTGTTGTGCAGTTCCGTTCATACGTTTTGTAAAAATAGCGACATTCGGTGTGACGGAAATACCGTCGGCAAAGTTTTCACATTCCTTTACTTCAGTTCATAAGCCACTACTGAATTCCTCCAGAAAGTGGGAACATATACGATCCGTTTCGCAGCGTCATAACCAATATCGGCCGAGTTGATTTTTTGCTCACGGCCATCCAGCAATACCTGTTTTGTGCCATCTGCACTTACGTAATACACAACACCACCCCAGGTTGATACAATAAACTCATTCGCAGTTATATTTTCAATACCATCTGTACCGCCTTCCATTCCTTCTGCAATTTTGGTAAGACTCTTATCTTTTTCCATACGGTACATTGCTCCTGCATCCAGCACATACAATATTCCTTTGTGTTTCAATACACCATTAGGGCCTTTCAATTTATTACTGTCTAACAAAACAACCTGGTTATTGTTTTCAATCTCATATACTTTTCTTCCTCTTGAATCAGAAACATATACAACCCCATTCTGATCAATCGAAACATCGTTTAATCCCACTGCATCTTTTACAGCAATCCGTTCAATAATTTCCCCTTTTACAATATCAATCACCACCAGCTCAGTAAGATCTGCTACATACAACCTGTTTTTAAACAGCCCCATTCCTTTGGGTGCGTTTAAACCGGTCACCCAATCAACAGCAATTATTTTTCCATCCAGTCCTACTTTGCCAACAGAACCTTTTCCATCTTTTCCCCATGGTTCTTTCCCATCAATATTGGTAACATACAATACCTTATTCTTTCCATCAAAGAAAACTGACTCGGGAACTTTCAGTATTGAATCTGTTTCCCACAACTTTACCAATTGATGTTGCGCCTGTGATGCAACAAGAATGAATAACAGAATGATTGTAAAGAAATACTTTTTCATGTGACAAATTTTATATGATCAGAATCGTTCTGCATTAAATGCACTGATATCTATTTCAGTTTTTTGTTTTGAAACGATTTGTTCCACCAGTTTTCCAGTTCCAGCCGCCATTGATATTCCCACCATTGCATGCCCGCCTGCTATAATTACATTTTCAAATGTACTGTGTCTTCCGATATATGGCAAGCCATCCGGGCTAAGCGGTCTGTAGCCGTGCCAGATGCGGTTCACTCCGGGAAATTCAACTTTCAATCCGGGATAATATTTTTTGCTTGCTTTATAAATTGCTTCTGCCCGTTTCACTAAGGTGGGTGATTTTAATCCGCTGATCTCCATCGTTCCTCCCATCCGTAAATCCCGTCCCATCGGCGTCATTGCCACACGATCATCTACAAGAATAGCCGGGTATCGTAAATTCTTTTCCATGTTCTCAAAGGTCATGCTGTATCCCTTCCCTGCCTGGAGTAACAAATCAATACCCAACTGCCGGGCTGTAGTTGACAACCACGATCCATTTGCAAGTACCAGTTCACCACATTCAAATTTTCCTTTATCGGTTATAACAACTGTTACTTTACCATTCGCTTTTTCAAAACCTGTAACGTTTGTATTCAGTTGAAGTTTCACTCCTGCCTTTTCCAAATGAGCTTTTATCGTTTTCATAAATTCACCGGGATGCATGTGTGCATCAATGGGATATAATATTCCGCCACGAACATTCACTTCCACTTCAGGTTCCATGGCCTGCACTTCAGCAGCATTATAAACTCTTGTTTCAATATTGAACTTCTTTGCCAGTTCACCGAGATGAATTTCGTGCTTTTCTGTTTTTTCTGTTTTGTATAATAAGAAGCAACCAATCTCTTCCATGCGGAATGTATTGCCAAGTTCATTTTTCATTTCAGTTGTGAGCTCACGGCTCAACTGCAGAATATTATTGAGATGCGGACCGGCTTCCTTTACTTTCTGTTCTGTTGCACTTCTCCAGAATGTATATCCCCATTTGATAAGATCAAGATTTAATCTTGGCTTGATATAAAATGGAGAACTGGAACTCAGCATCCATCGTAAACCCTGTGCAACAATACCCGGACTTGCCAGTGGAATAAAATGACTGGGTGAAATATAACCGGCATTACCAAACGAAGTACCATCGGTGATATCACCACGTTCAATAACTGTTACTTCATGTCCTTCCTTCTGTAAATAATAGGCGCAGCATAACCCTATTACACCACCGCCAACAATTGTTACCTGACTCATAATTTATTGTTCATCTTTAATAATTCGAACTGCAAAAACCCTTCCTGCTGTTTTACCATAGTTCGCTTCAATACGCACTGTGATCTTTGTTTTATTACTGATCAACTCTGCAGGAATTTTATATTCCACATCATAAAACTTTCCAGTCTTTCCTCCCTTCCAATCTTCGGTTGCAATTTTTACACCGTCAACCAGGATATCAAACTTACGGTCTTTATCATCGCCGATATAAGTAAGCAGCAATGAACTTTTCAACGAAGCATCCACTTTCATGTCAAACTCAAAATAATTATCACGCCTTGCTTCTCTTCCCAACCTGTCCATCGCATCACTTACATAAGACCGCTCACTTGCCTTGAGATGATGATCCCGTTCGGGCTGCATTTCACCAATGCGGAAGTTATCGATTGTTCTTGCTTCAATTAGCTGTATTCGCTTCTTTTCAGCTTCATAATCAGCCTGTAGTTTTTCCCAATCGGACGGAGTAAAATAATCCCAGTACACGCTGTAATACTGATCATAGGTTTGATAGAACGGAATTAGCTTTACATCAAATGGCTTGCCCACTCCTTTCATTTCAAACTG
>CAZOLW010000038.1:0-24918 GCA_964580775.1 uncultured Chitinophagaceae bacterium | reverse complement strand
TCGCAGGTATTATCACTCAAACGCTCATTCAGTTTTCCAGCTTCACCACAGTATTCATAATTACTGTTGCCGCCAATTACATAGCTGTGATTGTGCACCATTGTTTCCCAAAAGAAAGAAGCAATGGTCTGATCGTTTTTATTTCCTGTTAATTCATATTGTCTTGCGCTGCCAATTGCCTTTGGCACATTGGTATTGCTGTGCTTGCCGGGCATGGGATCAATTCGCTGAGCCAGTTTGCCCATTACAAACTCATCATAAAACTTATAAGAAAGATTCAGATATTTTTTATTCCCCGTGAAAGAATAAATGTTTGCCAGTACATCATTCATACCGCCGTACTCACAATTCAACATTTTTAATCGGGTTGAATCGGGCAGATGATTAACAGTGTTGTAAGTCCAGTCGGCCATAGCCGTTACAATCTTCAATGCTTTTTGATTATTGCAGTACAGGTAGGCATCGCATAAACCTGCCATCACCTTATGCACAGTATACCAGGGACTCCATCCTCCATTCAAATCAAAGCCGGATGATTTAATTTCTCCCTTTGCTGTTTTTCCAAAAATGGAATCTTCATTGGGGATAGCACCAATATAACCTGTCTTTCGTGCAAGCTGACAACGTTCCAGTTCTGTAACGATGTAGTCAACACGTTTTTTAAATTCATTACTCCCGGTTGACACATACATCATGGAAGCAGCTGCTAAATAATGACCCAATGTGTGTCCGGACAATCCTTCGCTTTCCCATCCTCCATACACCGAATCTTTCACAGGTAATCCGGCATTTTTATAAAAGCGATTCAGTAAACGATCGGGGCTTAGCAGTATGAGATAAGCGCTATCCATCTGCATCGCTTTATTGAAAGGACTTTTCAGCAGCTTCACATCACTTAACGGAAAAGCATAGGCCTTTACCTGTACAACAGGCTGTACTTTTACTTTTGTATTTTTCTTTTCCGGAATATAAGATTGACTGTAAGAACAGTTTACTGCAAAAAGAAAAATAACAAAGAGAAATCGCTTCATGCGGAATAATTATTTTTTACCTGTTAAGGTTTTGATCACTTCAATTTCTTTCACGTCAAAAGGCGTTCCATCTTTACGGAACACATCATGAAACCAAAGCTTTGGTTCACTGCCATCAGGTATTGGAGTATCCCATTGATAAATTGTATTGCTTTTTCCTGCTACCAATCCCCAATTGATGGCACCTACGTTATACTTTTTGAAAATGGGCAGATTTGTTTGAAAGGTACTGTTTCTTGTCCTTGCCATATACTCACTGCAAATCACCGGGCGGCCCAATTTCAATTTCTCCTGCAGTTCTTTTTCCAGGTTGGCAGCGTCATTATAATTGTGAATAGTGATCACATCAGAATGACTCAGCTGATACTCATTTAATTCTGTATTGTTATACCAGGTTGCACAGGTAAGCGGTTGAGTTGGACGGACAACCCATGCCCATTCAAATATTTTTTTCAGCAATGGCAGTGATGTAAGATCATAACCACTATTACCGGGTTCATTGTACAGATCCCACATTAAAATACGATCATCATTTTTAAATGTGCTGAGGATATCTTTTACATACAGTTCAAGGTATTTCCACTGTGAAGAGTCATTGTGTACATTCTTATTCGGGCTGCGAACCCATCCGCTGTTATGAATACCGGGTTTAGGTTCCGGCTGTTTACCAACAGCTGCATCAGGGTTCCAGCAATCATCAAAAATGGTAAAGAGAATTTTGATCTGGTGTTTTGAAGCGATAGCTAAAAACTGATCCATCCTTTTTTTGAAACCCTTTGCATCTGCTTTCCATGCAAGATCGTGCAGGTAAACACGCATGGTATTCATACCAATTGCTGATGCCCAACCAAGTTCCCTGTCAATAGTTGCCGGATCAAATGTTTCGGCCTGCCACATTTCCAGTTGATTGATCGCCGTACTCGGTAAAAAATTCGCTCCAACCAGCCAGCCCTGTTTTTGATACCATGCATTTGCTTTTTCAACAGACCAGATATTTGTTTGCTGTGCTTTTGCATGAAAGAAAAAAGAAACTGAAGCGATAAGAAGTAATACTATTTTTTTCATGTGTTCATTTTAATTTTATTGTTGGCCACATAGTATATCCACAAAAATTATCATCGCTGTTTATATAAATTAGCTCCCCACCTGAATGCCAGCGGCGGGCAGGGATAATTTTTATGGATATTTCATGGCTCAATAATTAATTTTTACATCTTTAATACTTGTCGGCAACCACACCTGCATTTCATTCTTACCACGGTTGGCCCATGTATAATATGGAATGGCAATGATCTTCCGCTTTTCTGTACGGATGGAAAAACCATCATCACCCACAATTACCACCGGCACTTCAGCTGTTAAAGCCTTCACCTGTTCATCCATTACTTTATAATCGATGGTTTCAAATTTTGTATTGGACGGAATGATAATATTCCATGCTTTGTTATTGTTATCAGCTCCTTCTACACAATAAACAATGGGACCACGCTGAATGGCAATGCGGTTGTTATCCTGCTTCAAAGAATCCTTTGCAGCAACCGCATACGTGTTCATCACAAATTCAAATTCAACAACATCTCCCTGCTTCCATTCACGATCAACCGATACATAACCATTTTTTGTTTCTGCAACTACAGGTTTCCCATTAACATTTACAACCAGTGGAGTTGAAAGATCAGCACCTGCATTTTTGTACAGATTACCAGGCACTGTTCCATTGTTATACCAACCCGGAATACGCAGATGCAACTTGAATGCTGCTTTTTTCTGCTGAGGAGTAAGGGCAATTTTCACTTTCCCATCCCATGGATAATTTGTTTCCATCTTCACATCTACTTTTCCTTTTGCCAGTGGAATAGCTGTATTACTTCCTACAAACAGGTTTACATAAATATCATTGTCGCTTTTTGCATAGATATAATCACCCAGTGATGCAACAAGTCTCGCAATGTTGGCCGGACAACAGGCTGTACCAAACCATTCTCTCCGCTGATGCTGACCTCTTGAAGCCAATGGATTGCCATAAAAAAAACGATCACCCGTTAAACTCAACCCATCCAGTGCACCATTATATAAACTTCTTTCCAGCACATCCATATACATGGCATCACCTGTAAGTGCCGTCATGCGCTGATTCCAGAACACCATGCCCACACTTGCACAGGTTTCGCAATACGCCTGTTCATTGGGCAGGTCGTAATCATTACTGAAACCTTCATTGCTTCCTGCTGAACCAATGCCGCCGGTGATGTACATGTTGCGGTGCACAACATCTTCCCAAACAGTTTTCATTGCATGCATATAATCAATGTCACCTGTTTGTGCAGCAACATCAGCAGCACCCGTGTACATATACATGGCACGTACCGCATGACCGGTAATTTGTGTTTGTTCTTTCACCGGAAGAAGATCCTGTGCATAGGCAGTGTCCTTCCAGTCTGTCCATGTATAACCCTTTGCTAAACGCTTACCTCTTTCGCTCAGCAGCCAATCAGCCAGCTTTAAATATTTTTCGTTCTTTGTTGTCCTGTACAATTTCACCAAAGCCAATTCTAACTCTTGGTGACCTGTTACCCAATTTCTTTTACCCGGACCAAACAATGCATCAAAATGATCCGCCCACTTGATACACACGTCTAAAAATTTACGTTTGCCTGTTGCATTGAAATACGCAACAGCTGCTTCGATCATATGACCTGCATTATAATCTTCATGCATACTCATATCAGTATACCGATCCTGCAAACCTTTCAATGTATACCATGTGTTGAGATAACCATCGGGTTGCTGGGCAGCAGCGATCTTGTCGATCCACTCATCGCATTTCTTTTCCATCTCTGCATTGGGATGCATTTTTAACGAGTAAGCCATTGCTTCCAATGCTTTAAACACATCGCTGTCGTCATAAAAAATCCCTTCATGCTGTTCGCCTTTGTTGCGTGCCACTTTTTCAAAATTGCGGATGCGTGGTGTGGCCACTTCCGTCTGGTAAATGCAGGCAGCTAAAGTTTTAGTTGCTACTTTGTCAATCTTTGGTTTCCAGAACTGATCAGTAATATTTACCTGTGAAAAACTCACAAACTCAATCTTCTGTAAACTGGTTTGTGCAAAAAGGCTTAATTGTATCAAACAAACAAGCAGAAGCAAACTATTTTTTTTCATGTTACCAGCTATTGAATTGCTATTAATCATTTGTTGCGTCACTCACTTGTACGTTCTGTTCACTATTCTTCTTTAAGCCTCACCTCGCTTAGAGCTACGCTCGTAACCTTCGTACCTCGGTTATCTCCAAAGGAGAAGAGGCGGTGCTGTATATTTCTACTATTCTTTTTGTTCTTCCACATCAACCCCAATTCCTTACTCATTTTAATCAACCAATCTCAATTATTTCAACCGGACTGTATAAGTTAGCCTTGTGCGGTTGAGAAATCTTCCGCCAACCGGCGGAGAGATTTAGAGGGGCTTTCAGATAACCTGGAATCCGTAGGCATACGGATCATCATCCTTATCAATTGAAATAGTATTGTATCCATAAATTTTTGCCCA
Source organism: uncultured Chitinophagaceae bacterium (assembly GCA_964580775.1). Classification (GTDB taxonomy): domain Bacteria; phylum Bacteroidota; class Bacteroidia; order Chitinophagales; family Chitinophagaceae; genus Lacibacter. The sequence continues at coordinate 20,341 of CAZOLW010000038.1, read as the reverse complement.
GCCTTCAATGCTTGGGCGGATGGCTGATTTTCCATCGAGTTTTAATTCTTCCTCAATTCTTCCAATGAATTTACTGCCGATAATACTTTCATGAATAAAATCATCTCCTTTATCAAGCATTCCCTTTGCATACCACTGTGCCATTCTTGCTGATGTTCCTGTTCCGCAAGGGCTGCGGTCAATGGCTTTGTCGCCATAGAACACAGCATTACGTGCAGTAGATTTGCGATCAAGTACTGCGCCGGTCCATAACACATGGCTGCATCCGTTGATCGTTGCATCAAGCGGATGAACAAATTCATATTTCGCATTGATATTTTTCCGCAGTTGCCTTGCCATTGCAATTAATTTATCGGCTGTATAGTGTTGTAACCCTTTAAAATTTTTCTGCGCATCTACAATTGCATAGAAATTTCCTCCATAGGCAACATCCACAATCAACTCTCCCAACTCAGGGCATTGAACAACTAACTCCGTTGAATGAAGAAAGGATGGAACATTCTTCAGCCTCACACTTTTCACTTTTGATCCGCTCATTTGATAACTGATCTCAACCAACCCTGCCGGTGTTTCCATGCGGATGATGCCGGGAATTTTCGGAACAATCAATCCTTCTTCCACTGCAATGGTAGTAGTACCAATGGTGCCATGACCGCACATCGGTAAACAACCACTTGTTTCAATAAACAATACAGCTACATCATTTTGTGCATCATGCGGCGGATACAAAATACTGCCGCTCATCATGTCATGACCTCTTGGTTCAAACATTAATCCTTTCCGTATCCAGTCATATTCTTTTAAAAAATGCTGACGTTTTTCACTCATGTTATCACCTTCCAGTTCAGGGCCGCCATCAGCTACCAATCGAACAGGATTGCCGCAGGTATGCGCATCTACACAATGAAAAGTCCAGCCTCCAAAACGATTTAATGAAGCGTTCGGATATTGTTTAGTTATCGGTTTTGATTTCATATTCTTATTTCAACAGGGTTAAATTATCAAGTACATATACTCCTCTCCCGTAAGTTCCAATCACCAGTTTTTTATCTCTTGGATGAATAAACAAATCATTTACTGAAACGGAAGCCGGAATCGTTCCGTTGATGGCGACCCATTTCTTTCCTGCATCCTTACTCATGTACACACCAAAATCAGTTCCGCAAAATAATATATTTACATTATCAGGATGTTCTGCAATTACATTTGCAGGTGAAGCAGGAAGATTAGATGAAATGGATTTCCATGTTGTTCCGTAATCATCACTCACATATAAATAAGGAGTATTGTTATCTGCACGACGATCATTCAACACCAGGTAAACTCTTGAAGCTTTGAATGCTGATGCAACAATCTTTGCCACATGTTTATTATGAGGCAACCCGTTAGTAATCTCTTTCCAGTCTGTTCCGTCGTTCATTGTTAACCAGATTCGGCCATCATCTGTGCCTGCATAAATAATACCCGGCTTATCGCCTTCAGCAATGGAAGTAATTGCCTGGTGATAAATGAGGTATGGATATAAACCCATCCTGCTTTTATCATTGTAAGAAAGATCAGCACTGATCATCTTCCATGTTTCTCCACCATCTTCTGTTTTATATAAATGCTGCAGACCATGATAGATGACTTTATTATTAAACTTACTCATCAGCGTTCCTGCTAACCATTCACCACGTAATGAATCTACACGACCAACATCAAACTGTGAAAAACGTTTTACTCCATCTCTGCGACCCTTATTCATATCCGTTTTCATTAACCGTCCGTAGTAGGTAGTTGAATACACAAGATTTGCATTCACCGGATCAACCTGTATCTGTGTACCTTCTCCACCCGGCGCCATGCGCCATGGACGAAGGGTTGTATCAGCATTTTTACCAAATGTATTCATCACATTTCCACTCATGGTTCCTTCATCCTGCACAGAACCAAATACATTGAAAGGCGTTTGCATATCATATGCAACGGTATAAAATTGTGTGGTTGGAATTTTATCAAAAAAGTTTTTCCATTTGACGCCTCCGTTATAAGTAAGCGTTACACCGCCATCGTTTCCAACAATCATACGATCAGGATTTTCTTCATCAATCCACATGGCATGATTATCACCATGAGTCCAGTCACTGGTTGTATCAGTCGGGTCCCAAACTTTCCATGTCTTCCCTGCATCTTCACTGATTCCTTTTTCTACACCAAATGCATAGATGCGGTTTTCATTTTTCGGATGCACACGGATCTGGCTGAAGACCCAGCCATAAGTTCCAGAAAATGGTTTAAAGAAATCATGTACTTCTCCCATCTTTTCCCAGCTCTCACCTTTATTGTTACTGCGATAGATAGCACCGCCAATCACCACCTTCTGTACCTGCCGTTCATAGCTGTCAGTTTCACCTGGTTTGGGGTCACGCTTTTTTGTATGATCATCAACAAAGGCATACAATACATTTGGATTTGAATGACTCACTGCCAAACCAATTCTTCCCGTGAGTTTTGTATCGGGTAATCCATTGCTGATCTTCTTCCATGTTTTACCGCCATCGGTTGTTTTGTAAATGTAATCGCCATCTTCCGGTACGGGATCACTCCATCTTTTACGGATGCGGTTCCACATACTGGCATATAAGGTATTTGGATCAGAGGGATCCATCACCAGATCAATGCAACCGCTCTGTTCACTTTCAAACAAAATATTTTTCCATGTCTTCCCACCATCAGTTGTTTTGTATACTCCACGATCTTTATTGTAAGTCCATTCGTTACCGCTTGCAGCCACATACAGCACATTAGCATTTTTTGGATGAACCACTACTCTTGCAATGGTGCCGGTATTTTGCAAACCAATATGTGTAAAGCTCTTTCCGGCATTGGTTGATTTATACATGCCAATCCCCGGCAATGAAGCACGGAAAATATTTGCTTCCCCCGTTCCTACATATAACGTATTTGGATCGGATGGAGCCAAAGCTATATTGCTGATGGATTGTGTTGCCTCTTTATCAAACAATGGCTTCCATGTATTCCCCGCATCTTCACTCTTCCATAAACCACCTGTTGCAAAAGCTGCATAAATAATATTGGGATTACCGGTTACTCCTGCAACGTCGGTACTTCTTCCACTACGGTTATCAGGGCCCGTCAGCCGCCATTGCAGGTTTTTGTACGGCGATTGCTGCAGCATTTGCTGTTGCTGCTTAAATGCTGCAATCTTTTGAGCACCCGTTGTCTGAGCACTTAAAGAGAAAGAAAAACCGAGAAAAAACAAAGCGGAAAACAGAAAACGCATATTAAACAGATTTATTAAATTTGGAGAAGCTTGTTCATATGGAAACTTACGGAAAAATATTATTGATTGCCATGCCAGCCTTCCTTTTATTGGTATTACTGGAGAAATTCTACGGTGTACTGAAAGGAAAAGATACTGTGCGGAATATGGATATGATCTCCAGCCTCAGCAGCGGCATTACCAATGTTACAAAAGATGTATTGGGGCTGAGCATTGCCATTATCAGTTACAGCTGGCTGGTTGATCATATTGCACTTGTACATGTACAGAATCAAATCCTCACTTACCTCATTGCTTTTCTGGTTCTTGACTTTGCCGGCTACTGGGGTCACCGCTTAGATCATGAGTATAATTTTTTCTGGAACGCACATATCATTCATCACAGCAGTGAAGAATATAATCTTGCCTGTGCATTAAGGCAGAGTATCTCTGTTGTATTTAAAATCTTCACTATCTTTTTACTGCCTGCTGCTTTACTTGGAGTTCCACCGATTGTAATTACTGTTGTTGCTCCATTACATTTATTTGCTCAGTTCTGGTATCATACACAGCATATCGGCAAGATGGGATTTTTGGAAAAGATCATTGTAACTCCATCCCATCACCGGGTGCATCATGCCATCAACCCTGAATATATTGACAAGAACTATTCACAGATTTTTATTTTCTGGGATAAACTGTTTGGCACTTTCCAGGAAGAGCTGAAAGATGTACCACCTGTGTACGGCATTACACGGCCTGTGCAAACATGGAACCCTATTAAAATTAATTTCATGCATCTGTGGTTGCTAATGAAAGATGCATGGCTCACCAATAACTGGAAAGATAAATTCCGCATCTGGTTAATGCCAACCGGCTGGCGGCCTGCAGATGTTGCAGAAAAATATCCATTGCACAAAATCAGCGATCCTTATCATTTTCAGAAATATGATACCAAGGCATCTCCTGCACTGCATGCGTGGAGCTGGGTGCAAATCACCATCACTTTATTATTTATCAGTTACCTGTTTGCAAATATTGCCGGCATCAACGCACTGAACAGTTACTACATATATATCTATGGCCTGTTTGTTTTCTTAAGTGTATATGCGTACACCGAACTGATGGATCGTCATAAGTACGCCGCCGTTTGGGAAACCATCAAGAATATTTTCGGACTGGCTATTATTTTTCAAACCAGTGATTGGTTTGGTGCTTCACAATACATTGGTTTTCTCAATTATGTGCTGATATTCTATTTTCTCTTTTCTATTCTCGTAACCGTTTGGTTTGTGCTGAAGCATGCCAAAGAAGATGGGCTTAGTCCAACTTTGGCATAGTTGTAAAAGCCTCTTTTAATTCTTTTGATACCGGCTATAGGTTCCATAGCATCGCCTGTTGCGTCGCAATCCGTTTATCGTTCGGCAATTCTGTTCATCATATCAAGCGTTCCTCCGGAACGCTGAAACCCGCCGCATTAATTGCGGCTACCCGGCAAATGTTCCTACGGAACAAAAAGGAAATACTGCATACTTGCTAAGAACCTATCCTCATATATTTGAAAAACATTACTGCTATTTTATTCTTTAGGTCGAAATTTATCTTCATGTCACAATATTAAAAACTCTGTCCCATCGGGACATCTGATGGGTAGCACCCCAATCGGGGTGCATGGGCTCGTTCCGTAGGAACGTTTGATGCAAAAAAAAAATCAAGGCTTTGTTATAATCTCACAATTAGTTTTTTTAGATTCATGATTAAACAATTCTCATGGCAAACACCTACACCCAATTACACATTCAATTTGTATTTGCTGTTAAATACCGCCATGCACTCATACAACCTGTATGGAAAGACAGGCTCTATCAATACATCACCGGCATCATTCAAAATAACGAACATAAAATGCTCCAGATAAACGGCATGCCCGATCATATTCATATATTAATCGGGATGCGCCCAAGCCAATCAATATCATCATTAATACAAAATGTAAAAACTGAAAGCAGTAAATGGATCAAAGAAAATGGCTTCTGCCATTCACCATTTGCCTGGCAGGAAGGATACGGAGCATTTTCGTATTCTAAAAGCCATGTGCCGGATGTTATTCGATACATCCAGAATCAGGAAGCCCATCATAAAAAAGAAACTTTTCTCGATGAATACATGAAAATTCTACAGGCTTTTGAAATAGATTATGATAAACAATATATATTTAAAGAGCCGGAGTAGCCAGTTTACTTCCACCCATCCTTTATTTCCTCCTTTTATCGCTTACTGAAAAAAAGTTCTGTGCTCCATGCAACATTCTTTTAGAACTTTATACTTTATTATTAAACCGAATCATTGAACCTGTCAACACTTGTTCCTTCTGCTGATGTACTGGTGCAGCAATGCCTCAATGGAGAGCATACTGCCTACCGGTTGTTATACGACCGATACGCTAGGGCTATGTATAATACAGCCCTGCGGATGGTGAACTGTTCATCTGATGCGGAAGATATTTTACAGGAAGCATTTACTGATGCCTTTCAGCAGTTGAAAAGTTTTGAAGGCAAGTCGACCTTTGGCGCATGGCTGAAACAGATTGTAGTGTATAAAAGTATAACTCATCTGAAAAAACAAAAACTGCTCCTGACCGATATTGAACCGGATGCAGATAGGCTGGCTGATGAGGAACCATTGCAGGAAGATTTTGTGTGGTACACAGTTGATTTAATTAAACAGGCAGTGCAGACATTACCGGATGGTTACAGAACAGTATTGACGCTGCATTTATTTGAAGGCTATGACCAGGAAGAAGTGGCAGAGATTATGCAGGTAGCACATTCAACTGTAAGAACACAGTATATGCGGGCCAAACAAAAACTATTACAGGTATTAAAAAAAGGAGAAGTATATGAGCAGTAACCTGGAAAAATTTATCAACCGTCACAGAAGTGATTTTGATACAGAACATCCAACAGAAGATGTATGGAAAAAAATTGAAGCAACCATACCGGTGAAAAAAGAAGCAAACCGTTTTTCCATCAGGGATATATATAAATGGACAGCTGCAGCAGCGATTTTGTGCATTGTACTTACATCAGTATATTTTTTATACATCCGTCAGCAGCGTAAAGAAATTACCAGAACAGAACAACAGAATAACAGGCCTGATCATTTAAGCGGTATAGATCCGGAATATACTGCTGAAGTAAAACAGGCATTCCTTGCCATACAGACAAGACAGGAAGAGTTGAAAGATGCAACCACAGGCCGTCCTGAATTGTACAAACAGTTTTCAGATGACCTGCGTGTGCTCGACAGCTCTTACCGAATGCTGCAAACACAGGCAGCACAATCGCCCAACAGGGATGTGATCATGAAAGCGATGATTCAGAATCTGCAACTGCAGGCAGAGCTGCTATACCGCCAGCTGATGATTACGAATGAAATTAAAAACAACAAAACTCAAAAGAATGAAAAAATCATTTAGCCTTATCTTATCCTTTATATGCCTTTTTGTTTCCCTGCAGCTGTCTGCACAGAAAGAGAAAGAGAAAAAAAGATATGAACATTTTAAAGAACGGAGCATTTCAAAAACTTATGCGGCATCAGGTAACACTCTCAATATAGAAAACAGTTTCGGCAATGTTACAGTTACAACATGGGACCGTAACGAAATTAAAGTAGACATTCATATTGAAGCAAGCTCAACTGACAAAGAGCATGCAGATAAAATTTTTGAAAACATTGATGTGGCTGAAAGTAAAGACGGTAGCCAGATTAAATTCAAAACAACCACCAGTAAAAACAACAAGGAGGGTTACAATTGCAAAAACTGCAACAGCACTATGCAGATCAATTACACAGTACAGATCCCTTCAGGTAATACGTTGAAAATTGACAATTCATTCGGTGCTATTCAACTGCCTGATTACAGTGGTGCTGTTTCGCTCAGCAGTAAGTTTGGTTCTTTAACAGCAGGCAACCTGCCTAAAACAGAAAAGTTATTGGTTGAATTCGGTAAAGCCAATCTGAAAAGTATCAGCAATGCAGACGCAATTTTTAAATTTTCAACCGTAACTATTGAAGATTTAAACGGAAACAATAAAATTAAAATGGAATTCTGCAGCAGCAGCCGCATCAGTGTTGACAATGACCTTACTTCACTCAGCCTGAACGAATCGTACAGCACGGTGAATATTAAACCTTCTTCTAATTTTTCAGCAACTTATCATATCCGTACCAGTTTCGGTTCAGTAAAGGACAGAACAAATGCTGATATTAAACGTACTGATACTCCCGACAAATACGGCCCTGATTCAAACAAAGAATATGAAGGCAAATCAGGTTCAGGTTCTTCTAAAGTGGAAATTAAATCAAGCTTTGGCCGGATTATTATTGGCGAAGCAACAGAAGAAGAAATGAAAGAAAAAGATAAGAAAAGCAAAGGAACAAAAGTATAGCAGCTTTTTCTCATTTTGATTAGAATCCCTTTTGATTCTTCAAAGGGAATATTCAGAAACCAAGCGAACTAAAATTATACCTTATCATCGTTCCCCTTTTGCTTTGCAGAAGGGGAATTTTTATTTAATTAAAGTTTACTCTTAGTTAATTCGCTGTTCACGGTTCTCCAGATGCCCAATGGATTTTCATTCTTTAACTCTGCAGGCAGCAAAGCATTGCTCCAGTTTTGAAAAGCAATGGGTCTTGCAAAACGTTTTATCCCATCAGCACCAACACTTGTAAATCTTGCATCAGTTGTTGCCGGGAACGGACCACCATGATGCATACTCAAACAAACCTCTACCCCTGTTGGAACACTGTTGATGATAATCCGTCCGCAGATATTTTTTACAGATTCAACCAATGCATCATTTTGTACAATGTCATGATCGGTTGCCATCAATGTTGCAGTCAGCTGTCCTTCTAAATGCCTCGCCACCAGTATCATTTCTTTCATATCCCTGCAACGGATCACAAGAGAATAAGGTCCAAATACTTCCTGGTGCAAAACCGGATTCTTTAAAAATGTTTCGCCGCTGGCTGTTGCAACAGTTGGCAAACCTTCATTTTCCTTTACTTCAGTTTCACTTTCAGCAACCAGATGCACATCATCCTGCAGCAAAGCTTTTCCTTTATTTTCTTTGTATGCTTTTACAATACCGGCATGCAACATTGCACCCGGCTGAATTTTCTGAATGGCTTTGCCCAAGTCATGTGTGAATGTATTTAAATCTTCCCCTTCAATACCAATGATCAAACCCGGGTTGGTGCAGAACTGTCCGACACCTAATGTAATAGAGCCGGCATACATTTTTGCAATGTCGGTTGCAGCTGTTTTCAATTTTTCCGGTAATAAAAAAACAGGATTCACACTGCCCATCTCTGCAAAAACAGGAATAGGTTCTTTCCGCTGATTGGCCCAATCAAACAATTGTTTTCCTCCGGCATAAGAACCGGTAAAGCCAACTGCTTTTGTATAACGATGCATGATTAATTCTTTCCCCACTTCAAAACCCTGTCCATATACATGACCGAAAATTCCTTTGGGTAAATTTTGATAAGCTGCTGCTTTATAAATCGCATCAGCCACAATATGTGAAGTTTGTGCATGTGCCGGATGTGCTTTTACAATCACCGGGCAACCGGCTGCAAATGCACAGGCCGTATCGCCACCTGCTGTTGAATAAGCAAAGGGAAAATTGCTTGCACCAAAAACTACAACCGGACCAAGAGGCACCAGCATTTTTCGAATATCCGGTTTTGGAGGATTTTTATCCGGTATCGCTGTATCAATTCTTGCCTCCAGCCACTCACCGTTTTCGCAGGCAGCAGCGTATTGATTGAGTTGAAAAATGGTTCTGCCTCTTTCATTCTTTAATCTTGCTTCCGGAAGATTGGTTTCTTTCATTGCCACCTGGATCAATGTATCACCACAATTTTCCAGTTCAATGGCAATGGCCCGCATAAAATTGGCCCTTGCTTTTAATGGAAGTTTCCGGTACACATGAAAAGCTTCCCATGCATCATGCATGGTTTCGTTGATTTCACTGATTGAAGTGTCTGTAAACATTGTTATATTTTTTCAGGGCTAAAGCCCAATGTGTTTAGTTTGTTTTACCCCGGCTTAAAAGCCGGGGTTATTAAGAATTATTTTAACAGGCTTTAGCGCTGTTCAACCGTAACAATTATAAAAGAGCTTTGATTCTGATCTGCTAACCACGGCTTTAAAGCCGTGGTTAGTGAGACTGATTTTCGCCGGGCTTTAGCCCTGACTATTTATTTTATAACGATGGTCTTGTTGCAATCCCATCATTGATCACTTTCAAAATACGTTCCCTTTCTTCTCCCACCAGAGTTAACCGTGGAGCTCTTACACTTTCGCTGCCAATACCAACCTGTGCTTCTGCCAGTTTAATATATTGAACAAGTTTTGGATGAATATCCAGTTCCAGCAAAGGCATAAACCAACGATAGATCTTTGTTGCCTCTGCAATCTTTCCTGCTTTCACCAAATTGAAAATGGTAGTGGTTTCTTTTGGAAATGCACAAACCAATCCTGCTACCCAGCCGTCAGCACCAAGACACAATTCTTCCATTGCCAGTGTATCAACACCGCATAATATTTTATAACGGTCGCCAAAACGGTTGATCAACCTTGTTACATTGGTTACATCCCTGGTACTTTCTTTAATAGCACCAATGTTTTTGCACACCGTCAGCTCATCAAACATATCAAGCGTAACTTCAATTTTATAATCAACGGGATTGTTATAGATCATGATCGGCAGATCGGTTGAATCGGCCACCGTTTTAAAATAAGTCACCGTTTCATGGTCATCGGCTTTATAGCGCATCGGCGGTAACATCATCAAACCCTGTGCTCCCCACACTTTGGCATAAGCAGCCTGCCTTAATGCTTCATTGGTTGATCCTTCTGCTATATTGATAATGACAGGAATCCTGCCTGCAATTTTTTCAATGGCAAATTTTACCAGTGTTTCTTTTTCATCAACGGTTAATACACTGGCTTCGCCCAGAGTGCCGCCAAGAACAACACCATGTATTCCGGCTTCTAATTGTGCGTTCAGGTTTTTTTCAAACAATGGCAGATCGAGTTCATCATTGCCTGTAAATTTCGTGGTAAGTGCAGGAAAAACTCCTTTCCATTCAAATGACATATAAAAAATTTTGCCTAAGGTAAGAAAGATTCGTGCCTGACTGAATGCAAGTTTTTGCTTTCATTAACGACTAAGTTCTTACCTTAACCCGGTTCATATCTGCCAAGGCATGCAATTGTTTACTGCAAGTGAAAAAGCATTCAGGGATTTTATAAAAGAACACCAGCCAAGGGTGTACAATACGGCATTGAACATACTCCAGAATGCGGAGGATGCGGAAGAAATTACCCAGGATGTTTTTGTGGAAGCATTTAATAAAGCACATACCTTCAAAGGGGAATCGCAGGTGAGTACCTGGCTCTACCGGATTACAACCAATAAATGCATTGACCATTTAAGAAGTAAGAAACGGAAAAAACGCTTTGCCTTTCTTACCCAGTTGTTTCATGAGAGCGGGGAACCTATCAGCGATGCCAGCGACTTTGTTCATCCGGGAATAGTGGCCGAAAACCGGGAAAAAGCAGCCATTTTGTACAAGGCTATTGACCAGCTTCCCGAAACCCAGAAAGTGGCTTTTTTGCTGAGTGAAACCGATGGGCTGAGTTATGCTGAAATCAGTGAAATCGTTGGCACATCTGTATCTTCCATCGAATCCCTGCTGTTCAGGGCAAGAAAAAACCTGAGAAAAATACTGGCAGATGTTTATAAAAATAACGATAGGTAGCAAGTTTTTTATTGAATCACCGTCAAACAAACTGAAATGAACACTAAACAGGACAAATGGATTGATGAAATAATGGGCAGTTTGCAGCAAATGCAGCCGGCCGAAGGAAATCCGCACCTGCATACCCGTGTTATGGCTAAACTCAGCCAACCCATTGCCCGTCAGCCTTTACAGTTAAAATGGGTGTATTCTTTTTCAGCAGTTTTTGCAATTATGCTGATGCTGAATGTGCTGGGTTGGAACGGTTCAACAGACAGCAGCAGTGAGGGTATCACTTCGCAGCCGGTAGATATAGAAACCGTCATCACTGAATACGGACTGGAAACTAATTATACCTCTTTACCCTGATCTCTAAGCCATGAATAAAATAAAATTTTTAAGCGCAGCAGTTGTTCTGTTACTGATCCTTAATGCCGTAATGCTTTTTTTTATGTTTGGGAAACGTCCTGCAAAACGCCCCGGCAGCGGACGTGATGGAGCCAGGCCTTATACAGAATTCATCAGCAAACAGCTGAACTTTGATACTATTCAAAAAGCACAGCTGATTAAACTGAGAGATGAACATAAAACAGATCTGGATCAGTTAAGAAAGGAAGACAATATATTACACGATACCCTGTTCGCTTACATTAAAAGAGGCGATCTGGATTCAGCAAAAATTGATTCTGTTACCAATCTTATTGCAGCCAACAAAAAACAATTTGAGATCACTTTTCTGAAACATTTTTCACAGATCCGATCTATCTGTAAACCCGATCAGTTAGAGTTATTCAACAAAACAGTTGATCAGATGAGGAAAAGAAGAATGCCTTCTTTTGGAGGAGACAGGGACAGCAAGCAAAAAGGAAAATAAAATTTAAACGCATAAAGAAAACCCAGACAGTATCGTCTGGGTTTTCTTTATATAATAACAGCATGATTTACTCAACCACTTCACCTTCCAGATCGTAATCAAAAGCTTTCTTAATTTTTACATTTACGAATTCACCAATCTTCAATTTCTTATCAGATTGAATGATCACTTCATTATCCACTTCCACACTGTCGAATTCAGTACGTCCTAAATAACGTCCGGCTTCTTTTTTATCAATGATGGTTTTAAATGTCTGTCCTACTTTTTCCTGGTTCAGTTCTAAAGATATTTCCTGCTGAACCGCCATTATTTCCTGTGCCCTTCTTTCTTTTTCTTCTGCAGGGACATCATCCACTAAACTGTAACCACTTGTTCCTTCTTCATGACTGTAGGTAAATATGCCAACCCTGTCAAAGCGTTGTTTCTGAATAAACTGTTTTGTTTCTTCAATGTCATCCAGTGTTTCGCCGGGGAAACCTGCAATCAATGTTGTACGCAAACAAAGTCCCGGAACTTTTTCACGAACAGCAGCAATCACTTCTTCTGTTTCGGTTCTGGTGATCTGCCTTTTCATTGCTTTGAGCATATTATCACTTGCATGCTGCAAAGGCATATCTAAATAGTTACAGATATTATCACGTTCACGCATTACATCTAATACTTCCAATGGAAATTTATGCGGATAAGCATAATGCAAGCGGATCCACTCCAAGCCTTTTACATCAGCTAAGCGATTCATCAAATCGCCCAGCATTCTTTTTTTGTAGAGATCCAATCCGTAGTAGGTTAATTCCTGTGCAATCAGCATTACTTCTTTTACACCCTTCTTCACTAATCCTTCTGCTTCCTTCACTAAGTCGTCCATGCTTTTACTTACATGCTGACCACGCATTAACGGAATAGCACAAAACGCACAGGTGCGGTTACAGCCTTCACTGATTTTTAAGTAAGCATAATGGCTGGGTGTTGCCAGTAAACGTTCACCCACCAGTTCACTTTTATAATCTGCTTCAAATTGTTTTAAGATATTCGGTAATTCCATCGTACCATAAAACGCATCTACTTCAGGAATTTCCAATTCAAGATTATTTTTGTAGCGTTCACTCAAACATCCTGTTACAATCACCTTATCCAGTTTACCACGGCGTTTTAATTCCACCTGGTCTAAAATAGTATTGATGCTTTCTTCTTTTGCCTTGTCAATAAAACCACAGGTATTAATCACAACAATGTTGTGATCTTTCTTTTGACTTTCATGCACCACATCAATTTCATTGGCCAGTAACTGACCGCTGAGCACTTCGCTGTCCACCATGTTTTTACTGCAGCCAAGTGTAATGATATTAACCTTATTTTTCTTTAATGTCTTACTCTTCATAAGCCGGCAAAGGTACATGAAACGGGGAAAAGGATCCAACTAAACGTCACCTCGACGAAGGAGAGGTTTCATTCAATTTATGCTCTGCGAATTTCTTAAGATGTCTCCTACCTCGACATGACGAAACTAAAATGAAATCGATAAACGGCATATTGTCAGCTGTTAAACAGCAGTTTGGCATCATTTTTTCAAGGCTGCTGTCAAAAGAACTAATTATGAAGAAGTTACTCATTATCGCCCTTGTATTAGTTGCCTTTACACAGCAACAGGCATCAGCACAATCAAAAGGAAGCAGTTACAAAACAGCTGTTGGTGTTAAGTTTTACCCAGGTGCAGGCATCACCCTGAAACACTTTGTAAAAAGCAATGCCGCATTAGAAGGTATTGGTTATTTCTGGAAAGATGGTATGCGTATTACCGGTTTGTATGAATTTCATGGCAACATTAATGGCGCTCCCGGCTTAAAATGGTACGTGGGCCCTGGTGCACACGTAGGCTTTTGGAATAATAACTACTGGAGAAGAGAATATGGTGATTATCGTGGTGGCGCTTTAGTTGGTATTGATGGGGTATTGGGTCTTGATTATAAATTCAATGGCGCTCCCATCAACATGTCAGTCGATTGGCAGCCATCTTTTGAATTTGGTACTTACGGCGCAGGTTTCAGTGGAAACTGGGGTGGTTTTGCCATTCGTTACACCTTTTAAAAGAAGTCTTGTAGTATAACAACTATAAGCTGTAATGATTACCCCTTAAAATTGAAAATCAGGTTTGGAGGCCACGTAAATACGGGATTACTTTTGCACCGTATTTACAAAGCTCCGTCTGACAATATTTGTTGAAAAACAATTCGTACACGATCGAAGATAAAATTCATGTTATGATATCCGTTTAATCCGGATCCAGATGAACACAAAAATATATGACTGCTGTTTTACAGTATTCAGTGAAAGCTTCCCAATGGGAAGTTTTTCATTTTATATCCTTTCTGAATTCCTTTAAAACTCCGGTTCAACACTTGTTCAGAATGTATTTTCTTTGCAGAATACAATTCCAACTGCATGCCCGATAATTACCAGATAGCAGACAGCTTTTCGTTGCTGAGTAAACTCATGGATATACATGGGGAGAATTCATTTAAAGCAAAATCATATGCCGCCGCTGCATTTAATATTGAAAAACTGCCGGTACAGTTAGCAGAAGTTGATCCCGCAAAAATTGGCACGTATAAAGGTGTGGGCGAAAGCACAGCAAAAAAGGTGATTGAAATTTTACAAACGGGTGAACTGAAGGCATTGACGGACCTTATTACAAGAACTCCTCCCGGTGTAATTGAAATGCTTTCCATTAAAGGTATCGGTCCAAAGAAGATCTCCACCATCTGGAAAGAAATGGAGATTGAAAGTATTGGCGAGTTATTATATGCCTGCCAGGAAAACCGTTTGCTTTTATTCAAAGGCTTTGGTGAAAAAACACAGGCCAATGTGCAGCAGTCGATTGAGTTTTTTCTGCAGCATAAAGACATTCATCTGTTTGCTGATGTGGAAGCCTATGCACTGGCCATTGATAAAAACCTGAAAGATTCTTTTGCAACAGCAAGGTTTGAATTGACCGGTGAGTTCAGACGGCAAATGGAAATCATTCACCAGTTAGAATGGGTAACCACTGCCCCTGCTGCAGAAGTTGAAACACTGTTTACTAAAAACAATTTTGAACTGAAGGAAAAACAGGGATCGTCTTTCACTGTGAAAGGACCTGAAAATATTTTACTGGAATTTCATTTTGCTGCTGCCGATAATTTCGGTTCTGTTTTGTTTCAAACCTCGGCCAGTGAAGAATTTTTAAACGCATGGGGAACGGTTGATGCAGCTGCAACAGAAGAAATCATCTTTGAGAAAAAAGGAATCAACATTCTTCCCTCCTGTTTGCGTGAAGAGTACATAACCGATCCTGTTCCTGATTTGATTCAACCTTCATCAGTAAAAGGAATCATTCACAGCCACAGTAACTGGAGCGATGGTGGTACAACCGTTGAAGCCATGGCGAAACATGCACAGGAAAAAGGGTATGAATATTTAGTGATCAGTGACCACAGTAAAAGCGCCGGATATGCCAACGGGCTTTCTGTTGAACGGATTGGCGAACAGCATAAATATGTTGATGAACTCAACAGTAAACTGAAAGGCTTCCGCATTTTTAAAAGTATTGAAGCTGATATTTTGGGTGACGGTTCATTAGATTATGATGATGATGTGCTCGCTACATTTGATTTGGTAATTGCATCGGTACACAGTAATTTAAAGATGACTGAAGAAAAAGCCATGATGCGTGTAATGAATGCCATTGAGAATCCATACACTACTATTCTTGGGCACATGACCGGGCGTTTATTATTAAGCCGCAATGGTTATCCGCTTGATCATAAAAAAATCATTGACGCCTGTGTTGCCAACAGCGTAGTGATTGAACTG
This sequence comes from uncultured Chitinophagaceae bacterium, assembly GCA_964580775.1. GTDB lineage: Bacteria > Bacteroidota > Bacteroidia > Chitinophagales > Chitinophagaceae > Lacibacter. The sequence continues at coordinate 4,541 of CAZOLW010000038.1, read as the reverse complement.
AATGCACATCCCCGCCGTTTGGATATTGACTGGCGATGGATCAGTTATGCAATAAAAAAAGGCGCACTCATTTCCATTGATCCCGATGCACATGAGCTGAGTGGTTATGAAGATATCCGTTATGGAGTAATGGCGGCACAAAAAGGAAGACTGACTGCCGCACAAAACCTGAGCAGTTTTTCATTAAATGAATTTGAAGATTATTTGATGGAGGTGAGAAGAGAGAAAGGGATTTGAGAAACGCAGTTGAATTTGTACATTAGAGAATGATCAACATCAGCCTGCTACTGCTGCAACACCAGCAAAAAGAATGGATCGGTATTTATTTTGAACATAATCCGGCCATTAACAGCATCATCAAAACACATGGAGCAAAGTGGAGCCAGAGCAACAGGTGCTGGTATATACCATTGAAAAAGGAAGGCTATAAAGAACTCACTGCCGCACTGAAAGGCATTGCCAATATCAATGCTTCAGAGCTGAAGGTTGCGATACAAAAAAGAAAAGCAGGGCAGATAAAATCTGCTTTGCCGGAAAGTAAAGTATCAAATTCAGGCATTGCTGAAAAAACAATAACCCTCTCTCTCAACACAGCCAACCGGGAAGCACTGAAACTATTTATTGAACACCTGAAACTGAAAGCTTACAGCACATCAACCATTAAAACCTACCGGAACGAGTTTTTGCAACTGCTGCAAATGCTGAAACAAAAGGAGGTGAATGATTTAACGGTTGCCGACCTGAAACGTTACATGGTTTTTGCCATGGAGAAACAGGGCATCAATGAAAACACAGCGCACAGCAGGCTGAATGCGCTTTACCCCGTTGGATTTAAAAAATAGTTCTATGTACTACTATGTTTATGTTTTATTAAGTGAGAAAGACAACCTTTTTTACACAGGATATACCTCTGATTTAAAAGTTAGACTCGCAATGCATAATGAAGGCAGAGTAGCTTCAACAAAGCATAGAAGACCCTTGCAATTAATTTACTTTGAAGGCTGCAGAAATCAACAAGATGCAACCCGGAGAGAAAAGTATTTAAAATCAGGTAATGGGAAAATTTATTTAAGAAACAGATTGCAGTATTTTTTAAATCCTACGGGGTGAAGTTTTATTTTGAACAGGTATTGGGAAGAGAAAAATTCTTTTGGGAAATACCCCGGCCAAAGAAACCACTGTTGTTACCAAAACTTTTAAATGAAAAAGAGCTGGGTAAGCTTTTTAATTGCTTAACCAATAAAAAACACAAGGCCATGCTGTTTACAACTTACAGCGCAGGTCTGAGAGTGAGTGAAATTGTAAATCTGAAAATAAAAGATATTGACAGCCAACGTATGCAAATCTTCATTTCAAAAGCAAAAGGGAAAAAAGACAGGTATGCAAATCTTAGCCCTGTCTTACTTGATATTTTAAGGGCCTACATAAAAAACTATAAGCCCAAACCACAGGTTTACCTCTTTGAATCGGAATATTCCGGAACAGCATACCCGGTAAGAACTGTTCAACAAATATTTGCCAATGCCAAAAAACAGGCAGGTATTTTGAAAGATGTTGGCATTCACAGTTTGAGGCATAGTTTTGCCACTCACCTGCTTGACAAAGGAACAGACATCCGTTATATAAAAGACATACTTGGACACTTTGATATCAGGACAACTGAGCGCTATTTACATGTTTCAAAGCAACAGCTGGTAAATATTATCAGCCCTCTTGACGATCGGATTTACCTTTGAAGATTATCGGTGTGTCTTTTGTGCGTGGACACTGCGCCTTACATAGCATTTACTAAATTCACCGATAATTTCAAATGTTCACTCATGCTTCCGCAGCTTCTACGAAAGCCCTTCGGGACTTTCTCCCGAATCTGCTCCGCACGTGTGAACTTCGTAAATCCGATCGTTAGCGGTAATTTGAACGAACACATCAAAGGGTAAAGCTTGACTATATCATATCAACCAATTCTATGCACTAATCTTATTCAAATTGTTAAAACATGGCAAACCGCCGATAATATCAACAAGACAACTTAGTTTTAATCTATTCTTCTAACCCTTCTTACTGAGCCTCGACTCTTTAAATAATACAACTATGACTGCTAAATCACTTTTAACTATTGGATTGTTGCTTGGTTTGATTTCCTGTGCTAAGGAAAATATTATACCTTCTGGAAATGAGAAATTGACTAAAATAGAAACTTATAACCCTTCAAATCAAACCACTTCTATTGCAGAATATAAGTATGACAACAATAGCAATCTTATTGAAATCTACGCTTCCGGGGGAAATGCCTCCAATGAAAAGCAATCATTACTTTATGACGCTTCAGGAAAAATAATATCAAATACATTGACGAATAATGTTTCCGGCAATGTTTATAAGTTTGACTTTCAATCAGACCCCAATGGAAGAATCATTAAAGCAACGGGGACTTCTTTTTTACCGAACCTTATTATTGACAATCACATTTACACTTATGACACACAAGGACGTTTAATTATTGATTCTGTATTTACTCAGTCTGGTTCCATTCATTCGTATGTAAACTTCGAATATGATAACAATAGCAATGTTGTCGCATACAAGCAATACGTTAATAATGGCAGTGCTATTGTATTAGTAAACAGCATGACCTTTCAATACGATACTCAACGTAGTCCGTATTTCAAACTTGGACAGATACTTTATACCTCATTAGGTGGAAGCGGAGTAAGCTATTTCTATTTATCAAAAAACAACCCTATCAGTGCCACTTTAAATGGCACAATTATTACACCTGGAGGAAATTTCCTTTATCAATATTATCCCAACTTATTATTAAAGACCAGTACTGTAAATGTACCTAACGCAATAAGATTTACATTTTATTACACAGATTGATAGTAAAATATCGTCAGACAAACTACCGCTAACATGGGGTTTGGCGTTATGGCGGCTTTACGAACATATCCTGATCGATATAACATTGCTCAGCGACATATCCATCTGACGAACAAAGCCCAGCTTTAGAATATATTTTCATCTTCATATCTTTGATCAGCAACATATCCGGGCTGACGTAACACGGAATATCGCCACAACGCCAAGCCCTAACGTAAGAGCGCAATCCCACGCCACAAGGAAAAATCCCTACGCCGCTTGAAGGCGGCTCCCGGTCTTTTTCTGCCAAAGCCATTGCGCTCTTACGATCGGATTTACCTTTGAAGATTATCGGTGTGTCTTTTGTGCGTGGACACTGCGCCTTACATAGCATTTACTAAATTCACCGATAATTTCAAATGTTCACTCATGCTTCCGCAGCTTCTACGAAAGCCCTTCGGGACTTTCTCCCGAATCTGCTCCGCACGTGTGAACTTCGTAAATCCGATCGTTAGCGGAAATTTAATTTGGAGATACTCATCCTTTGAGCAATTAAAATTTAAAGCATTATGATTTTTAATTCAATTGTAAAAGAACGCCAACAACCATTGAACGAGAACTATATTATAGATCCTAAGTCTGCATGGATTACTGATGTGGCTGTGATTGAAGGTAAAAATCTTAGTGATCCTTTTCATACATCTGTTTGTATTAATGATGAACTTAAAGTTGACTTTCCTATAGGGGTTCATAGAGCAGTTGGTGGACACCATGATTTCCCAAATTCTGGCGATTTGCTATGTGCTGCACTTGCATCTTGTTTTGAAACTGCACTTAGGCTAATTGCAAACCGTTTACAGATTGTCCTATATAAAACTAAAGTTAGGGCCACTGCAGATGTTGATGTACGTGGGACTTTGAGGGTTGATATAAATGTGCCAGTATGTTTTCAAGCTATGGGATTGAAAATAGAAGTTACACTCAACAATTCTGTTAAAGAAGAAATGGCAAATAAGTTAATTAAAGCTACAGAGCAAAGTTGTATAGTGCTACAAACGTTACTTAAAGGAACACCAGTTCAGGTTGATGCGAAAATTTTATATTGTGATAATACGCCTATCTCATAAACTTCCGCTAACATTGGGTTTTATGCAAGTTGGGAATGACCTTGTAACATCAGCTAATTGCAAATCCAAACTTCAGTTCCAGCCGACGAATAACAATCAATTTTTGTACTTAACTTCATCAACATATTTTCAATCAGCAGCGGCCCGGGCAGACGGAATGCTAATTCCCAACATGCATAAAGCCTTGCCCGTTACCGGCAATCTTGGGATCCCCATTAAAACAAAAATAAAACAAGGAAAAAGAATAAAATATTAACCATTGCTCCTGTCAGTAAAAGATGAACAACCTAACACCAAATATCCGTACAGTACAATGCAATATTCATCCTGCATTACGCTCACTAATACGGCATATCGTTATTATAGAAGCTGATTTTGGTAATATTCCTGTTAGCCTAGAGGGTAATTATATGCCCTCGCCCGACCAGGCAATGTTCATCAATCTTTATACCCGCCTTAAATCTAAAAAATCAGGCGAGAACAATTTCAATACAGTTACATCCTGTACATTGATGGGGGCACAAATTACTCCCTTCAAACTATTGGTAGAAGAAA
>CAZOLW010000037.1:0-49261 GCA_964580775.1 uncultured Chitinophagaceae bacterium | reverse complement strand
TGGGTTCGAGTCCCAGCGGGATCACAAAGATAAAGCCTCCGTTCAGGGGGCTTTCGCTTTTGTATCATTATCTAAATCGCATTCAGCTTACTCCGTTACAAATTTTTCTTTCATCTTCTCCAGCAGCTTTGTTTCAATCATCTTGGCTGCAAGAAGTATCATATTCTTAAATGCTTTTGAAGTGGAAATACCATGACCAACAATCACGGGCTTATCAACACCAAGCACAGGAGTACCGCCATACATTTCAAAATTAAACCGTTTAAAATAATCATCTTCATGCAGGTTGCGGGATTGAGCAATATCAAAAATTGATTCACCCAATTTCAAAATAATGTTGCCGGTAAAACCATCGCATACCATCACATCTGCTGTGCCTGTAAAAATAGCACGGCCTTCAATGTTTCCTTTAAAATTTATCAGCTTGCTTTCTTTCAGTAATTTATAAGCTGCCTGTGCGAGCAAACTTCCCTTTCCTTCTTCTTCACCAATATTGATCAGTGCAACTTCAGGGTTTTCTATTTCAAGAATAGTTTGTGCATAAATGCTTCCGAGTATTGCGTTCTGTAACAGGTTTTCAGGTTTACAATCGGCCTGTAATCCTACATCCAGGATCAACCCATATCCACCCTGTACTTTGGGAATAACGGTTGAAATGGTTGGCCGCAACACACCTTCAATAGCACGGATGGTATAAAACACACCCACCATAACAGCTCCTGTGTTACCTGCGCTGATAAAGGCATCAATCATTCCATTACCTAATAACTGAAGACCCATACTTACTGATGAGTTGGGTTTATCACGCAAAGCCCTTGTGGGCGATTCGTGCATATCAATCACTTCTGATGTATGCAAAAACGAAATATTGGAAGGAACCACAAAAAAATGCTGACGCATAATCTCTTCATCTCCTATTAAAAGAAGTTGAATATCGGGGGCAGCATCCGCTAAAAACAAATCTACGCCCAACAGCGTTTGCTGAGGGGCGTAGTCGCCACCCATCATGTCAATTCCTATGACCATGGAGGGAAGTTATGAAAGCTTACGCTTTAAGAGGAGCTTTTTCTGCTACTAGTTTTCCTTTGTAGAAAAGTTTGCCTTCACTCACATGTGCACGATGACGTGGATGTGTTTCACCTGTTGTGCTGTCTTTTGTTAAAGTAACACTCACTGCCGTATAGTGTGTACGACGCTTCGCACTACGTTGCTGCGAATGTCTGCGTTTGGGATTTGGCATGTCTTTTAATTTTTACTCGTTTCTAAATTTATCTAAATCTTTCCAGATCGTTGACTTGTTATCAGTTTTCTCAGGGTTCAGCTGAGCAAGGCGTGCAAGCACATCTTTGTTACAATGTGATCCGCCCATTTCATCTTCTTTACACATTTTCTGTAAAGGAATGCTGAGGTTAATGAACTCATAGATCCAGTTCTTAACGTTCAAATGACTTTCGGTACGGGAGATGTAAAATACATCCGGGCTCTCTTCTTCTTCATTCATTTTCTCCGGATCGTCGGTCATTTTCACCAGCATTTCAAATTCGTCCCACAGTTCTAATGGAAGGTCGTTACCGCAGCGGTCGCATTGAACGCCTACAGTACCACCCACCTCAAAGTTCAGCATCATAAAACCTGAATTCCTTTCCAGATCCAGCTTTACGTTTGCTTTACAGTTTTTAAAGTCCTGTTTTCCGAATTCTTCAAAGAACCTGTCATCAATTTCATACAGAAATTCATGATTGCCGGGCTTTAAACCCACAAATGCTATTTCAAATTCCCGGCGGCTACTCATATCACCCTATTTTAAAGAGTTTGCAAAGGTATCCGAAAATCAGTTCCCAGCCAAAGGAAAAATGGGTTTTATTTAGAAGCAGCGGGGTTCCTGCCCTGTTCAGCTTCTGTTTCCCGCCCTTTGTTACTACTCCGCTGAGTACCAATGCCCGGCACAGTGCAAAGCTAACCGTTTTTCAGAAGTTCAGCTATGTACAAAGCCTTCGGGGTATTCACGTCGGTTGGGGCTATCGGCAACTGCGGTATAGCTCCCGGCAGAGCCGGCCCAGTTTCAATTTTCAAATTCTTCATTTGCCTTTAACTTTGAGTATGACCTACGGCCGACTGATGCGCATTTCATTTGTAACTGCTCTGTCCATCCTTGCCCTTTTTATCTTCTTTATTTCGGGCAACCATGATTGGATTGAGAAGAACTATGCATCTGGCTTTTTCCCGGCACTTGCATCAGTATTAAGAGTTTTGTTTGGCTGGCTCCCCTTCAGTTTGGGCGATATCATTTATTCCATTGTTACTATCAGCGTTTTGTGGCAGATCGGGAAATTCATTGTCCGTTTATTTCATAAAACCGACAGCTGGAAGAAAAAGCTCACTCCCCTATTCACAGCCGGAATAATTCTCATGTTTGTATATGTTTATTTCTATCTGTTCTGGGGATTGAATTACTACCGCAAGGGAATTGAATACCAGCTCGGCCTGCAAAACGCAAAGTTTGAAAAACAGCAATTAATCGACCTCAACCAGGTATTGCTGTCGAGATTAAATGCAACCAAAGAATCCTGTCTGCAACATAAAGACACTGTAATGAGCCGTGAACGGATGTTTCAATCAGCTGTTGAAGGTTACCAGCAACTCGAGCAGAAGTTTTCGTTTATTCGTTACAAACATGTGTCACTGAAACCATCTTTGTTTGGCAGAATCGGCAATTATGTCGGCTTCCAGGGTTATTACAATCCATTTACCGGTGAAGGGCAGGTGAATGTGCAGATACCCATTTTTATGCAGCCTTATGTTACCACGCATGAAATGGCGCACCAGGTTGGATATGCCAGTGAAAGTGAAGCAAACCTTGTGGGTTTTCTGGCAGCCACCCATTCGAAAGATACACTGATGCAATACTCTGCCTATCTCGATATGTTCCTTTATTCATGGAACAATTTAAGAGCAGTTGATTCAACTATTGCAAAAGATATCGGCAAACAATTACATCCCGGAGTAAAAAGGGATCTGAAAACCTTTGCTGCTTTTGCAAAAGCACACCGCACTTTTTTACAGGACTGGACAGATGCGTTTTATGATTTCTACCTTAAACAAAACCGTCAAAGAAAAGGAATCGGCAGTTACTCTGAGGTAACTGGATGGATGATTGCCTACAGAAAGAAATTCGGGGAGTTCTAAACTGCTCTGCAAATTCAAAAGCTTTTAATGCTGTAAGTTTGAACAAGCATCATTAAATAATAAACGTATGAAACCGATCAGTATATTATATTTTCTCTTCTTTATTTTTTCAAACAATCATAGCTACGCACAAGTGAATGAGTTGTTCATTATGAAGAAAGACAGTTCCGGTTTAATTCTTACAGAAAAAGGAGCTTCTCATCTTGCTTCGCTTCCATTGAAATGTATTCAGCAGGAGTTTCCCAATAAAACCAATCATACATCTGTTACCGACAGTGATCATGTGCTGAAGCCACATGAACTGCATCCTTCTTTTTATGGTTGTCTCGACTGGCATTCCTGTGTTCACGGACATTGGATGCTGATCCGTTTGCTGAAACAATTCCCCAATCTGCCCGAAGCAGCACAGATCAGGAACATCATCAACCAAACCATTACTCAGCAAAACATTCTGCAGGAAGTAAAGTATTTTGATATACCACTCACCGCAGGATGGGAAAGGACTTACGGTTGGGCATGGTTACTGAAATTAGATGAAGAATTACTAAACTGGAATGATGCTGATGCACAACGCTGGCATTCATCCCTTCAACCTTTAACTAATAAAGTCATTGATCTGTGGACGAAATTTCTTCCCAAACAAACCTATCCCAACAGAACAGGTATTCATCCTAACACAGCATTCGGTCTTGTGTTTGCATTAGACTATGCAAGAGCAGTTAAAAACACGGCGTTTGAAAAAAGTATTATCAATGCTTCGTTGATGCTGTTTAAAAAAGATAAAAATGTTCCTGCTTCATGGGAACCAAACGGCTCAGATTTTCTTTCTCCTTCACTTGAAGTTGCCGACCTGATGAGAAGAGTATTACCGAAGAAAGAATTTCTGCCTTGGTTTAATCAGTATATCAGCTTGTCGTCCTTAAAACATCTTACTATCCTTCCTGTTGTGAGCGACAGGAGCGATTACCAGATTGTTCATCTCGATGGATTAAGTTTAAGCCGCAGCTGGTGCATGAAAGGAATTTCGGGTTCATTGCCTGCGAATGATGCAAGAAGAAAACTATTACTGCGTTCCTCCGTAAATCATTTGGCAACTTCTTTACCCAACATTGTGAATGGAGGCTATGGTGGTGAGCACTGGCTGGCCAGTTTTGCATTGTATGCGTTGTCTCAGTAACTGATCAGAACTTATTCTTCCACATCATGCTTTCAACAGGCTTGTTGTGCTGACCTGCATACTTGGCATTTTTCTTCTGATTGTATTTCACTTCAATTTCACCATCAACAGGAAAATATATGAGCTGACCAATCGGCATTCCCTTGTACACTTTTACGGGCTGCTTTACTGAAATCTCCAGTGTCCAGTTACCGCAGAAACCAACATCACCCTTACCGGCTGTGGCATGGATATCAATGCCCAAACGCCCTGTTGATGACTTTCCTTCGAGGAAAGGAACATGTGCATGTGTTTCAGTATACTCCAGTGTTACACCGAGATAAAAGATATGCGGATACAATACAATCCCTTCATCAGGAATTTCCATGTATTCAATTTCATTATGTTTCTTTGCATCAATCATATGATCCTTGTAAATGGCCAGTGTACTGCCCAAATGCACATCATAGCTGTTACTGCCTAAACATTCACGGTCGTAGGGAACAAGTTTAATGGTTCCTTTTTCTATTTCTTCCAGGATGCGTGAGTCAGAAAGGATCATAGTTATATTTGCTTAATTATTCAGTGCTGCAATGTAATTTCTAAATCACAGAGATGCCGCTCGTTTATCAACATACTATCAACAGCGCCACAAAAGTAGGGCTTTGGCATATTGAAGAAGGGGAAGATTTTTTCCTGGAAAGAGTGCCGTTAAAAAGAGATGTATCGCATCCGCATAAACGTTTGCAGCACCTGGCCGGCCGTTATTTGCTCCCAAGCCTGTTTGAAGATTTTCCATTATCTGAAATCTTAATTGCCGATACAAGAAAGCCTTTTCTGCCCGATGAGAAATATCACTTCTCCATTTCACATTGTGGTAATTATGCTGCAGCAATTGTTAGCTCAAAACAACGTGTTGGTGTGGATATTGAACATCCGACTGAAAAGATATTCCGCATCAGTCATAAGTTTTTAACCGATGAAGAAAAAATGTTCCTCGATGAACAGATGAGTACGGCCCAGCTTCTGCAACTGGCAACCTTATTATGGAGCACCAAAGAATCGATGTTTAAATGGTTTGGTGATGGTGGTGTTGACTTTCGCCAGCATATGACTATTCAGAATATTGAAGGCAATGATGAAGAAGGAAAACTGATCTGCCAGTTTCAGAAATTTGATCCGCTTTCATTAACGGTGCATTACCGTTTTATGAAAGAACTGGTGATGAGTTGGGTGGTGAGTTGAGAAAAAGCCGGTAGTTGTTAGTAATTAGTCTTTAGCCAACTTCTATAACTACTATCGGCTACAGACTAAAGACTACCGACTAAACTATATTCACTTCTCTCTCCAATTCTACTCCAAACTTTGCTTTCACGCTCTGCAGAATCTCTTCACTCAGCTCATAAATTTCTTTTCCTGTTGCATGACCGTAATTCACCAGCACCAACGCCTGTTTTGCATGACAGCCTGCATCGCCTTTTCTGTAACCCTTCCAGCCGCATTGTTCAATTAACCAGCCGGCAGCCAGTTTCATAGTTCCATCTGCATTTGCATAAGCAGCAATTGAAGGAAACTCATTCAGCAATTCATGATGTTTTTCTTTGCTGACGGATGGATTCTTGAAAAAACTTCCTGCATTGCCAATCACTTTCGGATCGGGTAATTTGGAAGAACGGATATTGATCACTGCCTGTGAAATATCTTTCACTGATAATTCTTTTACACCCATCTGTTCCAGTTCCTGGTTAATAGCTCCATAATTGGTATTGAACAATGGTTTCTTCCGCAGTTTATAGGTTACATTCAGAATTACAAACTGGTTTTTATACTGCCGCTTGAACACACTTTCACGGTAGCCAAATGCACAATCGCTGTTTGAAAACTTTACGACTGATTTATCATTGAGATGATAAGCTTCCAGTTCTTCAAACAGATCTTTTATTTCCACGCCATAAGCGCCGATATTCTGCATGGGGCTTGCTCCCACATTACCGGGAATCAGGCTCAGGTTTTCTGCTCCACCTAAATTCTGCTGCACGCAATGCTGCACAAATGCATGCCAGTTAACACCTGCACCAGCCCTCAAATAAATGAATTCGTCATCCTCTTTGACCTGTTCAATCCCGGCAATTTCATTCTTCAGCACAAAGCCATCCACATCTTTGGTGAATAAAAGATTACTGCCTCCACCAAGAATCAACTTTTGAGTATTGGGTGATAACTGCCTCGCATAGGCCAGAACTTCCTGCAGTTTTTGCAGCGAGGAAAAATCAGCAAACAATTTTGCCTTTACATCAATCCCGAATGTATTGTATTGCTGCAGTGAAATATTTTGATGAACTTGCATACTGCTGCAAAATAAACAATTTATGAACGGACAAACAGCAGTAGTTCTGGGAGCAACCGGTTTAGTCGGCTCACATTTGCTGGAACAATTACTGAACGACGATGCTTTTACCAAAGTAAGAGTGCTTGTAAGAAGACCATTAGAACTTCAACATCCAAAGCTGGAAGTATGTATCACCGATTTCAGCAACTATGCCGATTATCAATCCAAACTCGGCAAAGGCGATTGCATTTTCAGCTGCATCGGTACCACCAATGCCAATGTAAAAGGTGATAAAGCTTTATACCGGACTATTGATTTTGATATTCCTGTGAATGCCGCAAGATTTGGCAAAGAAGCAGGCTTCCAGCAATACTTACTGGTTTCTGCTGCAGGTGCCGATCCAAAGTCATCGATCTTTTATTCAAGACTAAAAGGCGAAGTGGAAGAAGTGATTGCCACATACAAATTCAACAGCTTTCATGTATTTCGTCCTTCGTTTTTATTAGGCAACCGGAAAGAACAAAGGACTGGAGAAAGCATTGGCAAAAAAGTATTTCAGTTTTTTTCTTTTTTAATCCCATCAAAGTATAAAGGCATACAGGCTGCTGATGTGGCGAAGGCAATGATTAAAGCAGCAAAGGATGGAAAAGAGGGAGTGAAGGTTTATTATTACAGGGACATGTTTGCTAAATAAATGTAAAAAAAAGAAGATTAGAAATAATTATTCGAATCAACCCGTTGATGCTTTGTTATGAAACACTTGAAAAGAATCATTCTTTTTTTAGTTGTACTGCTTTGTATTGGCTTTGTGATTCCTCAGCCATTTGTAATGCCGGTTAAAGGCGCAACAAAAACAAGTTATAATCAACACTCTTTCTGGGCTTATCCATGGGGGACTTCAGTTACGCATAAAGGTGTCGACATTTTTGCAAAAGAAGGAACAGATGTAACTTCTTCAACAGACGGGCTTATAATCTATACCGGCGAATTGATAAAAGGAGGAAAAGTTATCATGATTCTCGGGCCAAAATGGAGAATTCATTATTATGCCCACCTGAAAGAAATTAAGACTTCCAGTTTCACCTGGACGAATAGAAATGAAACTATTGGAACTGTGGGAGCTACCGGAAATGCAAAAGGGAAAGCACCGCATTTGCACTATACAATCAGATCAATAATTCCTTTGCCATGGCGAAAAGATTCATCCATTCAGGGTTGGAAGAAAATGTTCTATTTAAATCCAGTTGAATACTTAAACAATCCAATATAAGTCTGACTTATAAGGAAGATATATGCATATGGTTGGCAGGACCACAAACCTCAGCATATTTTGCACCTGACCAGAAAGCAAAAAAAAATTCATAAATAAAGACTAAAAAGCTAACCTGAATTGATTTATACAACCTGTTCTGCTTAAATTTGCACATCGAAAATTATCTTCTGTTGACCAAGAAATTGCTTTCCATATTCCTGATCGTTCTATTTGCTTTAAACAGTATTTCAGTCGTCATTCCATTTACTGATTTGTATGCTGACATTGAACTGTTGATTAATACGGATGAAGAAGGCAGCAAGCAACAGGAAGAACAAAAGGAGTCAGAATCAAAGGAACACTGTCAATTCTATACAGCTGCCGCCAATTCTATTTCCACAGAATTAATAGGGCGAAAAAATAAACCTGCTTACCCCAACTCATCTTTTGCAGAAGAGGTCAGCCTCGCCAACCCTACTCCTCCACCCGAACTGGCGTAAACTCATAGCATTTTCAATCACATAATCTTTTGTATTGCCCTTTGGCAATTAGGGCAACCTGTTTATAAATCATTAAATATTCATTCTCATGTCTATTTTTATCAAGCATTTCGCATTCTTTACATTATCATTTTTTATTTCAACTGCTGTTTTTTCACAGGCACTGAACGATCAGCAGACAAAACTGAATATCAGTTCCATCAGCAACCCGGTTCATAAACTCAAGCAGTTAAAACCAATCAGTTTTGAATACAATACCAAACAATACAAACAGCTGAACCTGAAAACAGGTAAACAGTATGGCTTTTTATCAGAAAATATACAGGCTGTGTTTCCTGAACTGGTTAAAGAAAAAAAAATACCCTATATGCTTGGCAAAAACAATTACAAAAATGCAACCATCTCAACGATTAATGAAACCAGCCTGATTCCTGTGCTGGTGGCATCGATCATTGAACAGCAGAAACAGATCGATCTGCTGAAAACAGAAATTGAAGAGTTGAAAAATAAAAAAGGAGTTACGGCAATACGATAAAATTCAATCTATAAGGGAGAGCAGAATAATTATTCTGCTCTCCCTTTCTAAAGACTGGTTTAAAAATCTGTATTAGCATGCTCTGTATTCATCTCGTTCATACTATTCTTACAATAGGTTTCATTCTAATAGCATGAATAATCAACCTTAACATCGCTAAACGTATATGGAAAGATCAAACCAACGCTTTGATTCCCTGAAAAAACAACAGGCAATCCGTTTCTGTTATATTCTGTAGCAATAACAGGATTATTCACACTATAATCCTGTGCCAGAAACATCCAGATTTTATTGGTTCTTAGTATGCTTATTTTATGATCGTATATCAAGTTTTCGCCAACAAGGTTTCCTTTACTGTTGTAGTTGAAAAATTTCTGTCTTACTAAAATACTGTTGAAAATAACATTGCTGTCTTTCTTCATTGATATTCTGTTAAAGTCATCATACTCATATACAGTATAAATCCTTCTTGCCGTAATCATAGGAGTTATTGAAGGAACAGAATCTACAAAAGGACCAAATTCATATTGTGTGTCACGCACAATTTGATTCTTTGCATTATAGCCGTATTTATTCCAGGTTTCATAGCTATTGTTACTATATGGTCTGATGAGTTGAATAAGTCTGTTATACTTATCATACTTAAACCACATATTGGGGCTTCCGGTACCTACCTGATCGTTAACCACTTTTTCAGGATTTCCGTATTTATTATAAATAAATATGTGATGGATGTCATCAAAATGCGGATAGTATCCTGTGATCTGCCTGATTGAACATGACCTGTATTCAGTGTTACCATTAATTGGAGAATGAACATAGTCGTATATTTTTTGGCATCCTGCGAAAAAGATACCCAGGACCAGAAGAAACAGAGAACTAATTCTGGGGTTCATAAAAAAAGATTTATAAGTTAACAATCTTGTATCCGGTTGTTACAGGGTTATTGGTGTTTGAAATCTTTAGGTATGAAATTAAGAATGTAAGGTAAAGCTTGAAAAGAAGGATAACAATGATGCCAGTCAGTTAATGGATTACTCCACTCTTCGATGTCTGGAGACTTCGAAACCCTATGCAAAATATCTTTCATTCTTTTTTTATAATTCTGCCATAGTCAGATAACATTGAGCTTCAATGTCCGAATCACAAATACAACTTACCTCTTTTTAGCAATTAATAGAATATAAGGTGCTGCGAATACCCCCAATGCCGGAAAACAGTAAATCCCTTTGTTTAGTGTAGAAATTATAAATCTTACGATTCTGCCTCCATTAAAGGAATCATAAAAACCATTTACAATTTTTAGTGAAAACCCGTATCTGTTAAATAAGTCTTTGTATTCAGGAAGTTCAATTAAGCGTTCAGACCAACTGCCGGTTTCAGGGTCACATGTATTAGTGGGGTGCTCGATTGCAGACATATATATGTTGTTGCTCAAAAACCGGTGTACCATTTCAATAATATCATCTTTTCTCAGACCCCTTGAAACCTTCGCAAGAATTTTAACTTCATCTGTACCAATTTCCGGAAAATTCTTTCTGATAATACTCTCTCTTGATGAAAGAAAAGAAATATGATCATTACCAAATAAGCTCCGGTCCGATGAAGTTCCGCCATACAGTTCATCACTAATCTGCTGCTTCTTCAACCGCCTTACAATTCGGGGATTCAGTGGGTTTGAAGCAGTTGTAAACAAAGCCAGCAGAATTTTGTTAGCCTTGTTCAGGTAAGTCAGAAAAACATCCAGGTTATAAATATGCTCAATAACATCAGTGCCAGCCAGCACCATATTTATTCCATTCGAATCAATTTGACATAATACATCCTCCGACCCATTAATAAATATTATTTGTTTAAATCCTATTGCATCAGCAGTCTGTTTCGCTGTAGCTATAAAATCTTCATCAACATCTATGGCTACAATTCTATTAAAATTCAACAGTGAAGCAAACATTGCAAGCAGCCCATTACCTGTTCCGTAATCAATAAAGACAATTTCTTCTGCTTTCAAATATGTATTTTTAAAAATTTTTTTAAAAATATCCTTATAAATCTCAATATAATACTCTCTATGCTTTATTAAATACTTCAAATATATTTTTGGATAACCACTTATTTGCAGACTATCAACATCAAGACCCGCAAGCTTCTCTGAAAAAGCTTTTGAGCAAAAATCAATATGACCAATTTCTTTAGATTCCATAACAACTGACTTTTTTCTAACAATTTTGTGAGAGTTAAACTTCAAATCCGATATCTATCTGATCCGGAGATTTTGAAGAGCTTACACCTTATCCACATCCGCAATCATCACCACACTTTTAAACTTTACATGGTTATGTAAATGCACCGCCTGTGCTAAAATCATTTCCTTGGCCTGGTGAAGTAAATGCGCATCCTTCGGCAGTTTCAAAACCAGTTCCATGAGGTACTGGTTGCGTACACGGTTCACCACCGGTTCTGCCGGACCAACCATATAATTCCCCAGCAATGGTTTCATATTTTCAGCCACCATCTGTGAGGCAGCTTCCACCACTTCTTTAAACTTATGCCGAAAGGTTAATTGAATGAGTCTTGAAAACGGCGGATAAAAAAACTGTCTTCTTCCATTGATCTCTTCAGCAAAAAAAGATTTGTAATCATGCGCCTTTACATACTTCAATACAGGATGATTAATATTCGCCACCTGTATCAATACATTCCCCAATGCATCTTTTCTTCCGGCACGGCCACTCACCTGTTCCATTAACTGAAAACCCCGTTCATTTACACGGAAATCAGCAAAGCTTAACAAACTGTCTGCATCGAGTATGCCAACAAGATTTACATGTTCAAAATCCAAACCTTTCACCACCATCTGTGTTCCTACAAGCACATCAATTTTGTGTTGTTCAAATTGCTGAATCAGCTGATCATGAGCTGTCTTCCCACTCACTGTATCATAATCCATCCTTGCAATCTTTGCTTTTGGAAATAACTCCTGCAGCTGTTCTTCCACCTTCTCTGTACCGAAATTCAGCTGCATAAAATCATGACTGCCGCAGGCTTCACAGGTTGTAAAGGTTGGGTACACTGTTCCGCAGTAATGACACTGTAGTTTATTCTTGAACTTATGAAAGGTTAAACTCACATCGCAGTAACGGCAATGGGGAATCCAGCCACAGGCTTTACAAACCTGGTGCGGTGTATACCCTCTCCTGTTCTGAAATAAAATAACCTGTTTATTCTGCTGTAATGATTCTTCAATTGCTTTCTGCAAAGCAGGAGCAATCATTACTTTTTCTTTTGTTTGTTTGAATAATGGTTTAGTATCGATGAGTTCAATGGTTGGTAATTCTCCTTCACCATAACGTTCATTTAATTCAACCAAACCATATTTCTCCGTTTGTGTATTGTAATAAGTTTCAACACTTGGTGTACCGCTTCCCAATAATACTTTCGCTCCTGTTACATTGGCGTAATACACAGCTGCATCTCTTGCATGATAACGTGGAGCAGGCTGCTGCTGTTTGTAAGAACCATCATGTTCTTCATCACAAACAATCAAACCAAGATCAGCAAAGGGAAGAAACAAAGAGCTTCTTGCACCCAGTACCACTTTCATTTCACCTGTTTTAATCTTGTTCCAGATTTCAATCCGTTCGTTCTGGTTAAACTTGCTGTGATAAATACCAATGTACCCACCAAAATGTTTTTGCAGGCGGCGGATGATCTGTGCCGTTAATGCAATCTCCGGTAACAGATACAGTACCTGTTTTCCTTTCTTAATGTATTCTTCAATAAGTTTAATGTAGAGTAATGTCTTGCCACTTCCCGTTACACCATGCAATAAACAAACAGGTTTTGTTTCAAAACTTTTCCTGATTTCATCAATGGATTGCTGCTGTGCTTCTGTTAATTCAAAATCAATGGAAACATTTCTCGGCAGGTTTTGCAAACGGTCAACCGACCTTTTTTCTAAGAACAAAATGTTTTTCTCTACCAATCCTTTCAGCTGTGCATCACTGGCACCGCTCTTTTTGAGCAAAGCTGTTTTACTTACTTCCCCTTCTGTTTTGATGAGATGCAGGTAGCTTAACAGTAATTCCATTTGTTTCGGTGCACGGCTCCAGTTGTTCAGTAAATCACTCAACTGATCTTCATTATCATATTGCGGGTTAAGTAAAACAAAGGTTTCTTTCTTAGCTGAGTAGGTTTCTTTCAATGATTCCCATACAAAACAAACACGCTTTTCAATCAACCTTTTTACCACCGGGTATACATGCGATGTATCAAGGATCATCTGCACCTCCGGCAATTTCAGTTCTTTGCGGATGAGCAATGCTTCAGCAACTAAATATTCATCATGATCAAGTGTAGAAAAATCTTCCCCGATTTCTTCATTAAACATGAGAATGGTTTCACTGCTCAGTTTAAAATGCGCCGGCAATGCAGCCGCCATCACTTCACCTTCAGAGCATAAATAATAGTTGGCGATCCATTCCCACAACTGCAACTGCTGTTGATGTATAATAGGTTCAACATCCAGTACATTTAAAATTCCTTTTGGCTCAAATGCTGAAGGCTTGTTGTTGTGCAGACTTTTAATAACACCGGCATAACGTTTCTTCCTCAGTTCCACTTCCACACGCACACCCACTCTTACCTGTTCCTGGAAACGTTCAGGAATGCTCCAGGTATAATTCCGGGGAAGAGCAAGTGGTATGATGATATCTGCAAAACCCCCAGCCCCTAAAGGGGAGTTCGACTCCGCAAATTGATCAGAAAAAATATTATCAGCATTTTCAATGTTCATGAACCAATAAAATTAGGTAAGATAGTGAACACTTGGCGTGTGTATTTACTCCCCTTCAGGGGGTTGGGGGGCTTGCAATCCAACTCGCCTTATACTCCACCAGTTTCTTCTCCATCACTTCATACACTTTTTGTTTCAGCTGATCAGCTGTATAACCGGCAGGAGAAATTTCTTCGAGGTAAACCGTTCTTAATTTTCCGGGCGTAAAGGCAAAGATGCTGCTCCAGTGCAAACGTTTTACGCTATCTAAATACAGCATGGGTTTGATGGGTGTTTGTGTTTCAACAGCAAGCCGGAAAGCTCCATCATAAAAAAGAATCAACGGCTTATCCGTCATATTAAATGTTCCTTCCGGTGCGATATAGATAGAAATTTCTTTACTCAGTACAGCCTTTAATGTCTTTACGCTTCTGGCCCTGTTTTCTGCACTGCCTCTTGTAACCGGTACAACTGCTGCATTGTAAATAATTCCAAAGATGGGCACTTTACCTGTTTCTGCTTTCCCCAAAATACGCAACGGACGACGCACAGATTTCAGCATCTGCGGAATATCCATGTATGAATTATGATTGCTTACAAAAATATATGGCTGATGTTCCCTGATTTCCTGTTCAACAATCCGTACATGATAAATACCCAGCAGAAACAACCACACATCGCCCCAGCCTCTTGCAATGCTCATTACAATATTTCCTCCTTTAATTTTTCCAAAGAAAGAACCGGCAATCACAAATGGAAGAACAAGAAACATGATCACCACAAATAAAAGGATGGCGTAAATGGCATAGATATATTGAAAAGGTTTGAGAAGCCTCACCACCCAACCTCCTCTCCCAAGGAGAGGAGGCGGTACTGTATCTTTCCTATTAACTTTTTGTTCTTCCATATCAACTGTTGAATTCTAATCATCACATAGCACTACTAAAAATTCAATTTTACTTTTCGCATAGCAAGGGCTGTGTATTGGTGGCTTCACCCTTCGGGGCAACTGAGGAACGAAAGTTGCGGGCGAAGCCCACGGATGGGAGCTCCCTTATTTGCAACTCGGGCATTCCCAATCTTCATCCAGGTCAATGACCGTTACAATGGTTAAATGCCGTTGCTTCGGTGCAACAATAATCCGCACATGCTGACGGTCCCTTGAAGTATAGCCTTCCAATGCATACTTCGGACCCTGCACAGCATCGAGTTCACTCTTCTTATAATTTACTTCAGCTTTCCTTACAATTTCTTTTACTTCTTCTTGTGTAATATGCCTGCACTTCATACGGCAGCGTGCATGTTTGGTGAAGTAAAAATCTGATTCAGGATCTCTGAAAACATCTAAATTACTTTTCTCGTTATCCGTTTTCGGTTCCGTTGGATTACGTACATCTTCCGTTTTCTTTTTTTCTTTCTGATTATCGGTTGTATTCGCCGGTTTGTTACAACGTCGGATCATTACCGCAGCCAACAGCAAAACAATCAGTAAAATATAAGGAAGCGCTTTTTTCATGATTCCTGTTTGTCTTACAATAATATTGTTTTTTCTTTCCGTTTATGAAAATTTTTATTCAAGCAGGTAACGGATATCATCCAGTGTAAGGCTTTTAACAAATCCTTCTTCGGCTGTAATCAGGTCTTCAGCTAATTTCTTTTTACCCGCCGCCATCTTCAAGATCTTTTCTTCCACACTGTTCTTACAGATCATGCGGTAAGCAAATACATGCGATTGCTGACCAATGCGGTGTGTTCGGTCAATGGCCTGGCTTTCAACCGCAGTGTTCCACCAGGGATCAAACAGGAAAACATAATCAGCTGCAGTTAAGTTAAGCCCGGCATTTCCTGCTTTTAAACTCAACAGAAAAACAGCCACTTCACTTTCTTCCTGCTGAAATTCTGCAACAAGTTCCTGCCGTTGTGAAACTTTTGTTTGTCCATCAAGACGGATGGTTTTGATTCCTTCTTTCTGTAAATCTCTTTCCAGTAAATCAAGCATGGAAGTAAACTGGCTGAACACAAGCGCCCTGTGTTGCGGGATAATTGTTTTCAGTTCATCAATCAGCAGTTTTGTTTTGATACTTTCATACGTAAAAATGTCTTCATCTTTCACCAATTCAGAACTGTTGCAAACCTGGCGCAGTTTCATTAGCCCTGCAAGCACCGACATCTTTCCTTTGTTCAATCCATGTTCATTGATCTCAAGCAATACATTGCTGCGTACATTTTCTTTGATGCTTTCATAAGCAGCCCGCTGATCAGTATCCATTTCACACCACAAAACTGATTCTGTTTTGGCCGGCAAATCTGGTGCTGCCTGTTCTTTTGTACGTCTCAACACGAATGGCTTGATGAGTTTTTGCAGGGCAGCTGCTTTTTCTTCATCTGCTTTTTGCTCAATGGGTATTGCATATTCTCGTCTGAAAAATTCACCTGTGCCTAATAAGCCCGGCAGTAAAAAATGCATCTGGCTGTAGAGATCACCCGTTCCATTCATTACCGGCGTTCCACTTAATGCAATACGTGTTTTTGCAATCAATTGCCACACTGCTTTTGTTACCTGTGCAGCTGGATTTTTAATGTGCTGACTTTCATCAACCACAACTGTATTCCACTGCCGCAACTGTAACCGTTCAATATCCTGCCGCAATGTGCCATAACTGGTAATGACAATTTGATGATCGGGATGCTGTAATTCTTCCTCATCCCTTTCTGCACCATGAAACACAATTGCTTTTACCGACGGAGCAAATTTCTTTAACTCTTCCTGCCAGTTGTAAAGCAAACTTGCAGGTGCTACAACCAAATGTTTTTCAAAAGGATTTTCTTCAATTTGATGCAGAAGAAAAGAAATAGTTTGAATTGTTTTTCCTAATCCCATATCATCAGCAAGACAGCCACTTCCTCCAATCTCAGAAAGTAACCTTAGCCATTCATATCCTTTTTGCTGATAAGGGCGCAATTGTTCTACCGTTAATCCAACAGGTAATGGATATAATGATTCTGTTTGCTTTTCCCATTGTTTCCATTTGCTGAACCATGCTGCACTGATATCTGTTTTAATCACTGCGGATCGTACTTCATCCGGTTTTGAATCTGTTGCTTCACTCATCAGCAACCATTTCGGCACAAGCAGTTCTTCTTTTCGAATATTTCCATGCCTTATCAGTAATCCATATTGCTTTAACCATTCTTCACCCAGCACACCAAGGCTTCCATCTTTCAGCATCACGGCTTTTTGTCCGTTGAGTAAACTCTTCTGCAAATAGGTAAGCGGAATAATTTCTTTATCAAACTTCACCGTCATCGATAAACAAATCCAGCTGCCTTCAACTTCCTGCTTACTGATAACTGTTTCCGCTATATACTGCGAGTAACGGAAATGCTTCATCAAATCAATTCCCAGCAGATCAATTCCCATTTCAAGTAAACGGTGATACACTTTCAGAAACCATCCTTTCTTTTGTGCATCTGCAAAATTTAGATAGAAAAAACCATTCGTTTGATTGGTAAATTTTTCATGCAGCGAACGGAGAAACTCTACCAGCTCTTCTTCTTTTTGCTGGTGACGGATTATGGAAATGGTTTTATCAGCGGACCCGATAGCTATCGGGTGTTGTTTGGTCACTGCTTCAAACGGACCATCCACAACATATCCATCATATACAAAACGTGGTTCAAGTTTTAGAAATGTATTATTGAGTTCGCTCAGCATTACCTGTGGCTGCGGCTCTGCAATCAATTCTTCACCTGCCGCAATAGCTGATGCATCCACTTTCAGCTCCCATTCTTTCAGTTTACTGATCACCTGTTCAAAAGAAGTTGGATCATTCGTAGTCAATTTTGTTTCATCCTGTTGCTGCAACCATTCAGCTGCTTCATAACTTTTAGATGAGAGTTGATAATAACAGGAATCAGCTTCCAGTAAAAAATGAACACGTTTAAATTCGTTATAGTGCATCCGCTCTTTTCCTTTCACCACATATATATCCAGCAGGTATTGGTTGTTATCAATAATAACATGAAAAGCCAGTTCAACCGGGTAAGCATATAATATACATTTCACTGTTTGTACAGATGATGCAGAAGCACCATTCACCTGGTGATATAATTCCACCGTTTTATTTTGCTGCCGCAAACTCATCAGTAAAGATTGCAGGTGACGGACCATTGCTTTTTTCTGCATTGCATTCCGTTCTGCTTCGTTACTGTGATAAGCTGATTGATTATGCAAAGCCGCTTCCACTTTCTGCAATTCAGGTTTTGAAAAAGCAAGAATTGTTTTAAATCCTTCATCACTTACCGAAGGAAAAGAAATTTTCAGTTGTTGTCTTGTTAACGGTTGCTCACCTGAAGTAACACCTGCTGGAGTTTTAATCCATTGCCTGATTTCCAAAACAGGCCGTTTGGTGAGTAAATGTTTTGGCTGAAAGAGAATATATGTTTTTGTATTCCGGCTATCCATTGGTTCAGAGAAAAGAGGGCAAAAATAAGCGGCTGAAGACAAAACTGGCCGAATGATTTTATGACAGATCAAAAGCTGCATCAGCACAAGTTTATGCTGCCCCTTTTTCAATTCTTCATTACCTTTGCAGGCTCTGTGCAAACAGCATGAATCTGTACAGCATGGAAGAATTAAACAACTATGGCAGAAGCAAAATCGGTCGCATTTCACACACTCGGTTGTAAACTCAACTACTCCGAAACTTCCACACTCAGTCGCCAGATGGAGAGTGAAGGTTTTGAGAAGAAAGAGTTTGACGACCTGGCCGATGTGTATGTGATCAATACCTGCTCTGTTACCGATAATGCAGATAAAGAATGCCGCCAGCTGGTTCGCCGTATTCAACGGAAAGCTCCTGAAAGTTTAGTGGTGATTACCGGCTGTTATGCCCAATTGAAACCAAAAGAGATTGCAGAAATTCCCGGTGTTGATTTAGTGCTCGGTGCAGCAGAGAAATTTAATCTCGCTTCACATATAAGGGAACTGGCCAAAGGCGACAGTGCAAAAATCAGCAGTTGTGAAATTGAAGATGTAAGCGGTTTCAATGCTTCCTATTCCATTAACGACCGTACAAGAACTTTTCTGAAAGTGCAGGACGGTTGTGATTATACCTGTTCCTTCTGTACCATTCCCATGGCACGTGGAAAAAGCCGGAGCGATACCATTACTAACGTCATCAATAATGCAAAAGAAATTGCAGCAGGTGGAAGTAAAGAGATTGTGTTGACGGGTGTAAACCTTGGCGATTTCAGCCCCCCCACCCCCCAAAGGGGGGATTTAAAACAACCTCCGAATGATGAGAAAGAAAATTTTTATTCATTAATACAGGAACTGGAAAAAGTTGATGGTATTGAACGTTACCGTATCTCTTCAATTGAACCCAATTTACTAAGTAGAGAAATCATTGAGTTTGTAAGTAAGAGTAAAAAATTCATGCCACATTTTCATATTCCTTTACAGAGCGGAAGCAATACAGTGTTGGGTATGATGCGCCGCCGTTACAAACGTGAATTATATGCTGAACGTGTTGCACTCATCAAACAACTGATGCCGCATTGCTGTATTGGTGTGGATGTGATTGTTGGTTTTCCGGGTGAAACGGATGAACTGTTTAAAGAAACATTTGACTTTCTTCATTCCTTAGATGTTTCTTACCTGCATGTGTTCACTTATTCTGAGCGTGACAATACACATGCCTTAACGATCAAACCTGTTGTACCATTGAATGTGCGTTACGACCGCAATAAAACCCTCCGCAATCTTTCTTATATGAAGATGCAATACTTTACACAGCAGCATGAAGGGCAAACAAGACCTGTTTTGTTTGAAGGACATTCAAAGAATACCATGATGGAAGGTTACAGCGATAATTATATCAAGATAACAACTCCGTTAAAGAAAGAATGGGTGAATGAAATTGTGGAGTGGAAAATTTAATCGGAAGATAATTCAAAACTTCCGATCATTTTAACCGTATCAATTTCTGCTAAAATTACATCTCTGTTTTTATTAGAATTGCCATGAAACTTAAATCCATTTTGGTAACGGTACCATATCCCACTAACATTCTGAAATTTTATTTGTTGAGAAGCATCAATTCCAGAATCACTTTTTATAGCAGAGTTAAAATATGAAGATTTAAGAATTGACAATTCAATTGCCTTTGCCGATTTCTCATTAAGTTTTAACTGCAGAATTTTTACATAGTCCTGCCCCATATCATGGTATTCATCTTTAGTAATGGTTGTTGAAGAAGGAATTGAAATATCAGTGGCCTCTTCAAAAACGCTTTCGTTATTATATCTGCATGAACAAAAAAAAAGAGAAAAATACCAATACATGAATATTTCATTGATTTCTATTTTGTCATCTCATCCATATTCCGCTGCAACACGGCTTCTAACTTCAACTCCAGTTCTTTTTCATTAACGATGAGATCTTTCAGTGTTAATTTCTCCAGCAGATTATCTAATGTGCTTTGTACCATTCGCCAGAGTGAACGTGTACTGCAATCAACAGAGTTGGTACACAAACGCCCAACAGCCGTATGTGATTCGCAGAATTCCTTATCGAATAAGTTTCCACCCAATGCCTTTAATACATGGTTGATGATGATTTGTTCTGCGGGTTTTGCTAAAACATATCCGCCCTTATAACCGGGTGTACTGTTAATGAAACCCTCCATCCGTAACGTACGACAGATCTTTGCCACATGCGGCTCACTCAATCCTTCTGCATCACTCAGCTGCGGAATGCTTAACCCTTCAACAGGATTAGCAGATGCAATGCGGATGAGCATCCGGATACCATATTCTTCTGATGACGTTATTTTCATGTGTTGTTTTTCTTTTATGCCTGTGCTGCCAATGGATCAACCTGGTACACTTTTGTAAAATAGGTTCTCAGTTCAGCACGGTCTTCTTCTGTTGTTTGTTTGGTACATTCTTTATTGTACACTTCAATTAAACTGTCTGCAATACTTCCTGCATCTGTTGTTTCAATCTGGTGACGTTGCAGGTGAAGCAATACCTTTCCATCTTTCAACAGAATAATATTGGGTGATGACGGTGTTACTCCGTTCAGATATTTTTCACGGAAATGCACCACTGCCTCTTTTTCCATACCCGCAAACAAGGTTGCCTTAACATCAGGAACCACATGATTGAAGAAACTGAGCAATGCTCCCGGTCTGCTTACTCTTGCACTGCAGCCGCATACACTGTTCAACACCAGCATGATCACTTTTCCTATGTTGCCACTCAATACTTTTTCTACTTCTTCCACGGTCATCATCTGTTCAAATCCTGCATCCACCAGTTCTTTACGGTAAGGTGCTACTATCTGTTCCGGATAGGATGGACCACTGTTGCCCATTAAACTATCTAATGAAATCATTGCCATAATTATTTTTTGCCCCCATCCCCTAAAGGGGAGTTTTAGTTAATCATTATTTCAAATCATGAAGCTCCGTATTCCCCTTTCAGGGGGTTAGGGGGCTTACATAAATCCTAATTCCAACGCTGCCACTTCACTCATCATACTCTTATCCCATTTTGGTGTCCAGGTGATCATCACATTCACATCTGTCACTCCTTCCACTTCTCTTACTTTCTGATCCACTTCCACAGGTAATGATTGTGCAGCCGGACAACTGGGTGCTGTTAATGTCATCGTGATCTGTGCATAACCTTTCTCATTCACATCCACATTATAGATGAGACCCAGATCATAAATATTTACCGGCAACTCCGGATCAAATACCGTTTGCACCTTCTCTATGATCTTTTCTTTTATTGCTTCTGTATTCATAAGCCTCTCCCTCGTTCCCTCTCACCTCATCCGCCCTTCGGGCACCTTCTCCAAAAGGAGAAGGCCAAAGGAAATAGAATTAGTTTTAAAGGAGGCCGAGCCTTTATTTTTTTATTATCTTTTGTAATTCAGCATTTCAACTTTTCACTTTCATTCATCAGCTATACTATTTTTCAACATCTGTCACAAGCAGGCCCTGTGCTTTGCTAAGCCCCTCCTTTGGAGGGGTTTGGGGAGGCCTGTTGTTGTGCTAAATAAACTGTTGCGTCCAATTTCATTTGCTTCACCATGCTTAACAAACCATTGCTTCTTGTTTGTGCCAGGTGCTGCTTCATACCAATCTTATCAATAAAGTCCAGCTTTGCATCAATAATTTCATGTGGTGCATGTCCGCTCAATACACGGATCAGCATACTCACCAATCCCTTTACAATCACTGCATCACTTTCTGCACGGTAAACCACTTTCCCATCTTTAAACTCACTGATCATCCACACCGTACTCTGGCAGCCTTTGATCTTGTTCTCATCTTTTTTATATTGATCTTCCAGTGGCTTCAGTTTCTTTCCCATGTCGATGATGTACTCATACTTTTCGTCCCAAGTATCAAAAAGGGAAAAGTCTTCAACTATTTCTTCTTCTATTTCTGCTATTGATTTCATTTGCGGCCTCACCCTCGTTCCCTCTCCAAAGGAGAGGGAGGCCGGGCATTTATTTTTTATTAAAAATTCGTAATTCAGCATTTCAACTTCACTCTTTCATTCATCAGCTATATTATTGTTCAACATCTTTCATAAGTTGGCCCGTGCCTTGCAAAGCTCCTCCTTTGGAGGGGTTTGGGGAGGCTTGGCTTCTATCTCAACATCTTAATAGCTTTATTTAATCCTGCTATCATCACATCAATTTCATCCTTTGTATTGTACATCGCAAAACTTGCTCTTGTTGTACCGGGAATACCAAAACGGTTCATCAGTGGCTGTGTGCAATGATGACCTGTACGGACAGCAACACCCTGGTTATCTAACATAATCCCCAGATCCTGCGGGTGAACACCATCTACAACAAAAGAAGCGACACTTACCTTTTCTTTTGCTTTTCCAATCATACGGATACCATCAATTGATTCTAATTGTTCTGTTGCATACTGCAATAATTTTTCTTCATGACGACGGACCTGTTTCTTGCCGATGCGTTCTACAAAATCAATCGCAGCTTTCAATGCAACAGTATCAGCGATATTCGGCGTGCCTGCTTCAAACTTGTAAGGCAATTCATTCCAGGTTGTTTTTTCGAATGTTACATCTTTAATCATCTCCCCTCCACCCATGAATGGCGGCATAGCTTCCAGTAATTCTCTTTTCCCATATAACACACCAATGCCGGTTGGACCATATACCTTATGTGAACTGATGGCAAAAAAATCACAATCAAGTTCCTGCACATCAATATCAAGATGAACGGTTGACTGTGCTCCATCAAGCATTACAATTGCTCCAATTTTATGTGCTGCATCAATGATTTCTTTTACCGGATTGATTGTTCCCAATGAATTGGAAGCATGCACAACAGAAACCAGTTTTACTTTTTCGTTTAGGAGTTTATAAAACTCTTCCATGATCAGTTCGCCATTATCATCAACCGGAATTACTTTCAACTTTGCACCTGTCATTTCTGTGATCAACTGCCAGGGAACGATATTGCTGTGATGCTCCATGCCGCTGATGATGATTTCATCACCTGCTTTCAAATTTGTTCTGGCCCATGTGTAGGCAACTAAGTTGATGCTTTCAGTTACTCCTCTTGTGAAAATAATTTCTTCCCGATGATCTGCATTTATAAATCGCTGCACGGTATCCCTTGTTGCTTCATAGGCTGCTGTTGCTTCTTCAGCCAGCGAATGAATACCACGGTGAATATTGGCATTGTAGTTTGAATAATAATTCACCAAAGCATCAATCACTGCCTGGGGTTTTTGAGTGGTAGCAGCATTATCAAAATAAACCAATGGTTTATCTTTCACTTTCCTGTTCAGCACAGGGAAATGATTCCTGATCAGTTCAACATCAAATGCTATATAAAGGCCTGTATTCGGCATAATTAATCTGTTAATAATTGATTCTCAAAATCAAGTCTTTCAGAAATGATCCGGTCTGCATAATCACGGATCGGTTTCAGTTCAATCTTATCCAGTATCTCTCCTGCAAACGCATGCAGCAATAAAGCTTTCGCCGCTTTTTCACCAATTCCTCTTGCACGCAGATAGAACAATGCTTCTTCATCCAGACGGCCAACCGTACAGCCATGCGAACATTTTACATCATCTGCAAAAATTTCCAGCTGAGGTTTAGTGTTGATGGTGGCAGTATCGCTTAACAGCACATTCTTGTTACTCTGGTAAGCATTTGTTTTCTGCGCATCCTTCCGCACAAATATTTTTCCGTTGAAAACGGCTGTTGCATTTTCATCAATAATGCCCTTGTACAGTTCATTGCTTAAACTGTTAGGCATCTGATTATCCACGACTGTATGATTGTCAACATGCGTATTTCCTTTTACACAATACAAGCCATACATATTGCTTTCGCAACCGGGAGCTTCTAAAATAAAATTGAGGTTATTGCGGATTACTCCCCCATTCAATGTAATGGTTACTGAATTCACTTTACTCACTCCCACCTGGCGCACATGCGTTGTTTTTACACAGCTGCTGTGACTATCCTCATTCTGTATTTTGTAAATATGAACCTGCGCATTTTCCTCTACCACAATTTCTGAAATCTTATTGATGAAGGAATCGCTGCTGCCAAGTGTTACTTCTTCTTCCACCAGTTTCACTTCAGCATTTACATTTACATGAATCAATGTTCTTGGCTGAGAAAACACACTTGCTGTTCTTGCATCATTGATATAATAACAGTACAAAGGATGTTCAACAGCTTTATTTTTTTTAATAGAGATAAACAAGCCCTGGTGTGCAAATGCATTGTTCAATGCATTGATCCCGTCTTTATGATAAGAAGCACTGTGACCAAGATTATTTTCTACAATCGATTTGTATTCTCCTTTTGCAGCTTCACTCAATGGCAGAATCACCAGTTCATCAGCTGATGAATGGATGGTTGATAACTGCGGTTGATAAATTCCATTCACAAATACCAGTTCATTCGCATGTTCATTTCCCGGCAAACGGAATTCATTCACATCTGCTTCTGTAACTACGGTTGCATTAGTTGCATATGAAAAATCTTTCCCAAGCACACTGCTGATCCTTGTGTACTTCCACTCTTCATGCTTTACAGTAGGAATACCCAGTTCAGCAAATGCTTCAAAGCCTTTGTTACTGAGACTTTGCAAAGCACCATTTCCGCTGAACTTCTGTTCGGCGTATTTATCGTTTATTAATTCTTTTAATTCTGACATAAGAGCCTCACCCTCGTTCCCTCTCACCTCATCCGCCCTTCGGGCACCTTCTCCAAAAGGAGAAGGCCAAAGGAAATGGAATTAGTTTTAAGGGAGGCCGAGCTTTGTTTTATTTGTTCAACAATATTATTTAAGCATTTCATCTTTCTAACTTTTGTCATCACAACTACTCTACATTTTATCAACCTCTTGTAAAAGCAAGGGCTGTGAAGAGCAATTCTCCCCCTTTGGGGGAGTTAGAGGGGGCTCGCTCTACGCTTCAACTTCTTCACCCAATTCTTCTTTAATAAAATCGTATCCTCTTTCTTCGAGTACCAATGCCAGTTCTTTACCGCCTGTTTTTACAATACGTCCTTTATAAAGAATGTGTACATAATCAGGAACGATGTAATCAAGCAAACGCTGGTAGTGAGTAATCACTAATGTTGCGTTGTCTTTTGACTTCAGTTTGTTTACACCTTCTGCTACAATGCGGAGAGCATCAATATCCAAGCCGCTGTCTGTTTCATCCAATATTGCCAGTCTTGGTTCAAGCATGGCCATCTGAAAAATTTCATTACGTTTCTTTTCACCACCACTAAACCCTTCGTTCAATGAACGGCTTAACAAAGACTGATCAATATTTACCAGCTTCATTCTTTCTTTCATCAGCTTTAAAAAGGCAACTGCATCCATTGGTTCTTCACCACGATACTTGCGCACTTCATTCACTGCTGTTTTTATAAAGTTGGTGGTACTTACTCCCGGAATTTCAATGGGGTACTGAAACGCTAAGAATAAACCCTCTCTTGCACGGTCTTCAGGAGAAAGTTCTAACAGATCTTTTCCTAAAAATTCAACACTGCCACCGGTAACTTCATAATCAGCACGGCCGGCTAATACAGAAGCCAATGTAGATTTACCACTTCCGTTAGGGCCCATGATGGCATGTACTTCACCCGGTTTAATATCAAGGTTGATTCCTCTTAAGATTTCCTTTTCTTCAATACGTGCCTGTAAATTTTTAATACTTAACATACTTTAAGCCTCTCCCTCGTTCCCTCTCCAAGAGAGAGGGAGGCCGGGCATTTGTTTATAATTGAACAATAGTTTTTTACTTTTCGACTGATAATAATCATTCATCAGTACAAGTGAGTGACACAACAAAAACTCAATAGTTGCAATAATGCTGGTCAACAAAAAGAACTTCAAATTTTTATACTGTAACATTCACTTTGAGTGTTAACAGTCCCCCTTCAGGGGCGGAGGGGTTTACCCTACACTTCCTTCCAGTGAAATAGCCAGCAGTTTCTGTGCTTCTACAGCAAACTCCATCGGCAGCTGATTCATTACTTCTTTTGCAAAACCATTAATGATTAATGCAACAGCAGTTTCAGTATCCAGTCCACGCTGGTTACAATAGAAGATCTGGTCTTCACCAATCTTTGAAGTTGTTGCTTCATGCTCAACCTGCGCTGTACTGTTTTTTACTTCGATGTATGGAAATGTATGAGCACCGCATTTATCACCCAGCAGCAAACTATCGCACTGCGAAAAGTTTCTGGCGTTGATGGCGTTCTTACCAACCTGCACCAAACCACGATAAGAGTTTTGACTGAAGCCTGCAGAAATACCTTTGGATACAATGCGGCTTCTTGTGTTTTTACCAATGTGCATCATCTTGCTGCCGGTATCGGCCTGCTGATAATTGTTGGTTACAGCAACAGAATAAAATTCACCCTGGCTGTTATCACCTTTTAAAATTACACTTGGATATTTCCATGTAACAGCACTTCCTGTTTCAACCTGTGTCCAGCTGATTTTTGAATTTACGCCTGCACAGATACCACGCTTGGTTACAAAATTGTAGATCCCGCCTTTGCCTTCTTTATTACCGGGGTACCAGTTCTGCACAGTTGAATATTTTACTTCAGCATTATCGAGTGCAACGATTTCTACAACCGCAGCATGCAGTTGATTTTCGTCACGCATGGGAGCAGTGCAACCTTCGAGGTAACTTACATAGCTTGATTCTTCAGCCACAATCAATGTACGTTCAAACTGCCCGGTATTCTCTGCGTTGATACGGAAGTAAGTGCTTAACTCCATTGGAGATTTTACTCCCTTTGGAATATAACAGAAACTACCATCGCTGAATACAGCACTATTGAGAGCAGTAAAATAATTATCGGTCATTGGTACAACAGAGCCCAGCCATTTTTTGATGAGTTCGGGATGCTCCCTGATGGCTTCGCTCATACTGCAGAAAATAATTCCGAGTTCTGCCAGTTGTGTTTTGAAGGTAGTTGCAATAGAAACCGAATCGATTACCGCATCAACTGCCACACCACTTAAACGTTTTTGTTCGTCTAATGAAATGCCGAGCTTTTCAAATGTTGCCCTCAACTCCGGATCAATTTCATCCAGACTGTTCACAGTAATCTTTTGCTTAGGAGCACTGTAATATTTGATGGACTGGTAATCAATTTTCGGGTAATGCACATTCGACCAGGTTGGCTCGGTCATTTTCAGCCAGTGCCGGTAAGCTTTCAACCGCCATTCCAGCATCCACTCAGGTTCATTCTTTTTGGCGCTGATAAAGCGTACAATATCCTCACTAAGTCCCGGAGGAGCTTCATCGGCCTCAATATCCGTAACCCAGCCGTACTTGTACTCACTGAGGGCGGTTTGCTCCAACGTATTGAGCATTTCACTCATGATTCATTCTGTTTAATCTGTTAATCTAAAATATTCAACATTCAATCTGTACACAAAAGTACAGATTAATCTATACTAAAAAGTACAGATTGTGTCGAAAAGCGGAAAAAATGACTCTTTGGGGAGGATTTGTGGGGAAGTTTAATGCTGCGTCGGTACGCTGGGGACGGCCAGAACCTTTGGGAATTGGGGATTTGTAATTGGGAGTTGGGAAGTGAGTTTTAAAGCCTTGGGTGACAGTGGTTCGGGCTTTCATCAAACTGTTCTTCCTTTAAGGTTTCGTTTTGCAAACCTCAAACCAAATTGTGACCTTAAAGACTTTCCTTCATCTTTTCATAACCTTCCCGTCATATTTCGTTAACAATCTCTCTCTACCATTGCGGCTCAACTAATAAACTTACACAATGAGAAAATTCCTTTTGCTCACCAGCAGCGTTTTGCTGTTGAATGCATGTACCAAGTTTGGCAGCGAAGAACAAGCTGCAGAACTGGCTGCTGCAAAAAAATTGAAAGAAACAACTGCAACCGGTTTAGCTGCACGCCAGGAATCTACTTCATTTGCTGAAATCAGCAGCTTACCAATTGGTGGTGGTTTGGGTGCAGCCGAGATCAGTACGTATGATCCAACAACTAAAAAATTATTTGTGGTAAACAACAGTGCCGGTAACAACCGCATTGAAGTGGTTGATCTTACAAATCCTGCTGTACCTGTTGTAACAGGTAACATTAATATTGCCGCCTATGGCGGACTTGTAAACAGTGTTGCAGTAAGTGATGGAAAACTGGCCGCAGCGATTGAAGCGTTGGATAAAGTAAGTGCAGGTAAAGTGGTTGTTTTTAATACAACAACATATGCAGCAATTGCAGTAGTAACTGTAGGCTCCTTACCCGACATGGTTACTTTCACTCCTGATGGAAAATTTATTCTTTCTGCCAATGAAGGTGAACCCAATGATGCTTACACTGTTGATCCCTTAGGCACCGTTTCAATCATCAGTATTGATGAAAACTATGCCGTTACAACGCTTAATTTCAGTGGCTTTGCATCACAGGCAGTTGTGCTGAAAACAAAAGGCCTGCGCATTTTCGGAAAAAATGCAAGCTTTGAACAGGATATTGAACCGGAATACATTACAGTGTCGGCCAACTCAAAAACGGCATGGGTAACTCTGCAGGAAAATAACGGAATTGCACAAATTGATCTCTCTACGAAAACAATCACAACCATTTTCCCATTAGGTTTTAAAGATTATAACAATCCGCTCAATACAATTGATCCAAGCGACCAGGATGGTGGTATTGTATTTGGCAGCTGGCCCGTAAAAGGAATGTATATGCCCGATGCAATTGCTGTATCATCCTTTAACGGCACCCCTTTTTTATATACAGCCAATGAAGGTGATGTAAGAGAATGGGCAGGCATGTTGCCTGTTGAAGTAAGACGTGCAGGTCATGCTTCAATTGTACTGGATTCTGTTGCATTTCCAAATGCAGCAAGTTTAAAAACAAATGCAAAGCTTGGCCGTTTGAATGTTACAACCACATTGGGCGATACAGATAGTGATGGTGATTATGATGAATTATATTCGTATGGCGCACGTTCATTCAGCATCTGGAATGGTTTGACCGGCGAATTAGTATTCGACAGCAAAAATGAAGTTGATACCAAAGCCTTTGAACTGGGGAAATATCCTGATGGAAGAAGTGATGATAAAGGATGTGAACCGGAAGGCATTGCTATTGGACGTACAGGGAATAACAACCTGCTGTTTGTTGGATTGGAAAGAGCTAATGCAGTGATGATTTATGATATTACCAATCCTGTAAAGCCAACTTATTTGCAATGGCTCAACACAGGAGTTGGACCAGAAGGTGTATTATTTATTTCAGCAGATAAAAGCCCTAATGGGAAAAGCATCCTGATTGTGAGCAGTGAAACAGATGGTTTTGTGAAAATTTACACAACCAATTGATCTTTTTACAAAGAACAAAGTGGTCTGCTCAAGATCAGCAGACCACTTTGTTTTACTCTGAACACACAACTTATTTCTTGGGTTCTAATAATTTAAAGAACTGATCCAATTGCGGAAGAATCACAATTCTTGTTCTTCTGTTTACAGCTTTTCCTTCTTTGGTATCGTTACTTCCTAACGGGCGGTACTCACCACGACCTGCAGCTGCAATCTTAGCAGGATCCAATCCATATTCTTTTTGCAATAAACGCACAACTGTAGTAGCACGTTTTACACTCAGATCCCAATTATCAATCAATGAAGCATTGCCATGGAAAGGCACATTGTCGGTATGTCCCTCCACCATAAACTCAATATCAGGCTGATTCTTCAACACCAACGCAACTTTACCCAATATTTCTTTTGCACGATCGGTTATGGTATAACTGCCGCTTTTAAAAAGCAGTTTATCAGAAATATCAATGTAAACGACACCTTTATCAACTTTAATATTGATGTCTTCGTCTTCTATATTTCCAATGGCTCCTTTCAGGTTCATCACCAGCACCATATTCAATGAATCTTTATAAGCCATTTGTTGTTGTAATGTTTGAATGTACGCATCCTTTGCACCGATATTCTGTAATGACTGTTTGATGCTTTCCGCCTGTTGCTTTGATATTACAGACATGTTTTCCAATTGTGAAACAGCCTGTGTATAATTCTGCTTTACATACTCCATTTCACGGTTAAGATCTGCGACTTTTTTATTCAGATCAGCCTTTTCCTGTTCTAAACCAGCTTTCTGATTATTACAGTCTGTCAATGTTCCCTCAAGCGTTTGATAACGGGTTTGCAATACAGAGTAATCAGCCTGAGATTGTTTAAATTTCTTACTGCTTACACAGGAAGTCAATAATAATGCGGCGCAGATAAGTGCACCGGGGTAATTCAGTTTCATAACATTCGTTTTAGATAAATGAATAATGCAGATGTTTTTTTTCAGGCTGACAGGCGTAGCTACATCAATAATGAATGAAGAAAACACAACAACATATATTCCCCAACGATTATTAACTCACCCCCTGATTATTTACATTAATTGTAATTGCTGTTCTGCCCAATGAATGGAAAAAACCTTGCCAAAATTGAACATCGAAAGAAGAAATTAAAACACCATCTCCGGCACATCTCCTTCAACATTTAGTTTACCAGCTGTCTTAGCAACAATCTCGTCTACTGAAACACCGGGTGCCCGTTCGATTAATTTAAATCCATCAGGCGTAACATCCAATACAGCAAGGTCAGAAACAATTTTCTTCACACATTTTATGCCTGTTAACGGCAATGCACATTGAGGCAATAACTTGCTTTCACCTTTAGGATTGGTATGCATCATTGCCACAATGATATTTTTGGCACTGGCAACAAGATCCATGGCTCCACCCATTCCCTTCACCATTTTGCCGGGGATTTTCCAGTTAGCAATATCGCCCTGCTCGCTTACTTCCATTGCACCTAGCACAGTAAGATCAACTTTTCCTGCACGGATCATTCCAAAACTCATGGCACTGTCGAAAAAAGCTGAGCCAGGCAATGTGGTGATGGTTTGTTTTCCTGCATTGATGAGATCAGGGTCTTCTTCTCCTTCAAACGGGAATGGCCCCATACCCAGCAACCCATTTTCACTCTGTAATTCTACATGAATGCCTTGGGGAATATAATTAGCAACCAATGTTGGAATACCAATGCCAAGGTTGACGTAGTAACCATCTTTTAGTTCCCTTGCAATGCGTTGTGCGATCTGTTCCTTTGAGAGTGCCATAATTCAATTTGGAGATTTATCGATTTGGAGATTTGGTAATGACGATTCTCCAAATCGTCAAATTATCAAATTCGTTTTCTTGTTGTTCTTTGTTCAATCCTTTTTTCATAATCAGTTCCCTGAAAAATCCGGTGTACATAAATACCCGGCACATGAATTTCATTTGGATGAAGTGTACCTGCTTCCACTAATTCTTCCACTTCAGCAATAGTAATTTTTCCAGCCATCGCCATTAACGGATTAAAATTTCGGGCAGTGTCTTTGAAAATTAAATTCCCCATTGTATCACCCTTCCATGCTTTCACAATTGCATAGTCAGCATCAAATGCATATTCGAGTAAATAATCTTTCCCGTTAAAGTTTCTGATTTCTTTTCCAATGGCTACCTCTGTTCCCACTCCGGCAGGAGTATAAATGGCTGGCATACCATAACCGGCAGCCATACATCGTGTTGCTAAGGTTCCCTGTGGAATAAGTTCAACTTCCAGTTCACCGCTTAACAGCTGACGTTCGAATTCAGCATTCTCACCAACATAAGAAGAGATCATTTTTTTTACCTGCTTTTGCTTCAGCATTAAACCAATACCAAAATCATCCACCCCTGCATTGTTGGAAATACAGGTAAGGTTTTTAATCCCTTTCTTAACTAATGCTGCAATACAATTTTCAGGAATACCGCACAATCCAAATCCACCGAACATGAGAGTTGCTCCATCGGAAATATCATTGATTGCTTCACCGGCAGTTGAAACAACTTTGTTCATAACACAATCGTTTCTGTAAATGTAATGGAAGATGATGAATTGCTCATTTCCTGTTTATCACTCTTCCTGCATACATTTCTGTGCCGGTCAAATTCAGGCAGCGTTCAAATATTCTCTTAATTCTTCCAGTACAATTTTTACCGACTGATCTAATTCTGCCACCAATACACTCATCTGTTCTTTTTCAGAAGGTTTCGTCATATCAGCTTTTTCCAGCTGTCTTACTTTATTCGAAACAACTTCCTTCACACCCAAAATTCCCAGGGTGGTTTTCATATTATGGGCCACTTCTTTTACCCGTTCAGCATCTTCAGCAGCAAATGAATCCTGTAATTTTTTTACTTCGTTTGGCAACAGATCGGCTGCTTTTAACAGTACTTCTTCCACATATTCCTTACTGCCCCCTGTTATGCGTTCGAGGTATTCAATGTTGATCAGTTTCAACTGCGAAGGAGTTGGCAATGCATTCCAGTCCTTATAATATTCGAGCAGTTCAAAAAGTTTTACATCATCAATTGGTTTGGTGAGATAAGCATTCATCCCTGCATGAATACTGGCCTGCTGTTCTTCTGGCTGACTGAATGCACTTAAACCAATAACCGGAGTCTGTATTTTTAATTCAGCCCTGATCTTCCTTGTTGTTTCAATTCCATTCAGGTGCGGCATCTGTACATCCATGATGATAAAATCGTAACTGTTATACTTCAGCATTTTTAATGCAACCAATCCATTCTCTGCTTTCTCAAATGAATAATTATGTTCTTTTAAAATAAAGCCGAGTAAATCACGGTTCATTTCATTGTCATCCACAATTAAAATTTTCAATTGCTCATTTCTTTCATCATCTGCCTCCACCACTTCACTTTCTTCGGCTAATGAATGTATTTCAATATCAGTATCAATGAAATAAGGTAAAAGCACTTCAAACTTTGTTCCCATACCCGGTGAAGAAACGGCTGTAATAGTTCCGCCCTGCATTTCCACCAGTTGTTTTACAATAGGCAGGCCCAGCCCGGTTCCAAAGTATTTTTTTTGCAAGCCTGAATCAACCTGGTAGAAACGTTCAAAAATATGGGGGAGTTTCTTTTCGTCAATACCAATACCTGTATCTGAAACAATAAACTGAAGCCATGCTTTTCCTTCTGTTGTTCTTTCCAGTTTCACCTGCACTTTAATACTTCCGCTTTCTGTAAACTTAATAGAGTTACCTGTTAAATTCACAAGCAACTGCATCAGTTTCTTTTCATCGCCCAGCAAATGAACAGGTACCTGGTCATCTTTCTCAATAATGAACAGCAGGTTTTTACTGTCTGCACGGTTTTGTATTACGTTCTTCAGGTTACTCAAAACATCATTCAGGGCAAATGGTTCTTTTGAAAACTGTATATAGCCTGATTCAAGTTTAGAATAATCGAGTACATCATTGATTACTTCCATGAGCAGGTTACCGGAAACTTTCATTGCATAAATCCATTGTTTTGTTTCCTGGGTATGATCTTTTTTCAGCAGCAGGTTTGTATAACCAATAATTGAATTTAAAGGAGTTCGTAATTCATGTGTAACATTTGAAATAAACTGATCTTTTACCATCAGCGCCTGATGCTCTTTTTGAACAGCAACTGAAAGACTGGTATTTAACCGGTTTGTTTCAATCATTTTATACAACACCAAAAAGGCAATCAGCAGCATAAAAATCAAAGAGATCAGGTTCCATTTTTTATCCAGGTTCAGCATGGATGTTCGTTCAGATGCAATGGTAAGATTCAGTGAGGAAATTTTTGAACTCATAGTGTTCACCAGCTCCTGTGCTCCATAAGAAAGTTCTGAAAGATTCCGTTTATTTTCTCCACCATTCAAAATCTCTAATGCTTTACCTGCTCCCCTTGCGCTGTATGTTTCAAGAATTTCGTTATTAAGTGTAAGTCTGTTTTTTGCTTTATGAATAAAAATATTGACCAGGTATTTTGGTACATATCCTGTATAGCTTGTCTTCACCTGTTCCAGGTTTTTTTCGATGACCCCACTGTTATTCTTAAACTCTTTCAGCTTTGAGGAATCTCCGGTTTGAATAAAATCTTCCAGGTTGTGATCTGTCTGCGAAATCAGAAACATGGTTTTTTCTACAACCTGCTGATACTTTTGCTGCAGGATAATTGAATCATTTTTTGCATTGTGATCCTGAACTGAATGAAGAACTTTCAGTTCTATCATATAGTTCACAGCAATGCCAACAAATAAAATAAGAATGACTGCCGAAAATGCAAGAATTTGTTTAAACCGGGGATTGCCCTTTAGTGAAGGAAGTACTGGTTTCATAGAATTGGATTGTAGGATATTAAACTGAAACGAAAAATTAGGGATTTTCATTGTGAAATCCAATCAAAAAGATTTGATTTTCAGATTATTCCTGAAAATATGGCCGATTTGAGTCTTATTTGATCATTCGCCAGCACCAACGCCTGAGTTTTCCCTCAAAATCAAAGGGGGTTGTAGCCTTGGTAATATCACTGATTACGGATGCCTGAATAGCTTCTTTATCCAGTTCAAACCTGGTGGCATTATTACTGAAATACAAGACTCCGCCCGGTTTCATAGCCCTGAATGTTTGATTGATCAACTCAACATGATCCTGTTGAATATCCAGGAAATCCTTCATCTTTTTACTGTTGCTGAAGGTTGGCGGATCCATGATCACAAGATCAAACGAATTGGGTGTGAGAGTTTGCAGGTATTGCTTTACATCAGCTACTTCAAATCTGTACTTCCTGTGATCAACAAGAAAATTGGCCTCGAAGTTTTTCTTTGCCCAATCAATATAAGTATTGGAAAGATCAATGGTTACCACTTCTTCAGCTTCACCTGCAGCTGCATACACACTGAATGATCCGGTATAAGCAAAAAGGTTGAGCACTTTTTTTCCTTTAGCTTCATCCATCAGCATTTTTCTTGTAATACGGTGATCGAGAAACAACCCGGTATCAAGATAATCGGAGAGGTTTATTAAAAACTTCAATCCATTTTCTTCCACTTCAAAAAACTCTTTCTCTTCGTTTACTTTCTGGTATTGCGATAAACGATCTGTTTTTCTTCTGCGCTCTTTCGTATAAATATGTTCATCATCAATCTGCAGTACATCAGCAATAACTGCTGCTGTACCATTCAGCCAATCCATATGTTCCTCTTCGGTTAAATGATGTTTGGCCCTGTATTCACTCAAACAAACTTTCTCTCCATATATATCAATACTTACGGGAAACTCCGGCAAATCTTTATCATACAAACGGTAACAGGATATATGCATACGCTTCGCCTGTTTGCTCCGGTGTTTATACACTTTTGCTAAACGGTTCTGAAACATCTGTAATTTTTCTGTAAGCATAATCAATTATAAAGCTAATAAGCTGCATCCACGTATATCGCTGTTATCCATACGGCCCAACACCCTGAAACTTCCATCTTCATACACTTCTCCCACATCATCGGTTGCAATAAAACAACAGGAATACAAATTAGCCAGGTCGATAATATTTAATGCCCCCTTTCCACTTGTATGCATCTGTAAAGGATCGTCTTCATCTCTTACCAGTACTTTCATCCAGGGCGGGCAATGAAACAATCCATCTCCTGCTGAATAAGCCTGACTCAGCAATTCTGTCATTCCATATTCAGAATGAATTGTCTTTACACCAAAGCTTTTCTTCAGCAATTGATGTACTTCTTCCCTTGTCAACTCTTCCCTCCTGCCCTTCATTCCTCCGGTTTCCATAATGGTTGTGTTATAACAATGCAGCTGATATTTCTCTGCAAAATCAAGCAACCCAAATGTTACCCCTATTAACATTGTTTGCTGTCCGTTTGTTTCAAGCAGTTTCAGCGTATTGTACAATTTATCAAATTCGTTGAGATAAAACCCGTTGTTGAGATGCTGACTTTCATCCATCAGGCGCTTAACCATATATACCAGTGATGAATGGCTGCGTTCAAGATAAGAAGGCAGCAGCCCGAGAAAGCACCAGTTTTCCGGGTTTCCATACTGCAGTTGAAACGCATTGAAAAAAGAATCTTCATACACTGCAAGGCTTTTGACGGCATGTTTACTCTGTATTGTTTGTGATGTGCCGCTGCTTTCAAAAACAGCTTCGGGCTGGAAACTCGTGGACACAACGTTATGCGTTTTGAAAAACCCGATCGGTAAAAAAGGGATCTGCTGTTCAGCAGGCACTTTCTGTACATCAATCTTCAATGCTTTACAGAATGACTGATAAACAGCATTGTTTTCATGTTGAAAATGGAATGCATCATGTGCTGCCGTGCTGAAATTAGCGGCATTAACTTCAAAAAGATTGTTAACAAAAGAAGGAATCAATTTTTTAATGCTGTATTAATGCTTAAATTTGAAATAAGAACAATTCCGAATGAGAGCAAAACTATTATTTCTTTTCCTATTTGCCGGTATCCTTACGGGATGTAAAAAAGATAAATATCAAACAAAACCTCAGTTAAAGATCAAAGATCTGACAGTGGGTACCATTAGTACGTTAAATGGAACCGGGTCAGCCGTTGAAATTAATTTTGAAGTAACCGATAAGGAAGGTGATGTGGAAGATAGTATTTTCATTCAGAAAGTAGATGCAGCCAACATCCCCTGTCCGGGAAATTCAATCCTGACCAATCTTGATTATAAAATTCCCGACTACCCCAATTCAACTAACCAGAAGGTTATATTCAGGGTTCGTTTTTCTACACTCAATGTTGAAGGATACGCATTATTGGGAGGCCCGGCCTGCTCCCCACGGAAAGACACTTCTTATTTCCGGTTTGTTGTAAAAGATAAGGCCGGCAACAAGAGCGATACACTCAAGACTGAGAAGGTTTTTTTCCCTTTATAAATTATCAGCAGGCAGATGAAAGCCATCTTCCGCTTTTTCTTTTTTCATCATATTGTTATTGCATTATGTGCAGCTGCATTGTGTGTGCAGACAAAGATGTTCTATTCCCTTTTTGATTATCCTCTTACGCTGATTTCTTTTGTATTCTTTGCAACCCTGCTGAGTTATAATGTTCATTTTACTTTTGCTGCCAGTAATAGTGCTTCAACTGATCAGTTGCGTTGGTTTCATCAAACAAAAACATTTACGCTGGTTTTTAATGTGCTTGCACTGCTGGCCACGCTTTGGTTCTGGTGGAAGATCAGGGAAATTACAGGACTTATTCTTATTTCAATTCTGATCAATGCAAGCTATACAGCACCTCTGCTGTTAAAAAAACCGATTAAGCTTCCATCTTATCTTACGTTTATCAAAAGTTATTTTATCGGCTTTGTATGGTCGTATGCAACTGTAGTGCTTCCGCTTGCCTTCTTTCATGTAGAACCGGAGTTAAATGAAGTTTTTCTTTTTATTAGCCGCATTCTGCTGGTAGCATTAGCAACAATGATTTTTGATTACAGGGATAAACTCCGTGATTTTGAATCGGGCGTACATACACCTGCCAACCTGATGAACGAAAAACAGTTTACCATTTTCTTTCTGATCAATGTATTGATCTATCTCTTCACCGTTGTGTTCCTGGCATACCGTTTCAACAATTCCGTCCACCTTCTCCAAATAATTCCGGGCCTGGTATTAATTTACCTGCTGCGGGAATCAAAACGGCAGGACAATGATCTGTTTTATCTTGGCTGGGTTGATGGGGTGCTGATCCTTTCATCCCTGTTGAGTTTATTCCTCCTGTTTTAATTACATTTGCTAAAACCATGAACGATGGCAAAAGCAACAAAAACAACTAAGAAGAAATCAATACTCACCGCTGCCTCACTCGACTTTCTGAAAAATTATCATAATACACATTCACCGGTTGGTTTTGAAACCAGCGGACAGAAAGTTTGGCTGGAATACATCAAACCATATATCGACACTCATTTTACTGATTCCTATGGAACCGCAGTTGGTGTAATAAATCCTGAACATGCTTTTAAAGTGGTGATTGAAGCACATGCTGATGAGATCAGTTGGTTTGTAAACTATATTACTGCCGATGGATTGATTTACCTGAAACGCAATGGAGGTGTTGATCACCAGATTGCTCCGGCTAAACGTGTATTGATCCATGGTAAAAAAGGAATGGTGAAAGCCGTATTTGGATGGCCTGCCATTCATACACGCCACAGCAGTCCTGATGCAAAAGAACCACAACCAAAAGTTGACAATCTCTGGCTTGATTGCGGTGCAAGAACGAAAAAAGAAGTGGAAGCATTAGGTATAAAAATAGGATGTGTTGTCACATACGAAGAAGGCTTTGATGAACTGGCACATGACTATTACATTGCCCGTGCATTTGACAACCGCATTGGTGGTTTTATGATTGCTGAAGTTGCAAGACTGCTGAAAGAAAACAAAAAGAAACTTCCGTTTGGATTATATATTGTAAACGCTGTACAGGAAGAAATCGGGTTACGTGGTGCAGAAATGATTGCACGGAGAATTAAACCCGATGTTGCGATTGTAACCGATGTAACACATGATACGACTACTCCTATGATCAGTAAGATCATTGAAGGAGATATCAGTTGCGGTAAAGGCCCATCGCTTGCAACAGCACCTGCAGTTCACAACAAGCTTCTTGATTTTGTAACTGATATAGCAGAAAAGAAAAAAATTGATGTACAGTGGCGTGCACTGAGCCGCAGTACAGGAACAGATACCGATTCATTTGCTTATGCCAATGATGGATGCCCTTCTGTGCTGATCAGTATTCCTTTACGTTACATGCATACAACTGTTGAGATG
Organism: uncultured Chitinophagaceae bacterium; assembly: GCA_964580775.1. Taxonomy (GTDB): domain Bacteria; phylum Bacteroidota; class Bacteroidia; order Chitinophagales; family Chitinophagaceae; genus Lacibacter. The sequence goes on along the minus strand of CAZOLW010000037.1, from coordinate 10,270 downwards.
CTGCACAAAAGTGATATTGAAAATACCATTCACCTGATTTATGAAACGCTGCTTGCGTTAACACCAAAAACCAATCTCCGTTACTTATGATGCAGTTATTATACCTTGATCCCGGAAGTGGAAGTTACCTGATACAGGTTATTATTGCTGCTGCATTGGGTGCATTATTCTATTTCAAGAGTACATGGAACTGGATCAAAAGTTTCTTCAGTAAACCAAAACCGGAAACAGAAGAAGAAAAGAATGAATCAACTGATTAATCATCATCCTGCTTCGTTCCGTGATCCATCCGGTTTTATTTATGAAAAAGATGGAACTGTTTACAGGTTTGTCTCATCTGTTTATCAACCGCATTATGACCTGCTGCAATCATCAGGACTTGCGGCAGAATTAATCAAACAAAATTTACTGCTCCCATTTACAGAAATAAATGAAAACCATACAGGAAGAACTGACTGGTATAAAACATTAGAACCGCAGCCGATTCCTTTTATCTCTTATGCATGGGAATGGAGTTTTGAACAGTTGAAAGATGCAGCATTAGCTACACTTTCAATTTGTATAGCATCCCTTAAGAAAGGGATGACCTTAAAAGATGCTTCGCATACAAATATTCAGTTCGTTGATGGCAAAGCAAAACTGATAGATACGCTTTCGTTTGAAACATATGCAGAAGGTGAATCATGGATTGCCTACCGCCAGTTTTGTGAATGCTTTCTCAATCCTTTGCTGCTTGCTGCACATAAGGGTCTTGAGGCGCATAAATTATTACTAAGTTACCCCGATGGAATTCCTGCACAGCTAACTGCACAACTGTTGCCTTTTAAAACAAAGCTGAATCCTGTTGTGTACCTGCACGTGCATTTGCATGCAAAACTTTCAGGAAAGAAGACTTTAAAAGAAAAAAAAGTATTAAGAAAGGTATCCGTAAAAAATATTGAACAGATCTTACAAAGCCTGTACGATTGTATTAAAGGGCTATCCCTTCCTTCAAAAACAACAACCTGGAATAACTATTACGAGGAAACAATATTGAGTAACCAATACCTGTCTGAAAAGAAGAAACTGGTTTCATCTTTACTTGACGGGATGAATTACAACACGGTTATTGACCTTGGTGCAAATGAAGGTGAGTTTTCTTTGCTCTGTAAAAAAGAAGCGTTTGTAGTGTCAACTGATTTTGACAGTTCCTGTATCAATTCACTTTATACAACTCTTAAAAAACAAAAGCAGAAAAATATTTTACCGCTGGTTGTTGATCTTACTTACCCAACTCCTGCTATTGGCTGGATGAATAATGAACGGCCTGCTTTTTTCAGCCGTAAGAAATTTGATGTGGGTTTTGCACTTGCGCTGATCCATCATCTGGCAATCGCAAAGAATCTGTCGTTTGAACAGCTTGCTCTATTCTTTGCAGAATCATGTAACCAGTTGCTGATTGAATTTGTGCCAAAAGAAGACCCAAAAGTGAAAGAAATGCTTACCTGGAGAAAGGATATTTTTGACAACTATACTGAGGAGTATTTTCAAGCTGTCTTTGAAAAGTATTTTGAATTGAAAAACAAAATACCAGTTCCGGGTTCAGTAAGGGTGTTATATCAGTTTCAGAAACAACAGTAAACCACACAGCTTATTCATGAAGGAAAAGCTTTTATCAGCTCTGCAAAAGAAACCCTACTTCCTGGTTTTACTACCGTTGTTTTTTATTGCACATGGATATAATGATTTCTTTGGCTTTTTCCCTTTTCAATTCGTTCTGCTGAATTTTATCGCTGCTCTTTTTAGTGCTGCTGCTTTATACCTTCTTGCTGCTGCTTTATTCAGCCAGAAAGAAAAAAATGCTTTGTTTGCTTTCTGGCTGTTATTGATCATCCTTCTATTTGGAACAATACATGATGTGCTGAAAAAACTGTTTCATGCAGGCTTCTTCAGCAGCTATACATTTATTCTTCCTTTCTTATTGCTGTTGGTTGTCCTGCTTTTTATATTTCTGAAAAAAAGAAAATCCCCCTTTATCCGCTCGTTTCAGTTTCTGAATCTGCTCTTTTTATTTCTACTTTCGTACGAATTGATAGATGGGATTAAGCATTTCAGCAAATTCAAAAAAGGAAGTAATCTTCTTGATAACAGGTTCAACGCATTCAATAGCTTCGCTCCGCAAAACCAGATTCCTGATTCAGCTAAACCGGATATTTATTTCCTAGTGTTTGATGCCATGCCATCAACCAAAGCAATGAAAACAAGCTGGAATTATGATAACAGTTCACTGGATAGTTTTTTGCACAACGAAAACTTCTATATCAGCCATGATTCAAAGAGCAATTATAATCTCACCGTATTATCAGTCAGCAGTACGCTGAGTATGGATTATACGCCGCCGGTTGATTTTTACCAGGATGAAACTAAAATGTATTTCAAAGCAGCTGCATCTATTCTAAATAACTCTTTGACTAAGATTCTGCAGAAGGAAGGTTACAGCATTTCTCAGTATCAGTCACTCTCATTCAATAATAAAGACTGGGAAGGGAGTCTCTTTTTCAAGGATATGCTGAACATGAATTATTTCTACAAAACATTACCGGGACGCATTTACCGGGATCTGGGCTGGAACCTATCCAGGCTGAAACTGAAAGTCATCAATGATTTTACATTCTCCAGGTATGAGACAAGAAATAAACAAGCAGAAGAAGATTTGTATACAACCGTTGATCTTGTTAAAAACAGCTGCTCACTTAAAAAAAACAGGCCGCAATTTGTGTATGCGCATTTTCAATTGCCACATGATCCGTATGTATTTGACAGCACTGGAAAACGGAAGGCGACTGAAAAAACAATACAGCTTTCTGAAGCAGAGCAGCAACAGGCTTTCATAGAGCAGGTGAAGTTTGCAAACCGCCTCATTGATGAGCTTGTTTCTCATATTAAAACCAGCAACCGAAAGAATACAGTCATCATCCTGGAAGGAGATCATGGATACCGCAATATTTACGGCAAAAAAGGGTATATGATCTATGATAACCTGAACAGCATTTATTTCCCTGATGGAGTATATAAACCTCTTTACCCTTCCATTAGCCCTGTAAACAGCTTTCGTGTGGTGCTGAATAAATTTTTTGCATCAAATCTTCCTTTATTAAAAGATAGCAGTATTTTCATTCCTTATACATTACCTGGCGAAAAATAAACACAATGCAAAGGCTTTATCTGAAATTTAAATTATTTTTTAGCGCATGGCCATTGTTTCTCATTCTGTTGCCTCTATTCTTCATATACAGTGGCTATAATGACTTGTTTGGTTTTCTTTCTGCATCTTTTGTATTAAAAAACCTTGCTGTAATTCTTATATCGGTTTTACTTGTTTACATACTTTCATATTCCCTGTTAAAAAGAAAAGTAACTGCATCTGTTTTCACATTCTTTGTTTCCCTTTTTTTTCTTGTTTTTGGCTTCATACATGATAGTATGAAACAATTAAATCTTCCTGCTCTGTTTTCAAAATTTACAGTCTTTTTGGCAATATGTATTTTTCTTTTCACTTGTCTGTTTTTATTCCTCAGAAATAAGAAACATCAATTCAGAGAGTTATTTCTATTTCTAAATACTCTGTTTATAATTCTGATATTATCAGAAATTCCAAATAGTGTAAAACGGTATAAATTAGATAAGAGTGTTCATAATCTCATTGATTTCCGCTTTAATGTACTTAATGAATATAAACCGCAACAAAAAACACCCGATTCACTGAAACCGGATATATATTTTCTCGTTTTTGATGAACTGGCATCCTCTAAAAGCATATCAGCATACATAGGTAAAGATAATTTCGCCCTTGATTCTTTTCTTACAAAGCAACACTTTTATGTTATACCCAATTCTAAATCAAACTATAACTGGACAATTTATTCAATAATTAGTACACTTAATATGGAATACCTGCCGAAGTGGATCGAACCTGTGATGAATGATCCAAAGGTTTATTTCTGGGGGTCCTCGTCAATTCTTAATAACTCCCTCTTTTCAATTCTAAGGCAGGAAGATTACAATATTTACAACTATCAACCAATATCATTTGAAAATAAAGATTGGCCAGGAGTATCAAACTTTAATGATCTAAAAGACAACCATTTCTATTTTAAGACTTTACCTGGTCGAATTAAACGAGATATTTTTTGGAATTATACAAAGTTAAATATCTCTTTAATAGAAAATCACCAAATGAGGTTGATCAACAATAGAAATAAAAGAAAGAAACAACTATTTGATTCTACGATCAGTTTAGTTAGAAATACAGCCCATATTAGAGGTAACCCTAAATTTGTATATGGCCATTTCATGTTACCCCACGATCCATATATTTTTGATAAGTTTGGCAATGTAAAACCTCCTGAAAAAACGGTTTTTATAAAAAAAGAGGATTATTATAATGCATACTTTGAACAAACACTATTTGTCACAAAAACAATTACCAATCTTGCACTGTATTTGAAGGAAAATTGCAAACGAAATACTATTATAATTATTGAAGGCGATCATGGCTACAGACCGAATATGAATTATACAGGTGGCTATACTTTTCAGAATTTCAATGCCATTTATTTTCCTGATCAACAATATCATCAGCTATACGATTCCATTTCTCCCGTAAATACTTTCCGGATAGTTCTGAATAAATATTTTAATGCAAGACTGCCATTATTGGTGGATAGCAGCATTATTGTTACAGAACAAAATGAAACTATAAAGAAATCAGCAAAAATAAGCAGGTAAACTAATTCCTTTAAAAGAACTCGTAATAATTTATTTTTTAGATGCACAGACTAAAAAAAATATGGCCTTCCCCACTTCATTGCTTCCTGGTTCCTGTATTTTTTATCATTCATAATTATGTTGACTTTTTAGGGCTTACTGATTTCAGTAAACTATCCTGGTCGATAGCCGGATGGTTAGCTGCGCCATTTTTATTATTATTTGTTTACCGGTTTTTTTTGAAGGACCTGCACAAAGCCTCACTCATCACTACTGTTTTGCTTTGTGTCTATTTCTTTACCGGTCCTCTCATAAAAGAGTTTAAATCTCTTCCTTATATCCATTTTTTATTTAAATACTCAGTCCTTATTCCGCTCCTGTTTATTCTGATCACTTTTATTCATATAAAGCTTTATAAAAGCAAAAAAAGTATTCCTAAAACACATTTCTTTTTATCTGTTACTTTTCTATGCTTACTTGCAATTGATATAATCAGGCTTGCAGGTACTGGTCCTGAAAAACTTAAATTGAGAAATTCAATTCAGATAAGGAATGATGTACAGTTAAAAAAGGTTAACATATCAACAGAGTTAAAACCCGACATCTATCTTTTAATTTTTGATGAACACCCCAGCAGCAGATCGCTGAAAACGCTGTTTGGCTATGACAACACAGCTCTAGACAGCAGCTTAACCAAACTGGGGTTTAAGGTTTCCTCAAATGCAACAAGTCAATATCCTTATACTGTTCCTTCACTTTACTCTCTTTTTGGGTTAAATGAATTTCATTCAAACAATACAGTTGATTTTACATTTAAAGAACTGAATGCAATTGGGAATAGCCTCACCGAAAATAAGTTGATTCCGTTCCTGCAGAATAACGGATACAGCTTTATTAACGCCAGTATTTTTGATATGAAGGAAAACCCTTCCCTTGTTCGTGATTATTTAGACTGGAATACTCCTGAAGACATGATACGTAAGCAAACTATTTTCAACAGGATAAAGGAAGACTTAAGCTGGAACTATACCAGCCTTTATAAACGAAAGTTTATTAGAGATCTGAATTCAACAATTAGAAAGGAAGTTTCTTATACAAACGAGCTTGCCCGTTTAATTGACTCATCAGTCCTTCTTCAACCAAACAAGCCTAAATTATTCTATGGACATTTTTTTCTGCCTCATGTTCCTTATAAATTTAACAGGGACGGAAATGTAATTCACTGGACTTATGAAAGTTACCTTAATGACTACTCTTCTGATAAAACATATTTGTCTCAACTGGAATATACGAGGAAGTTTATCATAAATCTAACGGCAAAAATCAGAGAAGGAAATCATCGCCCTGCAATTATTATTGTACAGGGTGATCACGGATACAGGATGTTTGATCAGAGTAAATACCCGTTTGATAATAAATATAAAATTCTTTCGGCCATTTATTTCCCTGATCAGGACTACAGTCAAGTAACTGATAGTCTCTTTTCACCCAACACTTTCAGAATTATTCTAAACAAGTATTTCAATCAGCAAATTCCATTGCTGAAAAAGTAAATTCTATTGTAACAGATAAGACACAGCCAGCTCATACCCTTTAAGTCCCAACCCAAAAATGCTACCCACTGCTTTTCCGCTTACATGTGAAAGTTTTCTGAAATCCTCCCTTGCATGCACATTGGAAATATGCACTTCAACTACAGGAGTTTTTATTGCCGCAATAGCATCGCCAATGGCTACAGATGTATGCGTATAGCCTGCGGGGTTTAATACAATTCCATCAAACGAATAACCTACCCGCTGTAGTTCATTGATCAACTCGCCTTCTACATTACTCTGGTAATAATGAAATTCAACAGAAGGAAATTTCACCTTCAATTCATTTAAGAAATCTTCAAATGGTTTATTTCCATAAATATCTGTCTCTCTTTTGCCGAGGAGATTTAAGTTGGGGCCGTTAATGATGGCGATCTTCTTCATAATATAAATATAAGAAACTACTACAGAAGAAAAGCCCCAACGTTTCGGTCGGGGCTTCTTATTAATTTAAACTTTTTTGTATCATTTGTATAAAATCATCAAACAGGTAGCGACTGTCGTGAGGACCAGGCGTGCTCTCCGGGTGATGCTGCACCGAGAAAGCCGGACGATCTTTCAACCGTATTCCTTCAATAGAACCATCATTCAGATTGAGATGTGTTATCTCTACATTCTCTGCTTTACGCACTGCTTCCGGATCAACACCAAAGCCATGGTTCTGTGTAGTGATCTCACATAAACCTGTAATCATATTCTTAACAGGATGATTCAATCCTCTGTGTCCATGATGCATTTTAAAGGTGGGAATATCATTCGCCAAAGCAAGTAACTGATGACCCAGACAAATGCCGAAGGTTGGCTTCTTTTCGCTGATAATATTTTTTACTGTTTCAATTGCATAATCCATACTTGCAGGATCGCCGGGTCCATTTGAAATAAAATATCCGTTAGGATTGAATGCTTTCAGTTCATCCAGTTTTGTTTTAGCAGGGAATACTTTCAGGTAAGCACCACGATCAACCATGCACTGCAGAATGTTGAGCTTGGTACCAAAGTCCATTACAGCAATACGCACAGGTGATTTTTCATCACCCATTGTAAATGCTTCTTTGGTGCTCACAGTACTTGCTAATTCCAATCCTTCCATCGATGGTACTTTTGCCAACTCTTCTTTCAGTTTTGCTTCATCCATTGTTTCAGATGATATGATACAGTTCATAGCACCTTTCGTACGCACATGTGCCACAAGAGCTCTTGTATCTACATCTTCAATCGCCACAATATTCTGTGCTTCTAAGTATTGCTGTAAAGAATGATCAGCATAATATCTTGAGTAACGGTCTTCCAGGTTACGTCCTATCAGTCCTTTAATCTTTACACTGTTGCTTTCTACATCTTTCACAAATGTGCCGTAGTTACCGGTATGCACATTGTTCATAATGATGATCTGGCCTGTATAGCTGGGATCAGTAAATACTTCCTGGTAACCTGTCATACCGGTATTGAAACAAATTTCACCGGTTGCAGTCCCGATTTTTCCAAAAGCTTTACCGTAAAAAACATTTCCGTCTTCCAGCATCAAGATAGCTGTCTGAATTCCTGTTGGCTTGTGTGGTTGTGTCATAATTAGTATGCAAAATAAAAGAGGCAGAACCAATTGTCCCGCCTCTTTATCAGATTTTTTTCAACATTGCTATTATTCGGCTGTTTTTTCTTCTGTAGTCTCAGCAGCAGGAGCTTCTTCAGCAGTTGCTTCAGCCTTTTTCTTCGCACCACCGGCACGACGAGTTTTCTTGGCAGGAGCAGCAGCTTCGCCCTTTCCTTTACCGTAGATTTCATTGAAATCAACCAGTTCAATCATGGCTTTTTCTGCGTTATCACCAACACGGATACCCAATTTCAGGATACGTGTATAACCACCGGGGCGGCTGGCGATCTTTTCTGCAACTGTACTGAACAGTTCAGTAACCGCTTCTTTATTCTGTAAATAGCTGAACACAACACGACGTGAATGTGTTGAGTTGTCTTTTGATTTTGTAATCAGTGGCTCGATCCATGTACGCAATGCTTTTGCCTTTGTTAAGGTTGTAACAATACGTTTGTGCTGAATCAGCTCGATTGCGAGGTTAGTCAGCAACGCTTTTCTGTGAGAAGCGGTACGACTAAGATTTTTGATTTTGTCTCCGTGACGCATGACGTTTTAATTTGACAATTGATAGTTGATAATTTATCATCATCTAACCTCAATCTTTGTTATAAATGAGCTGTACCGTGTCAGGAATTACAGCCTTTTGCTTTTCCTTACTTCCCTTTAGGGGTTGGGGTTATTAATCGATATTATCTAATCCCATTTTGTGAAGATCCATACCGAAGTGTAAGCCTCTTTCGCCTAACACCTGCTCAATTTCAGCCAGTGATTTCTGACCAAAGTTGCGGAACTTCATCAGGTCTTCCTGCTCGTACTGTACCAACTCACTTAATGAATTGATCTTCGCAGCTTTCAGGCAGTTGAAGGCACGAACTGAAAGATCGAGGTCTTCCAACGGAGTCTTCAGCACTTTACGTAATTGCAGCATTTGCTCATCCACCACATCTTCTTTCTTCTCTTCCTTATTATCAAACGTAATGTTCTCGTCTGTAATAATCATCAGATGCTGAATCAAAATTCGGCTTGCCTGTTTTACAGCTTCTTCCGGGTGAATAGTACCATCAGTTACTACATCCATCACTAATTTTTCAAAATCAGTACGCTGCTCCACACGGGTATTTTCAATCAGGTACTTTACATTTTTGATCGGCGTAAAGATTGCATCAGTAGCAATGTAGCCAAATGGTGCATCTTTTGGTTTGTTATCCTCTGCAGGAACATAACCACGGCCTTTCGCAATGTTGATTTCAATATCAAGCTTAGCACTTGGATCAAGAGTACAGATGAGTAACTCAGGATTCATTACTTCAAAGCTTGCTGTTGCTTCACCAATGTTAGCAGCGGTGAATTCAGTTTTATTTTTCAGGCTCAATGTGATCTTTTCAGCACTCACATCATGCTCTACTTTCTTTTTGAAGCGAACCTGTTTGAGATTAAGAATGATTTCTACTAAATCTTCGCTGATACCTTTGATAGTTGCAAATTCATGGTCTGCGCCTTCAATTTTGATACCTACAATTGCATGACCTTCCAGTGAATTCAACAACACACGGCGTAATGCATTACCAATGGTAACACCATATCCGGGTTCAAGTGGGCGAAATTCAAATTGAGCTTCAAAGTCATTTGCCTTCTGAAGAACAATTTTGTCGGGTTTTACGAAATTCAAAATAGCCATATTGAAGTTTCTGTTTTACATTTTTGCCCTAAATCCCTAAAGGGACTTTGAGACGTTGATAAATAGTTCGCACCTGCCTTTCTCCCCTTTAGGGGTTGGGGGCTTACTTACTGTACAATTCCACGATCAGTTGTTCCTTGATATTTTCAGGAACACTTTCACGCTCAGGGAATGCAATGAACGTGCCTTTTAATTCAGCTTCGTTCCAGTCTAACCAGTTGAACTTAGGATTCTTTCCTTTTACCATTCCGGTAACAGATACATTATCCTTGCTCTTTTCTTTTAAACTGATTACATCACCAGGTTGCAGGCTGAAAGATGGTACGTTTACCACTTCACCATTTACAGTAACGTGTTTGTGACTTACAAGCTGGCGTGCAGCAGGACGGCTTGGAGCAATACCTAAACGGTAAATTGCATTATCCAAACGGGCTTCCAGCAAACGGATCAGGTTTTCACCTGTAACACCCTTTATACGGGCAGCTTCATCAAATGTTTTACGGAATTGTTTCTCCAATAAGCCATAAGTGTATTTAGCTTTTTGTTTTTCACGCAACTGTAAAGCGTATTCACCTAAAGTTTTACGTTTACGCTGTGCGCCATGCTGGCCGGGAGGGTTGCTGTTTTTACCCAACCATTTGCCATTTCCTAAAATGGGCTCAC
>CAZOLW010000036.1:30536-52052 GCA_964580775.1 uncultured Chitinophagaceae bacterium | reverse complement strand
GTGGATATTGATCAGTTTGCCGGCAGCCAATCGGGCAGCGATCTGCAAACGCCTACTACCAGAAGCTATGGTGTTAACTTAAATATTATTTTTTAAGTCATTAAAAAACAAACAATGAAAAAGATACTTTCAATATTATCTGTCAGTGCAATACTTTGTACTGCCTCATGTAAAAAAGATTTTGATACATTACAAAACGATCCTAACAGGGCAACAAGTGTACCGGCAAGTCTGGTCTTAAACAGTGTGTTGTCGGATATTTATCAGAGTCCGTTCAGCCCAACTCAAAGATGGAATCAATTCTATGCCTGCAACTATGCCTATTATGGGGATCAGCAATATCCCTGGTCAGGTGTTTCTTACGGAACTTACAATACGCTTAAGAATGTAATTAAGATGGAAGAAGAGGCGGCTAAAAATGTTGCTCTGCCAAATCCATACAGCGCATTGGGTAAGTTCTTCAGAGCCTATCTGTTTTATAACCTCACTATGCAAACAGGTGATATTCCTGTATCAGAAGCATTAAAGTCTCTGGCTAATGTTTCACCAAAATACGATTCACAAAAAGAAGTGTTTAAACAGATCCTGGTTTGGCTGGAAGAAGCTAATACAGATATGACTGCTGTTATCACAAAAGGCGGTTATGTTTTAGCAAATGATTTTTACTATAATAACGATTTGAGTAAATGGCGCAAAGCTGTTAACAGTTTTAAACTCCGTGTACTCATTCAATTGAGCAAACACGAAACAGACGCAGATTTAAATATTAAACAAAAGTTTGCTGAAACATTTACCAACCCTTCAAAGTACCCGGTGTTTACAGGCATGAGCGATAATATGGAGTATGTTCACAATGCTCAGTATAACAAATATCCTACCAACCCTGAAAGCTTTGGCTTTGATGCTGCACGTTATAATATGACCTCAACTTTACTGAATACATTGGTTGGATTAAATGACCCACGTACTTTTTATGTAGCTGAACCTGCACAGGCATTAGTAACAGCGGGTGCTGCTCCTAATAGTTTTGCGGCTTTTGCAGGAGCAGGCAGTGGAGAAGATCTTGCCACAATGAGTGCAAATGCTGGACAGGGTAAATATTCTTTTATTAACCGTAAAAGATATTACAGCACATTTACTGCACAGACTACTATCCAGATTGGGTATCCTGAATTATGCTTCAATATTGCAGAAGCTGTTAACCGTGGCTGGATAACAGGTATAGCAGAAGATTGGCACAGTAAGGGAATAAAGGCAAACATTGGGTTTTATGGCATTGTAAATGGCGCTAACAGTGTTATTTTTCAAAAGCCAGGAGGAACCTTAAGTGATTATAATACTTACAGCATCAATTACGATTGGACCACTTACTATGCACAGTCAACAGTAGAATATGCCGGTAATAATGCTGCAGGTTTAAACCAGATCATAACACAAAAGTATTTAGCTTTTTATCAGAATAGTGGATGGGAAGCTTATTACAACTGGCGACGTACAGGGATTCCTGCTTTTCATACTGGACCCGGTACAGGTAACAGTAACAGAATTGCATTACGCTTTCAGTACCCAACTTCAGAAAAGTCAATCAATGTTAGCAATGTAAACAGTGCCATTCAAACACAGTTTGCAGGCCAGGATGATATTAATGCCAAAATGTGGATCGTTAAATAAATTTTTTTCATAGCAGTTTTCTCAAGCATATATTGCGGGGCTATTCTTAGCTCCGCTCTTTATTTATTAAATTACCTCAATTATGTTACGTTCTGTTTTATTCATTGTTTTGATGCTGCTCTTACATACAGCATTTACTCAGGATAAAAAGGTTACGATCCTTTCTGTTCCATCGGGTAATCAATATTCTAAAATTGATCCTGGGGGAATATCTATTCTGCCGAGTGGAAGATTTGTGCAGCCTGCCGGACACGTGGTACGAATTACGCATGATCCTTTTGGCATAGCCGTTTCGGCCGATGGCAAAAAAGCTGTTACACTTCATAATGGTGTATTTACCATTATTAATCTGGCAACTCTCAAAACGCTGCGTGTACCAAGCTATAACCAGAAAATCAATTCACCACTTGCACATGATCCGCTTTCAGGAAGCAGCTTTGGAGCAGATTCAATGAATACCAGGGTAATCAAATCACCTCTTACTCATGGTTCGTTTTTAGGTGTTGCATTTGGCGCAGACTCAAAAACAGTTTACTTAAGTGGTGGAGATAATGGTGCAGTAATTGTGTATGATATAGAAACCCTGCAACGCTTAGATTCCATTTCTTTAAATGGAAAAGTTGATGGAATCGATTTCGATGACAGTTTTACTTCTGATTTATTATTGAATAAGGATGAGCTGTTAATTTTAGACAGGGGGAATTTCCGCCTTGTCCGTTATCATCTCATCAGTAAAAAAATTACAGCTTCTATTCCGGCAGGCCGTCAGCCATTTGGTTTGGCATTAAGTGCAGATAAGCAAACGGCTTTTGTTGCGAATGTTGGTATGTATACATATTCTTTAATTGAAGGCATGGATTCTTCCAATTATAATTCCATGATGATTAACCGTCATCCTTATGGAGATAATACAAAGGAATCGATTGAAGGAACAGTCATAGATGGGAAAAAGATTCCTGGCGTTGGAAGCCCCAATTCACCCGAAGCAATGAGTGTGTTTACCATTAATTTAAACAGCAATAAAGTAATTGATAAGTTTAAAACAGGATACCAGGTAGGGGAAATGGTGGAAGACGCTGAAGTGGTAGGTGGAGCAAGCCCCAATTCTATTGCAGTTGGAAAGCAATACGCTTATGTAACCAATGCCACCAACGATAATATTGCAGTGATTGATTATAAGAATCACAGGATACTTTCTCACATTCATATTAGAGTAGATAAACGGATTGATAAATACCGGGGCTTATTACCTTTTGGTATCACATTGAGTAAAGATGAAAAAACATTGTATGTAGCATTACTGGGTTTTAATGCAATTGCAGTGATTGATGTTGCAACAAAAACAACCAAAGGATTAATTCCCACAGGTTGGGGACCAACAAGAGTTAAATTATCTGCTGATGAAAAAGAAATGTATGTTATCAGTTGCAGGGGCCTGGGTGCAGGGCCAAATGGAGGAGCCGGTTTTATTGCTCCGCCTCAAGGCACTTATATCGGCGATATTCAATTGGGAACTTTTCAAAAAATTGCAATGCCCAATGCAATTGAATTGGCAGCTTATACAAAACAAGCCATCAGCAATACATTTAAAGAAGTAACAGTTAAGGATGATGTTACTAACCCACTGCCGCCTTTACCGGGTCTAAGAGAAAGCCCGATTAAATATGTGGTGTACATCACCAAGGAAAACAGAACTTACGATGAGGTATTAGGACAATTGAAAAATGCAGTTGGCGACAGTACCCTGGCAAGGTTTGGTGTTAATTGTGAGTACACTTTGCCCGATTCTTTACAGGCAAAAAATACAAATTTAAAAGTTTCACCCAACCATCATAAGGTTGCAAAACAATTTTCTTTCAGTGATAATTTTTATTGCGATAGCGACGCATCCATTCATGGTCATCACTGGATGATGGGCGTAATTCCTAACGAATGGGTTGAAACAAACTCAAGTGTGGATAAAACAGCAAAGTATTTTTCCAAGGCACCGGGCAGAAGGTTCCCCGGCTCAACAGGAAGTATGGATCCTGAAGATTATGCAGAAATTGGCGGCTTATGGGAAGCACTGGAAAGAAAGAAAATCAACTTTTATAATTTTGGTGAAGCAAATGAAACGGCCCATGTTCGTGAAGAATGGAACGATACTGCTACAGGAGCAGCTCATGCTGTGATGGTTCCTATGCAAAAAGCATTGTACACACGTACCAGTCATAATTACGCTGGGTATAATACAAATATTCCTGATCAGTTCCGTATGAACCAGTTTGAAGAAGAGTTTACCAAAATGTGGATTACAGGCAAACAAAAAATGCCTTCACTTATTACTGTTCAAATACCAAATGATCACACTGCCGGAGCAAGACCTGAAGATGGATACTTCTCCCGCAGTTCTTTTGTAGCAGACAATGATTTAGCGGTTGGAAGAATTTTGCATTTTCTGTCACGTACCAAATACTGGAAAAACATGCTGGTGATTATTACAGAAGATGATCCGCAAGGTGGTGTTGATCATATTGATGCACACCGCAGCATTTTAATGATGGCAGGCCCATATATAAAGCGTGGCTTTGTTAGTCATACACATGCTAACTTTGGCTCTATCTTAAAAACCATCTATAATATTTTGAACGTTCCGTATGTCAATCAGTACGATGTTACTGCATCTTTACTGCAGGATTTTTTTACTGATAAACCTGATTTTACTCCGTATACCTTAGAGCAACACGACCCAAGGGTTTTTGATGCAGAAAAAGCGATGAAAAAATACAACCGGACTATTGACTGGCGGAAAATTATGCAGGGGCCTGCAATGGATAGAGTAGAAGATATGAGAAAAGAGTTCAACCAATAATAAATTACAATGTTATGCTTACAATCAGAAAAATGATTCTTGCTGCCTTGATTTTACTTCCAGCTTTTTTGTTTGCTCAAACTAAGGAAAGTAAAAAAGTACTTCTGCCAAATGGCTGGACATTATCGCCCGCAGGCCGTTCAATGCCTTTAGGCGATTTGCCACTGAACATAGCAGTATCGAAATCAAAAAAATTAATGGCCGTTACCAATAACGGACAAAGTGTGCAGAGTATTCAGTTAATTAATCCGACTACAGAAAAAGTACTCGATAATGTGGTGGTGCCGAAATCGTGGTACGGACTTAAGTTTTCTGCCAATGAAAAATTTTTATACGCCAGTGGCGGCAACGATAACTGGATTTTAAAGTATGCCGTTGTTAAGAACAAACTTGTTTTAAATGATTCCATATCGCTGGGAAAGAAATGGCCCAACAAAATTTCTCCTGCCGGTATTGATATTGATGATGCGGCGCAACTCATGTATGTTGTAACTAAGGATAACAACTCTCTTTATGTCGTTGATCTTGTTACTAAAAAAGTTGCGTTTCAGTTGCAGCTGGAAGAAGCATCGTACTCCTGTTTGCTGTCAAACAATAAAAAAGAACTTTACATTTCTTTATGGGGCGGAAAGAAAGTACTGGTGTATGATATAGCGTTACAGAAAATTGCTGCACAGATAAATGTTGGAGAAAACCCCAATGAGTTACTGTTATCTAAAAACGGGAACTATCTTTTTGTAGCTATTGCCGGAGATAATGCAGTATCTGTTATTGATGTAAAACAACGAAAAGAACTTGAAGTGCTGAATGCAGCATTGTATCCCAATGCGCCAACAGGTTCGGCAAGTAACGGACTTGCAGTAAGCGAAGACCAGAAAACACTGTATGTTGCCAATGCAGATAATAATTGCCTGGCAGTTTTTGATATCAGTAAACCCGGCTTCAGCAAATCAAAAGGATTTATTCCAACAGGCTGGTATCCTACTAATGTAAAAGTAGTCGGCAAAAAAATATTTGTAACAAATGGTAAGGGATTTTCTTCTTTTCCCAATGTAAAAGGCCCTAACCCCGCAAGCAATAAGCAGGAAGTAATCTATCAGCATGGTGATTATAGAAAACAGCAAAGTAAAATACAGTATATCGGAGGGTTGATGAAAGGTAACATGAGTATTATTGATGAACCTTCTCCTGTAACACTGGCTGCGTATTCTAAATCAGTTTATGCAAACACTCCTTATACAAAGGATAAGGAACTGAATGCAAAAGGCGAAGCAGGTAATCCAATCCCGATGAAAGTGGGCAATGCTTCTCCCATTAAATATGTATTCTATGTAATTAAGGAAAACAGAACATACGACCAGGTGTTGGGTGATATGCCTGAAGGTAATGGCGATACAAGCCTGGTATTATTTGGAGAAAAGATTACACCTAATCAACATAAGCTGGCGAGGGAGTTTGTATTGTTTGATAATTTTTATGTTGATGGTGAAGTAAGTGCCGATGGACATAACTGGACGATGGCAGCCAATGCAAATGATTACCTGGAAAAAAACTGGGTTACAAGTTATGGCGGACGTGGCGGTAGTTATGATGCAGAAGGTACCCGTGATATTGCAAGCCCCGACCGTGGCTTTCTCTGGGATTACTGCAAACGTGCCGGTGTCAGCTACAGAACTTATGGTGAATTTGCTGATGATTACAAAGCAAATATTCCGGTGCTGCAAAATCATTTCTGTCCATATTACACAAGCTGGGATGAAAAAGTAAAAGACACTACCCGTTTCTATCAATGGAAAAGAGAATTCGATTCGCTGCTTGCAGTGAATGCAGTTCCAAAATTTAATTCTCTTCGTTTTATCAACGATCATACAGAAGGCGCAAGAATTGGAAGACCAACACCATTTGCGCATGTGGCAGATAATGACCTGGCAGTTGGACTGTTTGTTGAATATCTGTCTCAAAGCTCTATCTGGAAGGAGACTGCTATTTTTATTGTGGAAGATGATGCACAAAATGGCCCCGATCATGTGGATGCACACCGCAGCACCGCCTACTTAGCAGGTGGTTTTGTAAAACGGAAAATGGTTGATCATACCATGTATTCAACATCATCTGTGCTGCGTACAATTGAATTGATTTTAGGATTACCACCAATGAGTCAGTACGATGCTGCTGCAGAACCAATGTGGAGATGCTTTACAGCCACTCCTGATTTAACTCCTTTCAAGTCTGTTGCTGCCAATGTTGATCTGAATGAAAAGAATGTAAAGAATACAGCCACTGCAAGATTGAGTGAAACACTTGACTTCACAAAAGAAGACCGTATTCCTGATCTTGTATTCAGCGAAGTAATCTGGAAGACAGTAAAAGGTGAGGCAAGTGTTATGCCTGCACCAAGAAGAAGTGCATTTGTAAAAATGGTAGAGGAGGAAGAAGAGAAAAAATAATTCAAGGCCGTTTAGTTTAAGGGTTGGTGAGGACACCAACCCCGGCGGTCACCCGTGGCGGGTGTCCTCACCCGCCACTTGAAATCTGCTAACTAAACAGCATTGAAAAATAATTCTATAATACGAACGATGTTATTTTTATGAACAAGTGGATTCTTTTTATAGCCTGTAACAGTTTATTTCTTTTTGCATACGCACAGGAGGATACCGTTGTAAAATCACTGAACGAAGTAATTGTTACTGCAAACCGTACCATGCAAAAAGAGGCAGTTGTGCCGTATACTGTACAATCAGTTGACCGTAAGCAGCTGAATCAGTTCAATCCACGTACCACTCCTGAAGCATTGATTGGAATGAATGGTGTGTTTGTTCAAAAAACAAATCATGGTGGCGGCTCAGCATTTGTAAGAGGATTAACAGGAAATCAAACACTGATACTTGTTGATGGAATCCGTTTAAACAACTCAACATCCCGTTATGGCCCTAACCAGTATCTCAATACCGTTGATGCATTTACAATACAGAAAATTGAAGTTGCAAGAGGAACAGGTTCTGTACAGTATGGAACGGATGCATTGGGCGGAGTAATCCATGTATTATCAAAAGAGCCTTTGCTGAAAAAAAGCAATGATGATGGCATAAAGAAAATTGCTGCAACTGCCATTGTAAAATTCATGAGTGGCAATATGGAGCAAACATCAAGGGCTGAAATGAATTACAGCAGCAAAGGATTTGCAGCAATTGCGGGGGCAACAGGAAGAGACTTTGGGAATATGATTGGAGGCGATACAACCGGGAAGCAATCACCAAGCGGTTATAAAGAATTTGCTTATGATGTGAAATTGAAATTTAAACTCAATGAGCAGATGCAGTTAACAACAGCTCATTATTTCCTTCAGCAAAAGCATGTGCCGGTTTATCACAAAGTATTGCTTGAAAATTTTGCATTGAACGAAATGGATCCTCAGCAAAGGATGCTGACTTATGCAAAGCTTTCAATGAGTAACAGGAATAAATTAATTCGTACAATTGACTTCATTCTGTCGCACCAGCAATCAGTTGAAGGCAGGAACAGTCAGAAAAACGGAAGCACTGTTCTGCGAAAGGAAAAAGATCAAGTGGGCACAGTTGGTTTTACTGTTGATGTGCTTTCGGAGTTTACAAAAATCTGGACTGCCAGTTCCGGCATTGAATTATATCATGACAAAGTAAACAGCAGTAAAGAAGATATTAACCAGTCAACAGGAAATAAAACAGTGTTACGTGGTTTGTATCCTGATGAATCAAAATATGGTAATTACTCCCTGTTTACTCTGCATCATTTCAACCTGAAAAATTTTCATATTAATGCCGGACTCCGTTATAATCTGTTTGATATCCGTATTGCCGATACTACATTAGGCAATGTAAACATCAAACCCTCTGCTTTAGTTGGCAATGCAGCAGTTTCATACAGTATCAACCGGTATCATCACCTGTTTGCATCGTTCAGTAGTGGGTACCGTGCTCCCAATGTTGATGATATGGGAACGCTTGGTATTGTTGATTTTCGCTATGAAGTTCCGGCTGCTGATCTGTTGCCGGAGAAATCATTTAACTATGAAGCAGGATATAAGTTCCGCAGTAGAAAACTTACGGCAACTGCCAATGTATTTTATATGGAGCTGAAGCAGTTGATAACAAGAGTGAAACAGGAAGGAGAAGTGATTAATGGATATAATGTTTACAAAAAAGAAAACACAGAGCAGGCATTCATTCGTGGTGCAGAAGCTGAAATGGATTGGCAGATACTGAAGAACTGGAATGTAAATGCGGGCTTTGCTTATGTGTTTGGACAGAATACAACCAAACATGAACCTTTGCGCAGAATGCCTCCCTTCAACGGGAAAGTTCTTTCAACTTATAAACTGAACAGATGGTTTGCAGGTGCCGAGCTTTGGTTTGCTGCAAAGCAGGATCGTTTGGCACAGGGCGATAAAGATGATAACCGTATTCCGAAAGGAGGCACGCCCGGTTTCAGGGTAATGAATCTGTATGCAGGGTATGAGCTGAAACATCTGAAATTTAATGCCGGTCTTCAAAATTTATTTAATACAGACTACCGCACACATGGCAGCGGTATCAATGGATACGGCCGGAGTATATGGCTTAATATTCAATTCACACTATAGTAACATCTGCTTCACATTACACTTCTATTTTACGCTCCATATTATAAGTAAATATGGAGAAAGCCAGAGCAGAAAAAATTGCAACTGAAATTATTGATCTGTACAGGAAACACGGAGGCGATGATTACATTGGTGAAAATGTAACTCAGCTTCAGCATGCTTTTCAAAGTGCAGCACATGCCAAGGCACAGAACTGTGATGATGAAATGGTGCTGGCTGCTTTTTTGCATGACATCGGGCATATCTGTGTTGCTGAACACAATGTTGCAAAGATGGATGGCTATGGTGTAATGAACCATGAAAAAATTGGTGCTGCTTTTTTGCGTATGCGCAGGTTTTCAGACCGGCTTGTAAAATTGGTTCAGGCACATGTTTCAGCCAAACGTTACCTCACGTATAAAGATGAATTCTATTTCAACCGGCTCTCGGAAGCAAGCCGGCAAACATTGGTTTTCCAGGGAGGAAGAATGTCTCATGATGAAGCAATCCTGTTTGAAACCGATTCACTCTATCATGAAATGATTGCCATGCGAAAGATTGATGAACTGGCCAAAGATGATCTTCCAACAGGTGAACTGCAGCCTTTTCATGATATGATTGTAAAGCATTTGGCTGGCAGATAAATACTTCTTCATTTAAATAAAATTATATGTCAAACTATTCATTAGTTGTATTTGATATTGCAGGTACAACGGTAAGAGATAAAGGAAATATTGCAGAAGCATTTATTGATGCATTTAAGGAATTTGGTATCAGTGTTCCAATAGAAGAAGTAAATAAAGTAATGGGATGGAGAAAAAAAGATGCAATTGTTCTGTTGCTTGACAAGTTTCAAACCGATGCAGATATGCAATCGGAAGAATTGGTGGAGGAGATTCACACAGCCTTTATTCAGAACATGATTTCTTTTTATGAAAACGATAAAGATCTGCAGCCATTAGGCTATGCAGAAGAATTGTTTCAGCAGCTGAGAGCGAATAATATAAAAGTTGCTTTGAATACAGGGTTCACTAAAGATATTACAGATGTTATCCTTCGAAAATTAAACTGGAGGGAAGGCCAGATGATTGATTTTGTTGTGTGCAGTGATGAAGTGCCCGAAGGCCGTCCTTATCCTTATATGATCCGGGAGTTAATGAAACGCAGCGAAATCATTGATGCAAAGCAGGTGGTGAAAGTAGGAGATACAGAAGTGGATGTGCAGGAAGGAAGGAATGCAGATTGCGGTTTGGTGATTGGTATTACAACAGGTGCTTATTCAAAAGAGTTACTTGAACAATACCGGCCCGACCGGGTTATTGATCATCTTTCTGAATTACCTGCATTGATGTTATGAGTCTCACACTGAAAAATACTTCGGTTCAGCCGGCTTCAAAACAGCTGGAGATCACTTTGTATGCAGCACTGGTTGCTTTCTTAACCTATTCTTCTGTGTATGCCTACCGAAAGCCATTTACAGTTGCAACGTTTCCGGGTATTGAATATTGGGGCATCCGTTATCAAACGTTGCTCATCATCAGCCAGGGTATTGGTTATATGCTGAGTAAGTTTTACGGCATACGGTTTATTTCAGAATTAAAACGGATGGGCAGATGGAAAACATCTGTCATACTTGTAGGTATTGCCTGGTTATCCTTATTCTTTTTTGCTATACTGCCGCCTTTGTTTGGTTTAATCTGTTTACTGATCAATGGTTTTGCATTGGGTTTTATGTGGGGTATTGTTTTCAGTTATGTGGAAGGAAGAAAAACAACTGACTTCATTGGATCAGCCATGGCAGTGAGTTTCATTTTTGCAGGAGGCTTTACAAGAACTGTTGCCAAGTGGTTACTTGTTGAATGGAATGTAAGTGAGCAGTGGATGCCTTTTTTTACAGGATTGGTTTTTGCATTACCGCTTGCATTGTTAATTTATTTACTTGAAAAAATTCCTTCACCTGATGCAACTGATGTTGAACTGAGAACAGAACGGGTAAGCATGAGCAGGGACGACAGAAAAAAAGTACTTGGAGTATTTGGTGCAGGAATTTTTGTGATAACGGTTACTTATGTTTTTCTCACCATCATCCGTGACCTGCGGGATAATTTTATGACCAATATCTGGACGGATCTTGGATATGGAAATGACTACAGCATTTTTATGAAGACAGAAACAATCACATCAGTGGTTGTGCTGGTGCTGGTGAGTTTGCTGGTGATAGTGAAACGAAATATCCAGGCTTTCCGCTTAATTCATTTGTTGATTTTTATAGGATTTCTGTTGACAGGAATTTCATCTCTTCTTTACCGTATTGATTTATTAGATGGTGCATTATGGATGCAGCTTGTTGGCCTGGGATTGTACATGGCTTATATTCCTTTCAACTGTATTTTTTTTGAACGCATGATTGCAGCTTTCCGAATCAATGGAAATGCAGGGTTTTTAATGTATACAGCCGATGCATTTGGTTATTTCGGTGCCATGCTTGTTATGCTGGGAAAAGAATTATTTATTATCGAAACAAACTGGTCATCTTTTTATTCAGGAGCTGCTTTGTTTTCCGCAGTGGTAGGAATTACAGGAACCATTGTTTCACTTTCTTATTTTAATCAGAAATATAATCGACTAAAGTCACCGTATTATGGACAAGCGTAAAGCAATTATTATTGGTGCAGGTATTGTTGGTTTGGCTACTGCAAGAGCATTGGCAGTGAAAGGTTTTGCTGTACAGGTATTTGAACGGGGCGATAAAGCAACCGGTGCATCTGTTCGGAATTTTGGAATGGTTTGGCCAGTAGGACAGCCCGACGGTTTATTGTATGAAAGAGCTTTACGCAGCAGAAGTATTTGGGAAGAAATTTCAAAGAGTGGTGCATTCTGGAGCGACCCTGTTGGCAGTTTGCATGTGGCACATAATGAAATTGAATGGGCCGTTTTACAGGAACTGTACGAAGAGTTTAAAACTGATCGTCCCGTAAAATTATTATCAGCTGCACAAATAGCAGAACAAACAGAGGCTGTTGTGCAAACAAATTTGCTTGGTGGATTATACAGTGCAGACGAATTGATTGTTGATCCAAGAGAAGCAATTGCTGCATTGCCCGGCTACCTCGAAGAAAAATATGCTGTTGAATTTTTCTGGAACCGTTGTGTAAGTTATATTTCTGAAAACACTGTTTATATTGGTAATGACGAAGATTATGAAGCAGAAGTAATTTTCATTTGCAGCGGTGCAGATTTTGAAACATTATACCCTGAAAATTTTGCAGCTTATCCGCTGACAAAATGTAAACTCCAGATGATGAGGATTGCTGCACAGTCAAACGAATGGCGTATTGGTTCGGCTTTATGCGGTGGTTTATCACTTACCCATTACAATAGTTTTAAGGCAGCTCCGTCATTGCCTCAGCTTAAAGCTTTTTATGCAGAAGAAATGAGTACTTACCAGGATTGGGGTATTCATGTAATGGTTTCACAAAATGCAGCAGGCGAACTGACCATTGGTGATTCACATGAGTATGGAAACACACATGATCCGTTTGACAAGGCATTTATTAATCAGTTAATTCTTGATTACCTGAAAAAGTTTGCTGCGTTTAAAGACTGGACTATTATTCAAACATGGAATGGCATTTATCCAAAGCTCACAAATGGTGATACGGAATTGTTCTTTTCACCTGAAGCAGGAGTTTATGTAGTGAATGGATTGGGTGGTGCAGGGATGACTTTGAGTTTTGGGTTGGCTGAAGAAATTGTAAAGGGCTTATAAAGGGGATTTCATTTGTACATGATAGGATTGGTTGAAAACTTAACATTCAATGACTAATTTTATTGATACTTTCATATTAATAAATTGTTATTAAATCATGAACAAAGAGAAAGTGTCCAAAAAGGAAACAAAAAAGAGTGTGCTTGCAAAAATTGAAGCTGCAATGAAGGAGTATAAGAATATTGACAATGGTAAAAAGTTTGCCAAAAAGATGAAGGAAGCAAGCAGCATACTTAGTGATTTTATTGTACATCACACTAAAGCTGCAGCAAGTGCCAAACCAGCTGTGGGTAAGGTAAAAGCCCCGAAAAAAGGTACTCCGAAAAAGACTGTAAAGGCTAAACCTGCTGAATAGCTTATTGTTTTTCTGTATCTGTTAACACCTGATTGTAAAGGTGAAGTCAAAAGCAAATCATACTTACTCAGAAAAGATTTAGCTAAGAATAACAGGAAGGGTATTACCGGAGAATAATACCGGTTATTGATTTAACTTTTCCATCTGCAGGCAATTGAATAGGTTTTCCTGCCTGATGTGAGTTTTCAAATTTCTCTCCAGGAAGAAGAGCAATGGTTGCAGCAAGTTGATTGCCGTAAGACTGTTGCTCTTCTTTCATTTCACCTAAAGGAATAATGTCCGGGCCAATCATTGCAAGCCATGTTTGGCCAGATCCATTGATGAAAGTACTGTGCGTATACTATTACTTCTTTGCTGATTTTTACTGAATCAATTCAGATTTCCTGTTTTACACAAATGGTTCCTTAGGAATATGCATTATATCGTTGCTGTTATGCATCAGTCAAGAATCTGCTTATAAGGGCACTACTTAACATTGACATCACAATTAATTCATGCTTTGTTAATCGAACGGTAATCTTAAGATAACAATAGGCTTCAACCTTTGTAAAACCTTTTCTGTGAAGACATTTTACAAAACAATTATCCTGTCTGATATTCATCTCGGTATCCGCAATTCACGGGTAAAAGAAGTGGTAGATTTTCTCAGCAATCATAAATGCGATACCCTTATTCTCAACGGCGATATCATTGATGGCTGGCAATTAAAAAAATCAGGTGAGTGGAAAAAGAAACATACCTCTTTCTTCCGAATCATTATGAAGTACATGCACAAGTATAACACAAAAGTGATTTACCTGCGTGGGAATCATGATGATTTTCTTGATGAGATATTGCCGTTTTCATTCGGACAGTTTGTTATCAAACGTCACCACATTCTGCAAAGTGCAGGAAAAAAATATTATGTGGTGCATGGCGATATTTTTGATACGGTTACAACCAAACTGAAATGGCTGGCCAGGCTTGGTGATGTGGGCTATACATTTCTGCTGTGGCTCAACCGTTATTACAACCATTACCGAACTAAAAGAGGATTGCCTTATTATTCACTTTCACAGGTTGTAAAAGCAAAGGTAAAATCGGCAGTTTCGTTTATTTCTGATTATGAAGAGCAGTTGTGTGCAGTGGCAGCAGCAAATCAATGTGATGGTGTTATCTGCGGGCATATTCACCAGGCGGCTGATAAAATGATGAACAGTATTCACTATCTCAACAGCGGCGATTGGGTGGAAACTATGAGTGCCATTGTTGAAACAGCCGATGGGGAATGGAAAATTATTTATTACAATGACTGGTTGAAAGAAACACAAACAGAACAGACAACAACTATTCTTCAGCCCGGTCAGTACGCAGAGCCCTTTCATTCAAACTTAACTCCCGAACTCGTATGAACAATACGTTTGTTTTTGCAGTACAGGGCGAAGGCCGTGGTCATTTAACCCAGGCCATTGCAACCTATGAAATGTTAATTGCAAACGGCCATCATGTGGCTGCTGTTATGATTGGGAGCAGTAACAGAAGAGAAATTCCGGCATTTGTACGTGAAAGGATCAAAGCACCCATCATCAACATTCTGAGCCCGAATTTTATTACTGATAAGAATAACAAATGTATTCAGCTGGGAAAAACTATTTTTAAAAACATGCTGCAATGGAGAAAGTTCAGGAAAAGTATACGACAGATCAATGAGGTGGTGGATACTTACAAGCCTGACCTGTTGCTGAATTTTTATGAACCCCTGATTGGATTGTGTTCTTCGTTCAACAAACTCAACACAAGAATTATTTCTATAGCACACCAGTTTATTTACCTGCATCCTGAGTTTGAATTTCCGAAAGGCAGCAGCAAGAAAGAAAGCTATGCTATAAGAAAATACACAGAGCTTACTGCAAAAGGGTCAGATAAATTACTGGCACTTTCCTTTTACCCGCTGCAACAGCAACAGTATAAAAATATAAGTATCACTCCGCCGCTTTTGCGTAAAGAGGTTGCTGAACAGGAATTGTTTCATGGTAATCATATCCTGGTGTATATTCTTAATGCAGGTTATATGCAGGATATTATTAACTGGCATAAAAAACATCCTGATACAGAACTGCATTGCTTCACCGACAGTAAAACGGTGAAAGGAAAATGGCGTTTTGATGATACGCTTTGTTTTCACTCTCTTGATGACAGAAAGTTTCTGCACTTTATGGCCGATGCAAAAGCATTGGTAACAACAGCCGGTTTTGAAAGCGTTTGCGAAGCCATGTATTTTGGCAAACCGGTTTTAATGGTTCCGGTGAAAGGACATTTTGAACAATGGTGCAATGCAAGGGATGCGGCAAAAGCAGGAGCAGGTATCTATGCTGATGAGTTTAACCTTGATGTTCTGTTGAACTATATTCCGCAGTATAAAAACACAAGTGACGCATTTATTGAATGGAGTAAGCAAACAAAGCATCTGATGATGCAGGCTTTTGCAGAGATCTTACATCAGCCAATGGAAGCTGAAGATATGAATGACGGATCAGTGAGTTTTCCTTTTTCTCCTTCCTTTACCTGAATTATGCATTACAGATTGATCCGGTAACTTCTTTTTTTTCTCCATAATATACTTTCCCCTTTTGTATCTGTAAGAAGCCCCTTTCATTCAGGTTGCGCATAACTCTGATAACTGTTTCAACCCTGAGACCGGTCATTTCAGCTATCTGTTTACGTGTAAGCTTAAGCTGGTTGCAGGCAGGGCAAACATGATCTCCCTTTTCTTTCAGGTATTTTAATAAGGCAGTAATAATATTTTCCGGATTATGAGATGCAATTTCTTTCAGCAAAAAAAATTTGAACCGTAAGCGTTGTGTTAATAGACGGCTGAATTTAAAATGAATTTCCGGTTGCGATTTTAATAACTGTTGAAAAACAGATTGATGCAGTCGAAGCACATGGGTTTCTTTTATGGCAATGGCGGTAGCAGCAAATATACCTCCGTCAAACAAAGGAAGTTCGCCAATACATTCACCGGGTTCTACAAGTGTCTGCAGGTATTCTTTTCCTTCTTCATTTACATTCACCCAGCGCATCTGCCCGCTTACCACCTGGTAATAAAAGCTACAGGTGGTTCCTTCCTTAAAAAGGATTTCCTCAGGGGCAAGTTTTTTATACGTTGCACCCCAGGCAAACAATATATCAAGATCGATCATCATAGAAGTATGTACAAGATAGCATGAAAATGATTGACAGCAAAAAACCGTATTCACATTGAAGAAAATGGAATAGAGCAGCCTGAAGATGATATAGATACCGGCCCTGTTCATTCATCCGGTAAAGCTGTACATTTGATGTTCTCATTTGCCGTTTATTATGTTTGAACAGCTGATAAAAAGTATACAGGATAAAGTGCCGGCAACGGATGCTGAACTGCAGTTATGCAAACATTATTTCACACCAAAGAAGCTGAGAAAAAAACAATTTCTTTTACAGGAAGGGGATGTATGTAACCGGATGGCTTTTGTAGAAAAAGGGGCATTATGTTCTTATTCAACCGATGCAAAAGGAACACAACGTGTTATTCAGTTTGCATTTGAAGGCTGGTGGATTTCTGATCTGTATAGTTTTTTTACCAAAGAACCTTCCAGTCTCAGCATTGAAGCATTGGAAGATTGTGAGCTATTGTTACTTGATCATGAACAGCATGAATCATTGCTGAAGAATGTTCCCAAATATGAAACCTACACAAGAATACTTTTGCAAAATGCCTATGTAGCCCTTCAGCGGCGTATTGAAGGAACCATTGGTTTACCTGCTGAAGAAAAATATTCCCGCCTTTTATCTCAATACTCTGCGATTGTTAACCGTGTACCTCAACACCTGATTGCTTCTTATTTAGGGGTAAGTCCTGAAACGCTGAGCCGAATCCGTAAGCAGATGACCCGCTGATCTTCTTGACATATGTCAATGCTTTTTCTTATCACATGTCATTGGATGAACCTTTGATACGGGTGTAGTTTTGCCCTATCAAATTCAATGATATGCAAACGAAAAAAACAATCGCAGTAATAGGGGCCACAGGAAATATGGGGAAGGCGATTTCCAAAGCATTGTCAAAAGGCAATGACCGGTTGCTTCTTTTTTCAAGAGAAGAAGATCCGCTGAATAGTTTAGGCAATGAAATCAGGGAGCAATATCCCGCTGCCGATTTTGAAACAATTCAGTGTGCCTATGAAGCAAGCTGGGAAGCAGATATTATTATTCTCGCTGTTCCTTATGAAGCAGAAGCAGAGATAGCAGAAAAAATTAAACAGGTAGCCAGTCAGAAAATTGTAATCAGTATTTCTAATCCCCTCAATACAACCTATGATGGGTTGCTGACGGCTGCTGATACAAGTGCAGCAGAAGAATTACAGAAATTATTGCCCGATTCAAAAGTGATCAAAGCTTTTAATACGACATACGCTGCCGATTTTTCGCAGCCGGTGATTGATGGCAAACAGGCAGATGCTTTTGTTGCGGGGAATCATGAAGCAGCCATTCAAACCGTACTTGAGCTGGTTCGTACAGCCGGATTTAATCCTGTAAATGCAGGTAAGTTATCTGTAAGCAGAACATTAGAGAGTATGCAGCAGTTACTCATCAGTCTCACCATGAAATACAATTATAACTGGCATGCAGGCTGGAAGATTTTACACAATTAATTCAATTTTTATACAAACAATCGTAACAAACAAAAAACAAGAACAATGAAAAAAACAGCAATCATCCTTTCTTTATTTTTCCTGGCAACCGCATTCACCGCAGTAACAGTATGGAAAAACGACAAAGCACATTCACAGTTAACTTTTACAGTTACACATCTTGGTGTATCAGATGTATCGGGTGTATTTAATGATTTTGATGTGAACATCGAATCAACCAAACCTGATTTCAGCGATGCGGTATTTGCATTGAATGCAAAAGTTGCATCAATCGATACACGTATTGAAGCAAGAAACAATCACCTGAAGAGCGGCGACTTTTTTGATGCAGCCAAATATCCTGAACTCACATTCAAAAGCACATCAATTAAAAAAGCAGGGAAAGATGCTTATAAACTTACAGGTAATCTTACACTGCATGGTATAACCAAAGAAATTACTATGAATCTGCAGTACAGAGGTTTAATTGAAAACCCAATGTCGAAGAAACCCACTGCCGGTTTTCAGTTAACAGGTACTATTAAGCGTTCAGATTTTGCATTAGGTAATGGCTTCCCTGCACCAATGATCAGTGATGAAGTGAGTATTAAAGCAGACGGAGAATTTGCACAATAAACATTTAGAAGAAATAAAGAAAAATCAACAACATGAAAAAGATATTGAGTGTAACAAACAGCCCTAAAAGTGTAGATGTGGCGATCCTGATTACAAGAGTGGCTGTGGCAGCATTGATGCTGTCGCACGGATTACCTAAACTGGCAACCTTATTTTCAGGAGACCCAATTCAGTTTCCGGGTTTGTTCGGAATGAGTCCTGGCTTCGCTCTTGGCCTCACCGTTTTTGCAGAAGTAGTCTGTTCCATTTTTATCCTGGTGGGTTTTGGAACAAGACTGGCAGTGATTCCTTTAGCAATTACCATGCTGGTGGCAGTATTGATGATTCATGCAGCCGATCCGTTTACCAACAAAGAACCCGGTATTCATTTCTTACTGCTGTATGTTGTATTATTCATCACCGGCAGCGGAAGATATTCAATTGATGCATTGATTCAGAAAAAGCAATTGTCCGTTGTTTACAGTAACCGTTAATCAAACCAGGTAATTTTTGTACCACTTATGAAGTCCGGTATTTGAATAATGTGATGGAAGTATTATTTTAAGAAGGGTTCATACATGAAACGGAAGCAATTTATACAAACATTAATAACAGGAGCAGCAGGTATGACAGGTTTAGCAGCATTCAACCGCTTTACTGATGACTTAACAGAACAGGATCAACTGATGCCTGTTCTGTTTATTGGTCATGGTTCCCCTATGAATGGAATTGAAGACAATGAATTCAGCCGGCGCTGGAGCCAGATGGCAAAAGAAATTCCAACGCCAAAAGCGGTGCTGGTTGTTTCAGCACATTGGTTTACGAAAGGCACACATATCACAGCAATGGATTTTCCACAAACCATTCATGACTTTGGTGGATTCCCAAAAGCGTTGTTTGATGTTCAGTATCCTGCACCCGGTAATCCTGTACTGGCAAAAGAAACAGCTTCACTCATTCATTCAGCAGAAGTTGGATTAAATCATGATTGGGGATTGGATCATGGTGCATGGACAATCATCCGTCACATGTATCCCAAAGCAGATATACCCGTATTGCAGTTGAGTATTGATTATACAAAAGGCCCGCAGTATCATTATGAACTGGCAAAGGAATTGTACAGTTTACGAAAGAAAGGAATTTTGATTATTGGCAGCGGTAATATGGTGCATAATCTTCGCATGGTTGCATGGGATAAATTAGATGAACCGGAATATGGGTTTGACTGGGCATTGCTCATGAATGATAAATTCAAAGAACTGATTGGTAATAATCAACATAGTCAGCTGATAAATTATCAATCATTGGGAAAAGAAGCAACGCTTTCTATTCCAACACCGGAACATTATCTGCCTTTACTGTATACCTTAGGGTTGAAGAACAGTAAGGAAGCTGTTTCATTTTTTAATGATAAGGCAGTAGGCGGTTCGCTAACGATGACCTCGGTGAAAGTTGGATAGGAGAATAAACCTCATTCATTAATATAAGCCACCTGTGGATCAGGTGGCTTTTTTATTGCCTTCAGAAATGCTGAAAACTTTATTGCTTACCGGCAAAATTATTTTCTCATTTAAACGTTTTCTGAGAAATCCAGTCTTACCAGGCATAAAAACTAATTCAATGAAAAACTTCCTGCGCAGAACAACTGCTGTTTCAGTTATTCTTTTCCTGTTTATCAGTTTGTTTACAGCCTGCAAAAGCAATAGCCCGGCACCGCCTAAAGTGTACCGTTTTAATGAAACCATCACTATAGATGGATTGGTAAGAACATATACGCTGAACCTTCCTCCCAATTATTATGAATCGTCCGGTTTTTCACTGGTGATTGCCATGCATGGTGGCGGAGGTGATGCCAACCAGTTTGAAACCACATCAAAGCTTACAGAAAAAGCAAATGCTTCAAACTTTATTGTAGTTTATCCGGAGGGTGTAAAAAGTACAGGCCCAATTGCAGCGAGAACCTGGAATGCAGGAGGCTGTTGTGAATATGCAAGAGACAATAATATTAATGATGTAAAATTTATTTCCCAGCTGATAGATAAATTAACGGCTTCGTATAAAATAAACGCAAAGAAAGTATATGCCACAGGGCATTCAAATGGCGGTATGTTATCATACAGGCTTGCCTGTGAAGTACCAGACAAAATTGCTGCCATTGCACCAAGTGGCTGTACAATGATGGTAACGCAACCCTGCAATCCTTCAAGGCCCGTTCCGGTTTTGCATATGCATTCTGTGTTAGATACAAAAGTTCCTTACCAGGGAGGAATTGGTTTAACAGGAGTTTATTATCATCCCCTTGATTCTGTAATGAATGTATGGTCGTTAAAAAATAATTGTGCCAACCCTTCGCAGATCATTATTAATAACGGAGATTATAAACTTACTAAATGGTCTTCCTGCAGCGGTAATGTAACCATAGAGTATTACTTAACGCAGGATGGCGGTCATGGCTGGCCCGGTGGATTACCCGGTGGCCCAATCAGCGATACTCCATCACAGGTAATCAGTGCAAATAATTTATTGTGGGATTTTTTCCAGCAGTTTCAATTGCCATAAAGCTTTTCTATGCGAATAAATACAAAACAAATTGTATTGAAATAAAAATGCTGCTCTTTGGAGCAGCATTTTTATCAGTGGCCTCGCCAGGAATCGAACCTGGATCTGGAGCTTCGGAGGCTCTTATACTATCCATTGTACTACGAGGCCAGTTCAATTTGGAAATAAGTTGATTTGAAAATGTGCTGATGAAAACAATTTATCTGATTCCGAATCATCCCATCTCCAAATTTCCAAATCATCTGATCAACCCACTTACATTACTTCCAAATATTTTTACGGCAATGGCCAGCAATATTACACCAAAAAATTTTCGTACAGCGATTAATCCAGCAGGTCCTAATGCCCTTTCAATCCGGTTGAGTGAACGCAGCACAATATATATAATCACCAGGTTAATAAAAATAGCAACCAGGATCATCCACTCATTTCTGTCTGATCGTTCAA